>SPCU01000008.1 GCA_004525545.1 Methanomassiliicoccus sp. | reverse complement strand
TGATGGGTAAGTGCACAATCGTCTGCGGGTCTATCGATCAATGACTAATTTGACGCAAAGGGGATTGGCGGAAAAGTTGGGTATTACCCGACAAACGGTCCTCGCCATAGAGAAGGAGAGGTACGATCCATCATTGGATTTGGCGTTTAAAATGGCCGCATTCTTCAAGGTCTCGATCGAGGACATTTTTCAATATGGAAAATAGAAATATTACGGGGGATGGCCCCCGCAAAGATTTTACCGGATGAAGTCCAGATCGGCCTTGCGCAGCTTCTCGGTGTCGTTGGGTGTTCCTAGGATCTGCTTGGACTTGACCCCGGCCACCACGACCATCACCCTGATGGTATGCTCCAACGAGGGGTCCACGGCCGCTCCCCAGATGATCCTGGCGTTGGGGCTGACCCTCCTCTGCACTTCCTCGGCGATGAACTCGGCGTCCGAAATGGTCATGTCCTCTCCGCCTATGACGTTGACAAGCACTCCGTTCGCTCCGGTGATATCCACTTCCAGCAAGGGGGAGCTCAAGGCGCGCTCGATGGCCTCCTTGGCCCGGTCCTCGGCATGACCATCGCTCTCTCCAAGTCCGATCATGGCAACCCCGGCTCCCTTCATTATCGTTCGGACATCGTTGAAGTCCAGGTTGACCAGGCCGGGTTTGGTGATAAGTTCGGTGATCCCCTTGATAGCCTTGGTAACGATCTCGTCCGCCACCTTGAAGGCCTGATTTAGACCGAGTCGCGGGTAGAGCTCGATGAGCTTGTCGTTCGGTATGACTATTACTGTGTCGGCCGAACTCCTCAGGCGCTGCAGTCCCCACTCGGCGTTCTCCATGCGCATGCGCCCCTCGCCCTTGAAGGGGGTGGTGGTGACCGCGATGGTCAATGCCCCCATCTCCCTAGCCATCCCGGCCACGACGGCGGCGGCCCCGGTTCCGGTGCCTCCGCCCATGCCGGCGGTGACGAAGACGATATGAGCATCGGTGACAGCCTTCCTGATCTCTTCCTCAGCCTCTCTGGCCGACTGCTCCCCAACTTGCGGGAGCGCTCCAGCGCCCAATCCCCTAGTGCTCCTACGGCCCAGCAGGATCTTATGTTGCGCCCTGGCGGCCAGCAAGTGCTGGGCATCTGTGTTGGCGGCGTAGGTCTCCACCCCGGAGATGTTCTCCTCGGAGATGCGGCTGATGGTATTCGAACCGCCTCCCCCCACGCCGAAGATCTTGATGTTCGTTTTCAGTTTCTGTAAAAGTTCTATTAGCTCAGCGTCCGTCGAATCCAACTGCTGGTATCCGAAATTCGGTGTGGCCTCCATCCTGACTGGGGCGGCTTCCTTCGCTAGAGCTTCCTCAACAAGTGATTTCATCATCCATCCCTTCCTCTGGCCACGGCCATATTTAGAGTTCTGCTCCGATATGACCTTTATATTAAATATTCTTGCTCCCCAGACTGACCGGGATAGATAATTATAGGTCCTAAATCTGATGATATCATAATGGTGTACCGCGTTTCGGTCGTTTTCGAGGGGAGGGTCCAAGGGATCTATTTCCGTCAATATGCGCGGCAATGGGCCAGGGTGCTCTCCATCAGCGGTTATATCAAGAATATGCCCGACGGGACGGTCAATGCAGTTTTCGAAGGGCAGCGTCAGTCGGTGCAAGAACTGATCAGAAAGCTCAAGAACGAGCACCCCAAAGCCGAGGTGATCCGGATGGACATCAAGGTGGAAGAGCCTGAGGGGTTAGAGGGCTTTCAAGTCCTGCACTAGAACTCTACGCCGTAGACCTTCTCGGGATTGTCCTTATTTATCTTCCAGAGGGCCGATCCGTCGGTGCCCTTCTCCACCAGCTGGCGCATCCTCTTCGGTACTGTAGTAATTGCCAGCACCGCTCCTGGACGTTCCGGGTCGTCCATATAATCCGTTTCCATGAGGAAGCGGTCCCCTTTGCCCAAAGCCTCATTCACTGATGGTCTCGAGGCCAATATTGAAGGGTAAAGCCCCCGGCACTCCTCCGGGGTGATCAACGGCGTGCAGTAATGCTTCACAACTTTTTCTCTGGAGAGTCCGACCTTGTCCGCCATTCTTCCAAGGTCCTCCATGCTATCAGGGGTGGCGCTCTCCGCATGGATGACCACCGGGCAGCCGCACTCCTTGGCCAATTGCATTCCGTATGACAGAATATCGTTGGAAGCGGTCATGATCTCGTCCGACACCGGAAAATGAGGCCTCCCGATCTCGCCCAGTCCCACTGCCAGTCCTTCACGGACCAGGTCCGCCGCGCGGTCCATCCCGCCTTTCATGACCTCCACGGCCGCTTCCAAGGGCATGCGCTCGACCAACCCCAGAAGCTCGACCGGGTATGGCCCCAAGGTGACAAAGGTACGCGCCCCTGCAGAACGCGCCTTCTATGACAGGCTAAGGGTGATCGCGTATGCCGTCGAGAAATCGTCAGACGATCGGATAGGCGCCTCGTCATAAGGCATGTGACTGAGCACCAGGTGGGTACCACCGACCTTTAAAAAATCTTTGACGGCCTCGACATTCCGGCCCGAAGGCTGGAGATGAACGTGATTGTCGAGGACCGGAAAGGGAAAAATCACTTCAACAAGCCCGCGGCCTTCAGTTCCTCAGTGATCTTGTTGACCGCTGCCTCTACATCCTCTTCCTTCTTTGCTCCAGTGCAGACCAGTTTACCGGATCCGAAGAGCAGCACTACCACCTTGGGCACGTCGATGCGGTAGACAAGTCCAGGGAACTGTTCGGGCTCATACTCCACACGCTCCAATCCCAGTGAAATAGCTATGGCGTTGAGGTTGATCTCTTGTCCTAGGTCAGAGGAGGCCACGATGTTCTGCACATCCGGCTTTGGTTGCATCTTGATCTTGATGCCTGCCATCTCGATCTGCTTAGCCACCTTCTTGATGGCGACCTCTACATGCTCCAGGCTCTTTGCGCCGGTGCATACAACCTTGCCACTGCGGAAGAGCAATGTCGCGGTCTTCGGGTCCTTCAGCCGGTAGATTAGTCCAGGGAACTGCTCCGGTTCGTACTCCGCGCCATCCAAGGCGAGGGCGATGGTCTGCAGGTCAAGTTCTTCCCCTAATGTAGTGGAAGCCACGACATTCTCAATTTTTATCTTGGCCAATCGGGTCACCTACGCGAGGTTATTTATATACCCATTTATAAAGATTTGCGGTATTTCCTTATATTAGGAGAACCGGCAAACGTGAAATCACTACACCGTGGGACGACCTGGGTTTAGCATTAAAAGTGCAGGGTCCTGGCCAGTCGCCAACATTTATATATCTTCAAGATTATCATCTAATTGTCTGACAAATATTGAATTATTGTCAGACGAAGTATGGTCAGGGCATGGGCATGAGCGACAGCGAGAGGATAACCGTTAGGATTCAAACGGATAAGCTAGGGGCATTACAGGCGCTCATCGATGGCGGCAAGTACCAGACCATATCCGACGCCATCCGAGCGGCCATTGATTCCTTCATCGAGACGAACTTCACTCCCGATCACATTCAAAGGGTAACTGTGGAGCTGCCCAAGGTCAAGGTGGTGGAATTAGAGTCCCTAATCAGGGACGGCGATTCCGTTTCCATCGATGATGCCATCCGAAACGCGGTTCGGGAATACGTCCGCATGAGGTTGGAAAAGGCCATGGGCGAGTTGAGGTGACCTCCCGGTCGGTCGCAGGAGCTGAGGGATGGGGTCGCGCTTCGAGGGGCTGGATGAGTCTGAGGTAGAGCTACACGAGCTCAACATCCTGGTGGTCGGTTGTGGGGGAGGTGGGTGTAATAGCATAACCCGTCTCAACCAGATCGGCATAGAGTCAGCCACGACGGTCGCCATCAATACTGACCAGAGGTCCCTCAAGGTCACGGAATGTCCTAATCGACTATTGATAGGTGCGGAGTACACGAAGGGTCTAGGCACCGGTGGCCGTCCTGATGTAGGAGAAGAATGCGCCCTAAACGCCTCTGTGCTATTATCCAAGATCTTTCAGGGCGTTGACCTGACGTTCATAATCACCGGTCTCGGCGGAGGCACTGGTACAGGCGCTTCGCCAGTAGTAGCGGACATCGCCCGACGTTGCGGTTCTATGGTCATCACGATCGCCACCACGCCCTTCAGTTTTGAAGGAGTTACACGTCGCAACATCGCCCTGAAGGGATTGAAACGCCTCAGGGAAGCGTCGAACAGTATGCTGGTGCTGGACAACGACCGTCTTCTGCACATGGTGGAGAACATACCGGTCGATCAGGGGCTGGCGGTGATCGACCAGCTCATCTCTGAATTGATCAAGGGTACTGTGGACGTCCTAACCTTGCCCTCGCTCATCAACCTGGACTTCGCCGACCTGCGCACCATCATGGAGCAGGGAGGAGTGTCCACCATCCTCTATGGGGAGAATGCCGATCCAGAGGCTGTTGTTCGGGAGGCCGTTGAAAATCCACTGTTGGACGTGGACATTCGCGGCGGCACCGGCGCCCTCATCCATATCGCCGGCGGTAGCAATCTGACCATGCGTCGTGCGAATCGGATCATCGCAAGTATCACCAAGGTCTTGGACGAGGAGGCGACGGTCAAGTTCGGAGTGCGCATGGAGGAGGAGATGGAGGGAAACATCCGAATGATCGCCATCATCACCGGCATATCGGAGATGAACGGCCCCTTCGCTCCCACGGTAGCTCCAGGGGACGATCTGGGGAAGGTACTGGGAAAGTACAGTCCATGAATCACTTCTTCTTGATGATCTTGGCAGCATCGCCGAAAACGCCCATGATGGTATGGAACTCCCATCTGCTGGGTAATGCCCTTCCCATGATCCTGCGGAACATTATGGATGTCCGTTCTCTACGGAACTCCGGATAATTTATCGCATCCAGCAGATCGTCGAAGAACTGGATCAACCGATCTCTCTCCGGTTCGCTGGCCTTCTTGGGCGAGCCGACGTGGATGGATCTCTGATATAGCTCGTACAGAACGATGGTGACGGCATGGGAAAGGTTGAGGATAGGGTATTCCTCATGCGAAGGTATGCTGACCAGCAGGTCGCATCGTGCCAATTGCTCCTGGCTTAGGCCCATGTCCTCCCGACCGAACACCAACGCTATCTTCTCCTCCACCCCCTCTAAACGGTCGGTGAACTCCTTCGGTGTCAATGGTATACGTATGTAATGTTTCTCTCCAGCGGTCACTATGCCGCTAGTACCTACCACGTGAAAGCAATCGGCGATCGCATCCTCGAAGCTGCTGACGATCGTCGCCTCTTTCAATATGTAATTAGCGTGCTTAGCGCGCTTGAACGCCTCGTCCGTTAAGGTACATGGGTTTACCATGCAAAGCTCACGAAACCCAAAATTGGCCATAGCCCTGGCCACCGCCCCGACGTTCCCGTCGACCCTGGGCTCCACGAGAACCACCTTGACCTCCGGCATCGCTCCTGGGACAGCCTCAGCCGTTATATAGAGATTTTCAGAGGACGACTGCAAAGGATTTAGTCCAGCTTTAGGATATCTGGAGCGTGATCGGTCGGATCGCAGTTAAGTTCGCCTACGACGGGACAAAGTTCATGGGTTCCCAGAGACAGCCCCACGTCCATACTGTGGAGGGTGAACTGCTGGCCGCTTTAAAAAAGATCGGCGCCATTTCCTCCGTGGACGAGAATCGTTTCCGTGTTGCCAGCCGAACCGACCGGGGGGTCAGCGCCCTGGGGAACGTGTTCGCTATGGACACGGACTTCCGTCGGCAAGAGCTGCTGCGAGCGGTGAACGCTGTCTGCCGGGACGTGTACTGCATCGCCCTGGCGGAAGTTCCAGATAATTTCTCCCCCCGTCGCGCCCGTGGTCGTTGGTATCGTTACTACCTGCCGTATCGTGGACATGACCTTTCCCTCATGACCATGGGGGCCCAGGAGTTCGAAGGCGAGCACGAGTTCCGTTTGTTCTGCAAGCCGGACGGCAAGGTTACCAGGCGTTCCTTGAATTCGGTCAAAGTGGAACGCATCGGCGACATGGTGGTGATCGACCTTCAAGCCAGGGAGTTCATGCGCAACATGGTCCGAAGGATCGTATCAGCGCTGGACCAGGCGGGACAAGGCAGTGTAACGTTGGAAGAGATCAGGATCGCCTTGCGGGGAGAGGGTCGGTCCATGGGGCCGGCCGAGCCGGAAGGCCTGTTCCTTATGGACGTGGACCACGGTCTGGAAATGAGCGGCAGCTCGTTCGGACCGATGATGGAAAGGGTAAGGCGAGAAAAGGACCAGGCTTGGTTGCGCTGGCAATTCAACGATCTATTATTGAAAAATACTGATATGGACGTTCAAAGGCCTGGAATATGATATTTAACCTTAATTGTAGCATGCTCTCCCCCTCTTGATATACCCTGGTATCATTTGTTCCTTTATCCTCATGTGATTGGAGAAGGTCCGCGGGGAGCGAGGGGGCTCGAGATGGCCCCCTCGACATCATCTTTTGTACCCGCAGTCTATTCAAGTGGGATGATCATCGCTTTGACCGGAACACCCGGCACCGGCAAGAGCACCGTGGCCCGATACCTCTCATCTCAAGGTTGGAAGGTATTGGAGGTCAATGAACTGGCCAAGAGGTACGGGCTGCTGAAGAGCAAGGATGTGGCCCGGGACAGCTTCGAGCTTGACCCGGACGATCTGCAGCAGGCGTTAGTGCAGGAAGGTATGGGGGAAGGAGTGCTGGTGGGGCATTTGGCCCACCTTCTGGATGTGAACATGGTCATCGTACTGCGCTGTCATCCATCCAAACTCGCGGAACGGCTCGCCGATCGTGGATGGCCGCTGGCCAAGGTGAGGGAGAACGCGTTGGCCGAAGCCTTGGACATCATACTGGCTGAATCGATGGACGGAGATGCTCCAGTTTTTGAGATCGATACCACCGAGATGACCCCTGAGGGGGCGGCGGAGGCTACATTGTCAATACTGGCCGGGGAAAATGAAAAGTACGCAGTTGGAAATATCGACTGGAGCGAGGAGGCGTTGCTATGGTCTTAGACGCGAAGAGGGACAAGGTCAACTTCATCATGGATCCGATAGCCAACGTCTTCAAGGGGGTGCATCCCGACATCATATCCTTCACCGCTTTGGGGTTAGCAGCTCTGGCGGGAGTGGGCATTTTCTTCTCATACGATCACTGGCAGTTGCTGCTGCCATTGTCCGCCTTCCTGGTGCTCATCAGTGGGCTGTTCGACGGGCTGGACGGCAAGGTGGCCCGTCTGGCAGGGAAAGCGAACAAGCGCGGAGATTTCCTGGACCACGTTCTGGACCGATATGCCGACGTATTAATGATCGGTGCCGTGGCCGTGAGCGCCTGGTGCAGTCCGTACCTAGGCATGTTGGCCATAATCGGTGTGCTGCTCACCAGCTATATGGGCACTCAGGCCCAGGCCGTAGGGGTCAAGCGCATGTACGGGGGATTGTTGGGTAGGGCGGACCGCATCGTTCTTTCCTTCATCATACCTTTGGTGCAGCTCGTCATGATGCTTCTCGGCTACCGGGAGATAGGGATATTGGGGTTCGAGGTCAACGCCTTCGAGGTCATGATGCTGTGGTTCGCCGTGGTAGGAAACCTGACCGCGGTACAAAGGGCGGCGATCACCTGGAAGGGGCTGAAGGGGGCATAGTGTCCTTCTCGACCTTCTTCTCCTTTCCCTTGTCATAAGAACGTATTCTGTAGTAGGTCAGGGGATGCTGGACCCGTCTCCCGTTACACAGTTCATCGGGCTCGAAGCACAGTCCGGTCGTCTTCATGGTGGCACATTCTGGCGGTGTGTATCTCTTCCCTAGGCCGTCACCAGTGATATGCCTGACCTGGTATGCCGTCTTGGAGTGATCGAAGTCCGGAGAGCTGCAGAACAGCTTGATGATATCATCCACTGGCATTCCTATGAAGCTAAGGAAGCTGGTCAATGCGAATCGCCCGGCGTGTGGCATGTTCTGCCCTGCCTGCGCCATGGCCACCAGCTTCTTCATGCATGGAGGGAACTTTAAAATGCTAACCTCGCCGAAGCCCTCTCCGCGATACTTCTCCTTGAACTCCTCAAGGGCAGCGACGATGTCCTCCAGCTCATTTTCGATGGCCGTAAGCAGCTCATCGTTCACTGGTAGCGGTAGATCGTCCTCGATCCTCTCGTTCAAGGCCTGCTCCAGCACCCGCACGAACTTGTTCTTGTCCAGTTGAACGAAACCGGTTCTAAGGTCCTGATTCACCAGCTTCCACTCCGGCCCCCTCAGTCCGGACGTGTAGTTCAGGAAATCTGTGAAATGCATGCGCAAGGCGCTATCGCCACGCACCGCCTCCACTTCCAGTTCACCTGCCAGGAAGACTACCATTTCCATATCCTCCTTGCGCAGGCGCTCATTAAAAGTTTTAGCTTCGGCCAAAGCGTAACGCCGCACCAGGACGTCATCCCCAATGCAGGAGACCAGGATTCGAGCGTATGGGTAGCTCAATATCTCCTGCACCGCCTCATCCTCGGAAGTGACGGGATTGTTAGGTACGGTCAGATCGCTGATGGCCGAGAGCACCCTGGCCTTTCCTCGTCGCCGGGCCTCGGCCATGGTGGTATGTTTCAGAAGATCGTCCAGCCCCAGCTCTCGCTCCTTTACGAAATGGGTGGCGTCCTTAAGGAACGGATAGCGGGCTAGGGCGCGAAATTCCATGGCCGGAACCTGATTCGCTTTGCCTCTATTTAGGATTGGACTTGATCGAACAAGAGGAACTGCAAAACAGAATCGGCGATACGGGGGTCATCCAAGGCCTTCCGGAGGTCCGAACCATCCTTTAGCGGACGGGCGTGGAACAGCCTGATAGCTCTCTTGCGTCCCAATCCAGGCAACGCCTCCAAGGCGGCGATGGGGCAACTGTTGACGTTCAATGGATAGGCCACACCGCTGATGCTGCGGAAACCGTGCCCGACCACGGCCACATCGATGAACTTGTTCAGATCGATCGGGTGTGGTATTCCGACCAACAGTGGATAGGTCCCTATCTGACGGCCGAAGGTCACCTTCCCATCCCTGATCTCAGTATAGACCCCTCGGAGCACTGTGCCCACCGGTACCAGGCGTTCCAGCATGGGCCTGTCGATATGGGTTCGCACCTTCTCCTTGAACTTCAAGAAGGCTGAATGGCTCACGGTCTGTGGGAAATCCCTACGCACAGGCATGACCTGGCGGATGTTTATACGGCGGAGGAGCAAACCCTCATCTAGGATATTCTGCAGGAAACATAGGTCCAGGTCCAATGAGTTCAGCGTCTCTCCCATCAGGCCAACCAGCACATTGATCCCCGGTAGCAGGGCGGGCATGCCGTTGCTTCCCCTCTCCCCGCCCAAACGGTTGATGGTCCGAACGGACCACAGCACCTCCTCCGGGGTGGCGTTCAGATTGTTCATCCTGACCACCTCGGGGTCCGCGGTCTCCATCCCTAGTGCCAGAACGTTCCCTGGGGTGCAGTGTCTGACCAAGGAGCGCAGGATAATCTCTGTTTCCTCTGGGTGCCGGGCCATCACAGCCGGGTTGGCGTTGTCCACGTGCAGTATCTCGGGGTTGAGCGCAGATATCCCCGATAGCAGCTCCTCCAAGGCCTTCGGGTTCGGTCGGGGGCAGTCACTACCGTCCAGTTCGGCCTTGTAGGATATGATGCAGGTCTGAGAGCCTAATCTGAAATTGACGACACCCCTTTCCCTAAGGGCCCTTACCTCGGCCACTATCGCCCCAGGCTCACGGCATAATGGGCGACCTTTTAGCGGCTCCACGCAGAATGAACAACCTCCGTTCACATAGCGTACGCAGCCTCGGTACGTCTCTATCTCGGCTATCAACGGTTGGGGATGGTCCGGATGAGAAAGCACGCAATCCGCTCCCAGCATCATCCAACGGTCCCATTCCTCCAACTCCCTCCAACGGTCCTTGGCCACGCCTTTCTCTAAAAGGTCAAAGGAGGCCGATGCCGGGTCTAGGTAATGGGCATGATGGAAACGGTCCTTCAAACCCGGGTCCAGGGCCGCTGGTCCTCCCAGAACCGTCTCTCCCCTAAAATCCTCGGTCAGCTGGAACAGCTCGCGGCGAGAGGCCGGCATGCCGCGCAAATAGCGCCCAGGCACAGACATTCCGGATAGGACGACCAATAGATCGGCCTTTGGCATTGAGTGGCCATGACGCCATTGGTCAATGGTCATGTAATGGGGCGTATTTCCGGAATCCTTGACCGCTCCGAACACCGCCCTTACCACAGGGTGGATGTAGGGAGGAACTCCCAATGAACCAGGCTCGTCAATGTAGCCGTCGAATATCAGAACGTCGGACATGTACTCGCCGCTTTAAAATAAAGGAAGGGAGGGCCGCGCTCGGCCGGAAAACGGACTATCAGAGCAAAGTGATCTGTTCGGTCACAACGTTCTGAATGCCCGGAATGGCGCGCAAGGTTTCCTCGAGCTTGTCGATGAGTCCCTCAGCGTCCTCCATGACGAAGACGGCCTCCAATTTCCTAAGTCCAAAGGCCATGGGGAGAATGTCCGCCTTGGCCACTTTGATCTTGACCGAAACGATCCCCGGCAACTCCGTTAGTAGGGAATCGAAGTCGAAATCGGTATCTTCGGGCATGAGGGTGTACGTAGCTGCTACGGTTCCCATTCCAATCACCCTTAAGGTCCGGCGAAGCCGCACTTCTTGCATTCGTACTTGACGCTCTGGTCACGGCATTGGGCGCAACGGCCTATCTCTTCAACACCACATATCGGGCACTTGAAGAAGGTGATGCCATTGCCCACCAGCCGAATTCCGCATGAATTGCAAACCTTTTCATTCTCCATAGGTCATCGCTTTGTGCAGGATTATAGTCCTTCTATATATACGTGATTCTAGAAAAAGGGTACGAAACGAGTCCCCATCTGGGTCCCAAACAACCAGAAATTATTGGGTGATCCTAGTAAGATCACCGACAATAAAATTTATTGTTTACATATAAAATTAAGTTTTGCGCAAGTTCTTATACATTACTTTGATTATGGGGACATAAGTGGAATCATCCGGGAGGTCTAAGGCGATCGGCGTGCCTATACGACCTCGGTTCTATGGTGGATGGGAAATCTTAAATAATACAAGGATTTACTCTCTCGTTCACACGCCGGCACTTACTTACCAATGGGCCCGTAGCTCAGCTAGGTTGGGCCTTCGGTGACGAAGGTCCCTAGAGAGAGCATCTGGCTTTTAACCAGGTGGTCCGGGGTTCGAAAGGTACGCGGTAATTCCGTGTATGCGGAAATCCCCGCGGGCCCGCTTGGGTAGGTGAAAAATATATGCAGACCGAAGTATCCAAACCCCATTCCCGATGCATTTTTATAAGGTCGACACTTAGTGGAGGAACAGCCCGGTTTCTGCATGGTATGAGGTGATTCATTTGGAGGAGTCCGTACCATTTAACGTATTGAGCCATAAGATGGTTCCCGTCCACGAACTCTTGAGCGATGAGGAAGTAGTTAAGGTCCTGAAGCGGTTGAAGATAACCCGGGACCAGCTTCCTAAGATAAAGGAAAACGATGCCTGTATCAAAATGCTCGAGAAGGCCATGGGTAGGAGCATCCCGGAAAGGAGCATAGTGAGGATAGTTAGAGACAGTGAGACTGCCGAGATAGCGGAAGTCTATCGTCTCGTTATAAGAGGGTGAATTTAGTGAGGGACCTCGTCGAACTTTATTTCAGAGAGAGTAGCATAGTCAACCATCACATCGCCAGCTTCGATGATTTTCTAGCAACGCAGGAAAATCCCAACAGTCGGATGCAGAAGATCGTGGACAACGTTCGGGTGTCGGCCGAGGACCCCGAGAGAGGGTTGATCACGCTGGACCCAGAAAAGACAGACGGCAGGGTCATCCAGATCCGCGTCGGTCGTCGTCGCGATGAAAAGACCGGGCACGTGGACCCGCTCATCAAACCGACCCTGCACATCGATAAGCCGATGGTGCGTGAGGCAAACGGTTATGTGCACCCCATCGACCCCATGGAGGCACGTCTCAGGAACCTCAATTACCTATCACCCATCTACCTGGACTTCACCATAATCGAGGACGGTCTGGAGAAGGAGCCCGAAAAGGTTCACATCGGTGACCTGCCCATCATGGTCAAGTCCCGTAAATGTAACATTCACAAGGAGCGCCTCGAAGAGGACTACGAACTCGACGATGAGAAATATGGCGCCGAGCTGAGGAAGAAGGGCGAAGACCCCATGGACTCCGGTGGATACTTCATCATCGGGGGCACCGAGAGGGTACTGATCACCCTGGAAGACCTTGCACCCAACAGGGTCATGGTCGAGCTCAGCGAGCGCTACGGGACCAGCATGGAAGTGGCCAAGGTGTTCTCCCAGAGAGAGGGACACCGTGCCTTGACACTGGTAGAAAAGAAGCGCGACGGCATGCTCATGGTCACGGTACCTGCGGCATCCGGGCAGATACCCCTGGTAGCCCTAATGAAATCCCTGGGCATGGAGAACGACCAGGAGATCTATGAGGCCATAGTCTCCGCCCCAGAGATGGCCAACATCGTTTACGCTAACCTGGAAGAGATCCAGGACCCCAAGGTGTATGGGCCGACCGGTATTTTCAGCACCGAGCACGCCTTGACATATCTGGAGAAGAAGTTCGCCACTGGCCAGGCCAAGGAGTACAGGGTGAAGAAGGTCGAGTCCATCATCGACCGCTCCCTGCTACCGCATCTGGGCGACGTCAAGGAGGACCGCCTAAAGAAGGCCATATTCCTGGGCAGGATCGCCCGGTCCGTGTTGGAGCTTTCCCTGGGAAAGCGAAAGGAGGACGACAAGGACCATTACGCCAATAAGCGCCTGAAACTGTCCGGTGACCTCATCGAGGACCTGTTCCGTGTTTCGTTCACCAACCTGATGAAGGACCTTAAGTATCAACTGGAGAGGTCCTACGCCAGGAAAAAGGACCTGCGCATAAGCAGTGCCATACGCCCCGACCTCATGACCCATCGTCTTTTGCACGCATTGGCCACTGGGAACTGGGTCGGCGGAAGGGCAGGTGTGAGCCAGCTACTGGACCGCACCTCCAACATGAGCACCCTCTCCCACTTAAGGAGGGTCACCTCGTCCCTTACCCGCAGCCAGCCTCATTTCGAAGCTCGTGATCTGCACCCAACTCAGTGGGGTAGACTGTGCCCGAACGAGACCCCGGAAGGACAGAACTGCGGTCTAGTGAAGAACGCCGCTCTGATCATCAATGTCTCCGAGGGCTTCCGTGAGGAAGACGTCACCTTCCTGCTCAAGGACCTGGGCATACACGAGGTCAAGGGGCAGCAGATGGCCGGTACCCGTGTCTATGTGAACGGGGACCTGAAGGGTGTGCACGACAACCATGTCTTCTTGGTCAGTGAGATGAGGAACCGCCGCCGCTCCGGTTTGCTCTCGGACGAGATCAATATCCGCTACGTCGAGGAGATGGACGAGGTCATCATCAACTGCGACGAAGGCCGATTGCGCCGTGCCCTACTTGTCGTAAAGGACGGAAGATTGGCCCTCACAAGAAAGCATATCGAGGACATCCGTGCCGGCAAGGTGCACTGGTCCGATCTGGTCCGTGAAGGAGTGCTGGAATGGGTTGACGCCGAGGAAGAGGAGGACACCTTCATCGCCGTAGAACCCTATGAGGTGCCCCGAAAGTGCGCAAATTGCGAGCGAGACCTCTCACCCTTGGATATGGACTGGATGAACCCGGGCACATCCGCTGAGAAGGCCGAGCTGAAGTGCAAGCACTGCCACGAGTTGATGAAGGTCGATTACATACTTCATAAGGACCACACACACATGGAAGTGGACCCCATGGTCATCCTAGGGGTCTGCGCCGGAATGGTTCCGTATCCCGAGCACAACTCTTCTCCGCGTGTCACCATGGGCGCCGGAATGGCCAAGCAATCATTGGGATTGTCGGCGAGCAATTACCGCAAACGCCCGGACACTCGCGGGCACATTTTGCACTACCCGGAGAAGCCGATGGTCCAGACCAAGTTCATGGACTTCGTGTCCTTCAATGACCGCCCAGCGGGTCAGAACTTCGTCGTGGCCGTACTATCATACCACGGTTACAACATGGAAGATGCCCTCATTCTCAACCAGAGCAGCGTGCAACGCGGTCTGGGACGTTCCTCCTTCATGAGGACCTATCGAACTGAGGAACGCCGCTATCCCGGTGGTCAGGAGGACCATTTCGAGATCCCATCGCCAGACGTCCGAGGGGCAAGGACCGATATGGCCTACAGCAACCTTGGCGAAGATGGGATGATCTCCCCGGAGACGAAGGTGATGGGAGGCGACGTCCTGGTGGGAAAGACCTCTCCCCCCCGTTTCGTTGAGGAGGAGGATACGAACTTCCTCACGCCGCAGAAACGCCGGGAAACGTCGGTCATCTGTCGGTCTGGAGAGACCGGATGGGTGGACAGCGTCATGCTCACGGAGTCGGAGAACGGCTCCCGGTTGGTGAAGGTCAAGGTCAGGGACGAAAGGATTCCGGAACTGGGGGACAAGTTCGCCTCCAGGCACGGACAGAAGGGAGTGGTGGGACTGCTGGTCCCCAGCGCTGACATGCCCTTTACCGCGGATGGGATCATTCCCGACCTGGTCATCAATCCCCACGCCATTCCTTCCCGTATGACCGTGGCCCATGTGCTGGAGATGATCGGCGGCAAGGTAGGCGCCCTCGAAGGACGCCTGGTGGACGGTACCGCCTTTAGCGGAGAACGCGAGGACGCTCTCAGACAATCTCTGGTGGATTCCGGATTCCAGAAGACCGGCCGCGAGATCATGTACGACGGTATGACCGGTCGAATGATCGAGGCGGAGATATTCATCGGGGTGATATACTATCAGAAATTGCACCACATGGTCTCCGGCAAGATGCACGTCAGGAGCCGCGGCCCGGTGCAGATATTGACCAGGCAGCCTACTGAGGGAAGGTCGAGGCAGGGTGGTCTGAGGTTCGGAGAGATGGAGAGGGACTGTCTGATCGGTCACGGGGCGGACATGGTCATAAAGGACCGGTTGCTGGACGAGTCTGACGGTACCTATCAATGGGTGTGCGGCAATCCTAACTGCGGCCACATGGCCATGCTCGACACCAAAGGATCGTTACGTTGCACGGTCTGTAACAACAACACCAACGTGCACCTCATTCAGACCTCGTACGCTTTCAAGCTGCTTCTGGATGAACTGCTCTCGCTTGGAGTAGCCATGCGTTTACAACTGGAGGATTTAAGATGATGCGGGGAGTATCCAAGAGGATCGGATCGATCAAGTTCGCCTGCATCTCGCCGGACGAGATCCGCCGAATGTCGGCCACCAAGATAATCACAGCCGACACCTACGACGATGATGGATTCCCCATCGAACTGGGTCTAATGGACCCCCATTTGGGGGTCATCGAGCCCGGTCTGAAGTGCAAGACCTGTGGCCACAAGGTGGACGAGTGCCCCGGGCACTTCGGCCATATCGATCTAGCCATGCCGGTCATCCATGTCGGTTTCGTAAAGGACATTAAAAAGTTGCTACAGTCCACCTGCAAATCATGCGGTCGGCTGGTACTTACTGATGAAGAGGTCAAGGAGTACCGCAAGCGCATGGATATCATGGAGGAGCTGGGTAGCGACGCCATCGATATGAAGGAGTTCTCCAAGGAGACGGCCAAGGCCGCTGCCGAAAAGGCCCTCAGGGAAGTATGCCCCCATTGTGGCGCCGAGCAGAAGAAGATCACTTTGGATAAACCGACGACCTTCAGGGAGGACGGGCATAAGCTCACCCCCAAGGAGGTCCGTGAGAGGATGGAGCGGATAAAGGACGAGGACCTCATTCCCTTGGGAATAGACCCCAATGCCTGCCGCCCCGAATGGATGATATTGACCGCTCTACCGGTGCCACCGGTGACGGTGCGTCCGTCCATCACTCTAGAGTCCGGAGACCGCTCCGAGGATGACCTGACCCACAAGCTTGTGGACGTCCTTCGTATCAATCAGAGGCTTCGGGAGAACCGCGACGCCGGCGCTCCGCAGCTGATAGTGGAGGACCTGTGGGAACTGTTACAGTACCACATCACCACCTACTATGACAATCAAACCTCAGGCATTCCGCCCGCCAGACACCGTTCCGGCCGCCCGCTCAAGACCTTGGTCCAAAGACTGAAAGGAAAAGAGGGGCGCTTCCGTAGTAATCTGTCCGGAAAGCGTGTCAACTTCTCGGCCCGTACCGTAGTATCGCCAGACCCGTGGCTCTCGATCAATCAGGTGGGCGTTCCCGTGTTCGCCGCCCGCGAGCTGACCGTGCCGGTCACCGCCACCAAGGACAACCTGGAGACGTTGCGGAACCTGGTCAAGAGGGGACCGACGCCGGTCAGTGAGAAATATCAGCCCGGGGTCAACTACATCATCCGTCAGGACGGTCGCAGGATCAGGGTCACCGACAGGAACGCTGAGACGGTGGCCGAGGGTGTTGAGATCAGCTACATCGTGGAAAGGCATCTCATGGACGGTGACATCGTGCTGTTCAACAGACAGCCGTCGCTGCACAGAATGTCCATGATGGCCCATACTGTCAAGGTCATGCCCGGCAAGACCTTCCGCTTGAACCTCTGCGTCTGCCCTCCATACAACGCTGATTTCGATGGCGACGAAATGAACATGCACGTGCTGCAAAGCGAGGAGGCCCGCGCAGAAGCGGTCATCTTGATGAAGGTGCAGGAGCACATTCTCTCGCCCCGTTTCGGCGGACCGATCATTGGGGCTATACACGACCATATCACTGGAACGTTCCTGCTCACCCATCGCAACAGCCACTTTGACAAGGCACAGACCCTGTTCATCGTCTCCAAGATGGGACACAACGAACTTCCCGAGCCTACAGTGGAAGATGGTGTTGAATATTGGACCGGAAAGTCACTGTTCTCCACCATATTGCCCAAGGACTTCAACACCCACTTCAAGTCCTCCATCTGCCAGAAGTGCAATCAGTGTAAGAAGGAGAATTGCGAGTTCGATGCCTACGTGAAGATCAAAGATGGCAAGTTGTTGATGGGGACCATCGACGAAAAGGCCATAGGCTCTTTCAAAGGCAAGATATTGGACAAGATCGCCAGGGATTACGGTTCTGATATGGCCCGGGACTTCCTGGACGACGTCACCCGCCTCGCTATCGGTTCCATCATGGTCAGGGGATTCTCCACCGGTATCGACGATGAGGACATCCCAGACGATGCCCGGAGACAGATCGAGGACAAGATCTCCAGCACCTTCAGAGAGGTGGACCAATTGGTCGCCTCGTATCGCGATGGTACCTTAGACCAATTGCCAGGACGCTCCTTGGAGGAGACCTTGGAGGTCGAGGCCATGAAGAAGTTGGGTGAGGCCAGGGATGAAGCGGGTAGGATCGCTGGGAAGCACCTGGGATTGGAGAACGCCGCGGTGCAGATGGCCAAGTCCGGCGCCCGCGGTTCCATGCTCAACCTTTCTCAGATGGCCGGATGCATCGGGCAGCAGGCCGTTCGTGGTGAAAGGTTGTCCAGGGGATACTGGAACAGAACCCTTCCCCACTTCCAAAAGGGAGATCTGGGTGCCAAGGCCAAGGGGTTCGTGGCAAATTCATACAAGAGCGGATTGACGCCCACAGAATTCTTCTTCCACTCCATGGGTGGCAGGGAGGGTTTGGTGGATACCGCTGTACGTACCTCACGTTCAGGTTACATGCAACGCCGGTTGATCAACGCCCTGGAAGACCTCAAGCTAAAACAGGATGGCACCGTCAGGAACACCGCCGACAGCATAATCCAGTTCAATTACGGCGAGGACGGTATCGACCCCACGCGAAGCGTTCAGGGAGAGGCTATCGATCTCGATGACGTACTGCGCGAGGTGCTGGGCGAACAGCAGGCTGAGCTGCTGTCCCGCTACGACGAGCGCAAGATCGGCGGCTATGCCACCGTGGAGAAGGACCTCATGGAGACCTCGGAAGAGGAAGAGGAGTTCGAGGACGCCGAGTTCGAGAGCGGAGGTGATGAATAATGGCTCAGAAAGATTTCATCAAAGGCCTTCAAAGGAAGGAGGTTCCCGAGGAGACCATCGAATTGGTCAAGGACCACTACAGCAACCAGACCGATCTGGGTAAAGCATCCGTCAAGGACCTGGTGGACATAGGTCTGAGCGAGGAGTCAGCCAACGTTCTTCTGACCAAGCTGGGCAAGAAGAAGGAATCAGTCGCAAAGAAGAGGTCGCCCGCAAGGAAGAAGGCCGAGAAGGAGGCAGTGGAACCGGAAACGGACATCGTCTACGAGATCCCGGACAAGTCGAAGGATTACACTTCGTTCCAGGAGGATCTGTTCAAGAAGAGCGCTGACCTCAAGCTGGCGCTTCCCCGAAGGGTAGTGCTTAACATCGCCCACCGATTGGAAGGGAACGACATCAGCAAGGAGAAGCTGGTCAAGATACTCCAGGCCGCCAACAAGAAATTCATGGACCACATGATGGACCCCAGTGAAAGCGCCGGGATATTGGCCGCTCAGAGCATCGGTGAACCCGGTACTCAGATGACCATGCGTACCTTCCACTACGCCGGTGTGGCCGAGATCAACGTTACCTTGGGACTACCACGTCTCATCGAGATCGTGGATGCCCGCCGAGTGCCCAGCACACCTATGATGACCATATTTGTGGACAAGGTGCTCTCCAATGAACGGGAGAAGGTCAAATCATTAGCGTCCAACATCGAGATCACTACGGTTTTGGACCTAGCGGACATTGAGACCGACCTCCACAACATGAGGCTGTTCATCGTACCGGACGAACGCAAGTGCAAACAAAGAGGGGTAGAGAACCCCATCGATCTCGTCCGGGACAGGGTCTCTCGCCTGAGGGGCATAGTCCTGGTGCCGGAGCCCTCTATAGAGAGCCTTCCGGCCAAGGCGGCCATGGCGAAGGGCTATGTTTGCCTGGAGCCCAAGGAACACTCTTTCAAGAACCTGCAGAAGGCTCTGGAAATGGTCAAGGCCAGCAAGGTCAAGGGAGTGGAGGGTATAACCCGCGCCATTCTAAGGAAGAAGGACGACCAGTACATCATCTACACCGAAGGCAGCAACCTCAAGGAGGTGCTGAAGATCGATGGACTAGACCACACCAGGGTATACACCAACTCCATACAGGAGATCTACGATGTCCTGGGAGTGGAGGCGGCCCGCAACTCTATCATTGAGGAAGCGACCCACACTCTGGACGAACAGGGGCTGTCAGTGGACATACGCCACATCATGTTGGTGGCCGACCTGATGACCGCCGACGGTGACGTCAAGGCCATCGGCAGGCACGGAATATCTGGCAGGAAGTCGTCAGTACTGGCCAGGGCGGCCTTCGAAATAACCGCCGCCCACCTGTTATCGGCGGCCATGACCGGAGAGGAAGATTACCTAGACGGTGTGGCAGAAAACATTATAGTAGGGCAGCCGGTTACTCTCGGAACCGGGGCAGTAAATCTAATATACGCGCCTGCAAAGAAGGGGGCAGCTGAATGATCGATTTGGGAAGAGCTTTAAAATCAGCCGTGAACACCGGAAAGGTGGTCTTTGGCGTACAGCAGACGGAAAAGATGATCAAGAGCGGGGAAGCCAAGCTCATAATAGTGGCAACGAACTGTCCCAGTGACTACGTGGTCTCAAAGAGCCACGGTGTCCCGGTGTATCAGTATAATGGCACTAATATGGAACTAGGTGCTCTATGCGGAAAGCCTTTCTCGGTGTCCTCCATTGCCGTAATTGACAAGGGAGCCTCCAACATCCTTTCGTTGGGTTGAACATGACAACTGAGATAACTTTCACTGAGGAGACCCTGCGCTATATCGCCCTTTTCGAGAAGGTGACCAAAGCCAGGGTCCGCGATTGCATGGAAACCGAGGACAAGCTGGTCTACGTTGTCGACCCGGGCCAGGCCAACCGAGCGGTAGGCAAGGGCGGGGAGAACGTGATCATGCTGAAGAACACTACCGGCAAGAACATCCAGGTAGTGGAGTTCTCCGACGACCCCGAGACGTTCATCAAGAACGTCTTCTACAATTACGGACCGGAAAAGGTGGAGATCGAGACCCGCGGCACCATCGTGCATGCCACGGTCACGGTCGACCCCGCGGTCAAGGGACGCGCTATCGGCAAGAACGGTAAGAACTTGAAGATAGCCCGGGACCTGGTCAACCGGCACCACAACGTCCAAAGTATATCGGTGGCCTGATCAGTTCAAAGGCTCCCGTTCCACTTCCAGGCGGTCCGCGGTGGGGTACTCCTCCACCAGGTAGCATTGGAAGGGAAGTCGGGAAGCCAGGTCCTCCAACACCCAGGAGGCCACCTCCAACCTTTTCCTCTTTTCATCCAAGAACATTAGCTCCAGAGGTACTTCGTGTTCCTTCTCCAGCAAGCGCATGGCCCACACCGGGTCATCCGCTTCCGCTATGCCAAGCAGGATCATTCCCTCGCGGGTCACCAGGTCCATGGGACGGGCCACGCGCTTGGCCCTCCTTTTCAACCTTTCCCGCAGCTGCACCTGGTCCTTGAAGCTGGATGAGCAGAAGTGCACGGCAACGTCTGCCCCCATCCTGCTCACGACCTCCCGGGCCATATCCTCACTGTTCAGAATGGCGCTGGAGGTGTCAGAGCGTACGGTCAATCCCCTTCCCAACAATGCCTGGGAATTGGTCTCCGATATCTCCAGTTCGTTAAGGTTAACGAAGCCCAGGTCGTGCTCGGAAGCATAACGACATAGCGCTAACAATCCCTCCTTCTCCCCGGGGATCGCCGGCACCTCGAACCCAACATCGATGACCAGTCCTTCCAGGCTTTCAGCGATCCCTAGCTCGTCCAAATGGCCCCAGCTATCCACAGGGGGATGTAAACGCAGCTCATCAAGGCCGCTCTCCTGCAACCTGAGAAATTTATCCCGATCGATAGTTGAGGTGTACAGATGAATGTGATGCTGGCTACCGAAACGTTCTTTGAGCAATGTGATATAATGAACCGTCCTGTCAATGACCGCCAAGGGATCGCCTCCAGTGATGCCAGTGCCCCTAGCACCGATGGCCATCGCTTCCTCTAAAACGTCTTCGTCCTTCTCAACCAGACGTTCGTTGGCATACACCACATCCCTGTTCTTCTTTCTCTCGGACAGGGGGCAATAGTAGCAGGACATTGCGCACTTTCCGGTCACCAGCAGGACCATCTTCGTTCCCTTACGGCAAAGCCGGCAACCGCGGGGTAGGCGCCTGGTGTAGAACGAGGACGATTCCATGGGGATGGTACGCATGATCACCATACCATCACGGGCAGACTTAACGCTTGTCCATGCCAAATCCTATATTCGCCTTTCCCCTTCGGAGGAAGGGAACATGAGGAAGGAAAGCAGGGTCATTCTGGCGCTGGACGAAGTGCGGGGCGAGCGAGCCTTATGGGTGGCGGGGCAGGTGGCCGATCTAGTGGACGCCATCAAGATCAATTGGCCGCTGGTACTGTCGACATCTCCGGAGATCATAACCGAGCTTTCCAAACTCGCGCCGGTCATCTGCGATTTCAAGGTGGCGGATATACCGAACACCGTATCCCTGATCGTCAGCCAAGCTATCAAGCGTGGCGCTGACGGGGTCATCGTCCATGGTTTCACAGGCAGCGACTCTGTCAAGGCAGCGGTGCAGGCCGCTGAAGGTCGAAAGATATTCGTGGTCACCGAGATGAGCCATCCCGGAGGCACTGAATACACCGCCTCAGCCGCTGAGTCGCTGGCTAGGATGGCAGTGGATTGCCACGCTTCAGGTATAATCGCCCCGGCCACACGGCCGGAGAGGGTGGCGGCGTTACGCAGGATCATAGGGGACCTGCTCATATTATCCCCGGGCGTAGGGGCACAGGGAGGGAGCGCCTCGATCACCCTCGGAAAGGGGGCGGACTATGTCATCGTCGGTCGGAGCATATACGGGGCGGAAGACCCCCGAGAAGCTGCGTTGCAGGTTGTAAGAGAGATAAAAAGTGCCTTCCCACAGAGGTGACGAATTTTCACCAATTGCGTTCACTGCCAGACACCTTTTTTTATAATCTGGAAGGAACCAACGTTTTTATACGGGGTCTGATATCAGTTGATAATTACCCCAGAGGAGATTAATTGATGGTAACGAAACAGGAGGGGTCCAGTCGCCCTACTGATAAGCAGCGTTCTACTTCGTTGTTTAATTTCTCCCGGAACCTATCGGATTCTTGGGTCGGAAGAAATTGGCAGACGGCGCTGTTAATAGTAATGTTAGTATTCCTGGCATTGTTCGTCAGGAGCTACTTCGGCTACTCCACATCGGTGGAGAACGGCTTCCTACTATCGGGAGGTTCCGACTCTTACTATCATCAAAGGGTCATCGACTACGTGGTGTTAACTGGGGACCAACTACTGTACGATGAAATGCTGAACTATCCCAACGGGATGATGAACCCTCGACCTCCGCTGTATGACTGGTCAGTGGCGGTGTTCGGGATGTTCGCTAGCGCCGTTACCGGCGCCGCTATAGCCGGTGCAGTGGGCATGTCGTTAGTGTTCTCCACCGCGATCTGGGGTGCGCTGACGGTCATTCCAGTTTACATGCTGGGCAAGGCGGCCTTCGGTAAAAAGGCCGGAATATTGGGTGCCTTCATATTCGCCATCATGGCGGGTCACATCGAGCGCAGCGTTCTGTCCAACGCGGACCATGACGCCATGGTGCTCTTCTTCGTGGTTTTCGCCTTCTATTTCCTGCTTCGCTCACTTCAGACGGTCAGCGGCTCGAACTGGGTATCCAGCTGGAAGGACCGCAAGACCATACCGGTCGGGATCAAGAAGTACTTCGGTACCAACCAAGTATCTTTGATCTACGCTGCATTAGGCGGTCTCTGCGTGGCAGCAGTGGGTATGATCTGGACAGGTTTCCCATATATCATGGTCATCGTCCTGGTATACTTCCTGGTACAGCTCCTGGTGGACCGCTTCCGGAACTCTGATTCAATGGGCGTGTTGTTCTCCATCATCGTCTTCTTCGGGGTGGCCTTCCTGCTCATGGCCCCGGTCTATACCATGATGGGCATCTGGAAGACATGGTTCGACATTCCGCTATTCCTTTTCGTGGGCGGAGCGGTCCTGGGTCTCATGTTCGTGGTCACCCGCGACTATCCCTGGACACTCGTACTACCGGCGTTCACCGTCCTGGCCCTGGCGACATTGGCCTTGCTAGCGGTATTTTCTCCAGCCTTCTTCGAATCGATCATATCAGGACAAGGCTACCTGGTCAAGAGCAAGCTTTACGATACGATTTCCGAGGCGCAGGCCCCGGGATTCTCCAGTTTGGCCATGTCATTCGGTATGGTCACCTTCTGGCTCTCGCTGATAGGCGTGGGGTGGGCCGTCTATAAGATTCCCAAGAACATCAGCCCCTACTTCATATTCGTAGTGGTCTGGGTGGGCGTATCCATCTACATGGCCTCCTCGGCGGCCAGGTTCGTGTTCAACGCCTCCCCGGCATTCGCCGTCTCGGCGGGTTGGGTATTGGGAATGATCATCTCACACCTCAAGTTCGACGAGATGGTGCGCAACATGCGCTCCGACCACGGCGGACTGGTGAAGATGATACGGCATTCGGTCAAGCTACGGCACATCATCGGCGCTCTTTTCGTCGTGATGATGATATTGGTGCCCAACACCTGGTACGCCCTGGACGCGGGAATACCGACCGATACAAAGCAGGATTACGATCGCCAGATATACCTGGCCATGCCCGGTTTCATGAGGCCAGGGGACTACGATGTCGAGAACGGTACCTACTGGTACCTGGGGGCATTCAGCTACGGCATGTCACTGCCTGACGAATATTGGCCTTCGGCCTGGAAATGGTTCTCCATGCAGGACACCGAGACACCCTCTCCAATAAACCGTCCGGCCTTCCTTTCCTGGTGGGACTATGGTTTCGAGGCCATGCAGGAAGGCGACCACCCGTCGGTGGCCGACAACTTCCAGAACGGCTATCAGTTCGCTGGTAGCTTCCTCATGACCCAGACCGAGGAGGGCGCCATCGCTCTGCTCATTGTGCGATGCGTGGAGAAGGACATCACCGACAGCAGCAATCCGGCCTATGCCAGTATACTGGCCTCAATGGAAACCTATGGGGTGGACGTGGCTAAAATAAAGGATATCATGACCAGCCCCGCTTCCTACGTGAAGATAGTCCTGGACAACCCGGAGATCTATGGTTATTACGAATCGGATCTCAGTGCGGGGAACGCCAAATATGCCGCGGCCAAGGCGGAGCTGTCCAAGCTTGACAAGGGCCAGCTGGTCTCTCTGTACAATGAGGTAAGGAGTATCACCGGGAACGATATCGGCTATTTCTCAGTGGATAGCCGACTGTTCCCCTTCTCCGCCACCTCATACAATATCTTCTACGCTCCAGCAAAGCTGTCCGACCAGCGTGTCGACGAAAACACCAACACTCCCTACGATTATTACCAGATATACGCCATCGACAGCTACGGTCTCCAGATCCCACTGGAAGAGGTGACCACGAGCGATCAGATAGTCGATTACGAGATCGTCTACACCGAGGCGTTCTACGACACCATGCTTTACCGTATTTTCATGGGATATGGACCCAGCGATGTGGGAGCGACCGAACAGGGCATACCGGGCATCTCCGGCAGCCTGTCCAGTTCGCCATCTATGCAGGGCTGGAACATGAGCAACTTCCGTATGGTCTACCGTACCTCCTACTACAGCCCCTACCCCAGTACGGAAGTGGCCAACCACTCTGATTCTTGGAGGGCCATCTCATATGATGAGGGCATCGAGCTGTACGGCAAGATCAGCACTGGTGAGGTCATCGGGACGATCGACCTTTCCTCCTCCGGCTTATACCAGGGAGTGGTCTTCCTACAGTACTACGATGGTGCGATCATCGAGGGAACCGCCGTTTCCGACTCCGGAAGGCCCATGGCCAACTTGTGGGTCACTGTGCTGGACGAGTACGGAATACCGCACCAGATGGTCCAGACCGACGCCGATGGGCATTACAGCCTGATCGCTCCCTTCGGCGATGTCACAGTGGTGTTCTCCTACGGCGACCTGGACCTGCGCCTGCAGGTGGGTACCGAGATATACTCTACGACTCTAAACATCACTTACGACCAGGCCATGCGGGTCCCGGACGATGTAAATAAGGACGGCCAGCTAGATTACATGGTAGATCTGGACGTCATCATTACCGGCGGCTCCATCGAGGGTCAGGTGTACTTGGACATGGACGAGAACGGCAGGTTCTCCGCGGAAGATGAGACCTTGATCGGCGCCACAGTGGTGTTCGAGAACGAGACATCGGGCTACCGGGCCGAAGTGGTCTCCACCGCGGATGGCTATGAGATCATAGGCGTATCCCCAATGAACGGGACCATGTGGGTGGAGTACCAGGGGCATGTGTTCGGTGAGAAGGAGGTCAGCGTCAAGATCGGAAGCCCGGTCATAGCTGACTTCGCCTATACACCCGCCAGCGTGACCGGTGCCGTTCTCCTTGAGGATGGCAACGCCGCCAACGGGATCGAAATGTCATTGCTCGATCAGACCAGTGGAACGGTCATAGAGACCACTACGGACGCATCAGGCGCCTATTCGTTCCAAGGGCTGCTACCCGGCAATTATACTATCCAGACGCCCGATGACACTGTCCTTGAGAATTCCGAACTGCAATTGTCCGAGGGAGATGCCCGGAATCTAGACCTCGTACTGTACCAGTCAATGCGCATATCTGGCCTGGTCAGTTATGATGGGAACGCGGTGTCCAACGCCATGATCGGTCTCTCTGGAGACTATGGTGTGGTGTGGGTGAGTAGCGACTCCCGCGGCCGATACTCCGTTGTCATGCCCAAAGGTAACGTGTCCGTGTATGCCACGGCCACTGTGAACGGGCAAGAGGTCGTCTACCTATCCAAGGTCCAGGCCACCGATAGTATGGTGCTGACCTTGCAGATGGCCGAGGCCGTGGTCCTGGAAGGCAATGTGCAGTCCGGTGGAAGCGGCGCGTCCGGGGCGACGGTACGCATGGAATCCAGGACCACTGGTGCGGTGTTCAATGCCGTGACCAATACCGACGGCGGCTTCAGGGTCGTTCTGCCGGCGGACCTGTACTTCGTCTACATGTACGATGAATATCGCTCCTACTGGGACGATATTTACCTGGACGCTTCCGTTTCGTCCACATTCAACATGCTCTCCTCGGTCAAGATAACCGGCACGGCCTGGTACGACGCCAACGGTGATGGGGTCATATCCTCCGGCGAGAGGTTGAGCGGCGTGCTGGTCAGCATTGCGGACCAGGACGGCCGTAAGGTATCGGTGGCCACTGATTCAACCGGCCATTACTCGTTCGGACTGGTGACCGGAAGGAGCTATGCCCTTACTGCCATTAAGGCCGGTTATGACCTCTTATCCAATAGCTTCGCCTCGCTCGACACCAGCGTCACCTCAGACCTGAAAATGCTGGCCACAGAGAGGCAGGTCAGTGGGAAGATATCCATGGCCATTTCGGGCGTCCTCGTCTCCTTCACTGCCGATGGCGGTTCAGCCTCCAGCAGGACAACGGAGACCACGGCCGATGGCAGCTTCTCGTTGAGCCTCGTTCCCGGCGATTACCTGATCAAAGTTGACCATAACGTCATTCCGGGTGATACATCGGTGAAGTACCAATCGCTCGAATCCATGGAGTTGACCATTGACATAGGCCACGATCCCACCTCGCTCGACATTGAGATCGTGGAGAGGGTTCTGGTCAATGGGACCGTGAGCCCCAGCGGTACGGTCACTATGGTGTTCGACGGTCCCGAAAGGACCGCTGTATCGGCTGTTACCACCTATTCCGTATACCTTCAGGTAGGCGACTACTCCCTGTACGTCAGGGTGGACAACTCCACCCAACACTCGGCCGACCTGTCCTCGGTCACCATAAGCGGACCGATGACCTTGGACGTAGCGGCCGCCACAGCGGATCAGGTGGTGCTACGTGCGGACCTTAGCGGCGCCGTTATCAGCAACGTTAACATATCCATAATGTCAGGGGGCGCGTATTATAACGCGACCTCCTCCGCGGCCGGACTGGCCACCGTATATCTTTCCCCAGGTACATACACGGCCTCTGTGGACCATCGCACTGTGGCCAAGATCGATCTTGTGGACAGGTATGTGCGCTACACCGGGGAGACCACCTTCACGATGGCATCCTCCCTGATGAACGTGGCGATCTCGACCACCAGGACACTGGACAATGCCACCGTCATGGGGCAGGTGCTCAGTTCTGGAACGCCCACATCATCGTCCATACAGTTCCAGGCCTTGTCCGGAACGGCCATGGACCTGTCCGTGGACGTTCCCTTCGGCAACTACTCAGTGCAACTCGCCCCTGGCAATTACAGCGTCTACGCTCTTAGCGTGGATAACACCAAGGCCTTCCTCGGCACCTTAATGGTCGCTGAACCGGGGACATTCGAGTATGATGTGGAGGTGGTCGGGTCCTTACGCCTATCTGGAGTGACGTTCGCCAACGATATTGGTGTAGACTCCAAGATGACCGTCACCGGCAACGAGGTGTACAGCTTCAACAGCAACGCGGATGGTATCTACGAAGTGTACCTGCCATCAGGAACCTATATCCTTTCGGCCGAAACCCAGCTATTGGAGTATGGGGTGTTGGTAACATACACCGGCCAGGCGAACGTCACCCTTGCAGGTGTAACGTCAAAGGGGATCGTCATGGACAAGCAATTGTCCTATGCGGTGGAAGTGACCTGGGATTCTAACCAGAAGGCCACCCTCAGTGCCGGCCAGACAGCTATATACACCATAAAGCTGGTCAATCTGGGCAACGTGGCCGACACCTTCAAGCTGACGGCCACTGGCACCGGCTGGGCCGTGGTGTTCTCGCAGTCCGAGGTATCACTGGACTATGGCACTGGCGCCAGCCAGATCGTGACCGTGGAGGTAACTCCATCCAGCACCATCAAGGTGACGCACACTGCCGTGACCGTGAAAGCGACATCCATATCCAACTCCTCGGCCACTAGCTCGGTGAGCCTGGATGCCGACATACTTCCCTTCCGCTCCGTTGGCCTAGAATATGTGGGGGCATTGCAGACGGACGGTAGCGATTACCTGTTCGAAGCGCCGCTCAGCAACCTTGGCAATGTGGAGGACAAGTATACCGTGACCATCGGCAACCAGGATGCCCTGAGGGACCTGGGCTGGGAGGTCAAACTGGTGAACGGGACCGCCTTGAGCGATTCCCTCTCTTTGACTGTAGCAGCCTCCGATACGGTCGATGTCCGGGTGTCCCTTGTGCCAATAAGAGAGAATCCGAGCCCGACGGTAAGCGTACAGATCATAGCAGTGTCGGAGAACGATGCGGCGGTACAGACGACCCTGGACATGACCCCGGAGTTCGTGGGACTTGGCGCCGGGGGCCTATCGATCACCGGTGACGGCATATCCGATAGCACACCGAAGATAGGTGATGACACCATCATCCTACTGGGCGTAACGCTAACGCTCATGGCCGTGCTCCTGGTCCTCAGTATACAGAAGGGGGTGTTATCACGAAGAAAGCGCTGATGATCATACTGGTCGCGTGCCTGTTCATAGGGGCCATGCCCTTGGTCCAGGCTGATACTGCGACCACTCCGCTGCACGCCCAGTTGAACGGCCCGATGACAGTTACCACGGGGGAGAATGTCCATTACATACTGACCATGGTCGGTGGACCGGCCGAGGCGGGTAATGGCAATTATTCGTGGAAGGCGGAGCTGAAGGGCGAGAACACCTACAATTCCTTCCTCCTACCCAACAGCGGGGGACCGATCACATCCGGGGTGGTCTCGATCAACCTGACCGCACCTGAGGTCCCACAGATGTTGACCATCACGATCAACTGCACCTCTGCCAACACCGTGGAGACCGTCACAACCAGCATAGAATACAAGTTGCTGGTCGTTGAGCCGGTAGTGCTTTCGGCCACCATTAGGAACACCGGCAACGTCAGCGTCACCGATGTGCCCTTGGTACTGCAGATCTACCAGGACGGCGGATGGGTGCAGTTCTACAACACCAGCATGAGCCTGGAAGCGGGCGGGTCCTATGCCTTCCTTTACAATTGGACGGCCCTGGACCTTAAATCCGGGGAGCACAAGGTGAGGATGTTGCTGGATCCCAATAACCATATAGTGACCTTTGAAGGCGGTTCCGCAGTGTACGAGACCACTATATACTACAAAATGCCAGGGTACGGAGGGGTCAACTCATTGCTCTGGGTATTGGTCATTCTCATGGGGTTCGTGACCTTCATGATCTGGCGGCGCCCGAACCCGAAAACCAAGAGAAGACGCTGAAACCTCTTTATCACAATCTCTTTTCTAGATCGGACAATCGTTCTCTCAGTCTTTCCCCGGAAACGGCAATGGATACGTCGCCCCGGGTCTTCTCCAGCACCGAGCGGGCTATGTCCTGCTTACGCCTGATGGATACGAGGGCGTCGGGATAGTCAAAGCGCATGATGACCAAGAACAGCTCCTCCATGATATCCAGATACTTCTCCGCGACGGTCGTTTCACCGCGGCGCAGTGCTTCCAGGGAAAACCTTCTAAGCTCGCCGATGGTGTCAGCCATTCCCATGAGATAGGCAGTGCCGGGCATTCCCAGTTGCTCCGGGTCAGGCAGCTCCTGCCCATTGACTATAGAGGTGAGGATGGCCGCCTCGGCCACCTCCTGCAGGGCGTCCTGAACGATGCCAGAATGCCAGATGTCCACATGTTCCGACAGGACGCTCTTGAGCCTGTGGGCCTCGTCTATGGCCTCCGCTAAAAGCATTTCACCGTTCTGTCCCTTGTGCATTCCGTGCACCACCCCGCTGGACATGCGAATGATGGCCCGGGATGACTTGATGGCTATCTCCCTTACAGTATCCTTCTCTTCCAGGGAGTCCTGTATGCGCTGGGCGATCCGCCCCAAGTTCTGCATGTAAGGAGATTGGGCCTGGGTATATGAAAAGGTTGCTCAGCCCCGGACCTGACGCATGTGCTCCACCCGCTTGCGGACCAGCTCCCTTTTTCCGATATCATGACGAACGAATACATCCCCCTGGATATGGGTCAGCCCCGCTTCGCAGACCGCCTCCGCCTCCTCGATGGTGTCCGCCACTCCCACCACTCCCAGTGAGCGGGAGGAGGTGGTGTAGATGGTGCCGTTCTTCTCGTCCACCGCGGCGTAGTACAGTCGGGCGCCGGCCTTGGCTATGGCGTTCTCATCCACAACCACCGGTCGTCCCGCCTTGGGGTCGGTCCCATAGCCTGCCGGCACAACGTACTTGCAGACCGTCGCTTTGGGCAGAAATGGGACGTTGGAGCTCAACCTTCCGTCGGCCACGCCTTGGCAGACATCAAGCAGTCCCTCCGGCAACAACGATAGGACGTTCATCGCCTCTGGATCACCGAACCGGGCGTTGAACTCAATGACCTTGGGGCCGTCCTTCGTGAGCATGAACTGGCCATAGAGCACCCCTCTGTAAGGGGAACCGTTCTCCCTCATGGCCGCGATGGTCCGTTGCATGATATCCTCGGCCGCCTCACGGTCATGCTGTCTGACGAACGGCAACAGATGATCGGCATCGGTGTACGACCCCATCCCGCCGGTGTTAGGCCCCACATCCCCTTCATACGCCCGTTTGTGGTCCTGCACCAAAGGCATCCCCCTGACGTTCTTTCCATCGCAAAAACCCTGTAAAGTGAACTCCTCTCCCACCAGGCGCTCCTCGAGCACCACCCCGGCCCCGCCGATCTTGTGGTCCAGGACCTCCTTTACATAGCGGAGCACTTCCTCCTTTCCCATGAGGTGCTCCCCTTCGACCTTGACCCCTTTACCGCCAGTAAGGCCCTCGGGCTTGACCACCAGCTCACCGGGAAAATCGTCAACGAAGACCTTTGCCGAGTCCAGGTCTTGAAAGGTGCCGAACTCCACGTTCCCCGGGACGCCATGCTTTTTCAATAATCTTCGTGAAAATCGCTTGGACGTCTCGAGCCTGGCCGCAGCCTGGGTAGGTCCAACGCAACCGATGCCCTTCCTGATCAGCTCGTCGGCCAATCCCGCCTCCAATGGAGCCTCGGGTCCGATGACCGCCAGCTCTATACCGTTGGACAGAGCGAACTCCGTGACCTTGGGCACGTCCGTCTCGTTCAAGAGCTTGACGCCTAGGGCCGCCCGGGCGATCCCCGGGTTCATGTTCTTCATGGCCGAGTAGACCGCCGCTCCATCTCTGAGCAGGGCTTCGACGATGGCGTGCTCCCGTCCACCGCCGCCCACCACCAGCACCTTGGTCTTCATGCGTGTCGTGGATGAGCGGGGACGCTAATAAATCAATTGGCGATCAGCCAAGAACTTTACTTACCAGTTCGTTCAATCCTTCCCCGGTGCGAACGCTCACCGTGTGGAGATCCTTTCCTCCGCTCAGCTTTCGGTAGTCCGCCCTCACCCTATCAACGTCGATCTCCATATAAGCGGCGATATCCAGCTTGTTGAGGACCGCGATATCCGCTTCTTGGAATATCATAGGGTGCTTTCGCACCATGTCGTCCCCCTCGGTGACCGAAATTACCACCAGTCTGAGGTCAGTTCCTAAAGGAAAATCCGCTGGGCAGACCAGGTTTCCCACGTTCTCGATGAACAGGAAGTCGATCCCCATGAGGTCGATGTCGTCCAAGGCGTGGTCTAAAAGATTGGCATCCAGATGGCACTCCTTTCCGGTGTTGAGGTTGAAGGCCCTGACCCCGGCCGCATGGAATCGATCGTAATCGTCCTGACCGGTGACGTCCCCGGCGATGACCGCTACTCTCAACCCCCTGTCCATGATAAGCTTGGACAGCTTGATGATGAGAGCGGTCTTTCCGGCGCCCGTGGTGCCCATGACGTCCACCGACCTGATGCTGGACCCTCTGAGCTTCTGCAGATTATGCTCGGCCAGATGCTTGTTCTCGGCCAGCACGTCCGTTTCCATGCTGATGTGGGTGATCTTGTGCACGGAAGCGGATTTTACCTCCCTAGTTAATAACTTTCCCTCAAAGCTTCCGTTCCG
>SPCU01000006.1 GCA_004525545.1 Methanomassiliicoccus sp. | reverse complement strand
GTGATCCTCTCAACGCCGTCGGAGGTCTTCACCCAGGTGACCATCTCGTTGTTGACCTCGTCGGCATAACAGTCCAGGATCCATCCGCGCATCCTATCAGGCCTTCTTACGCAAACGTTCCAGCTCTTTCTCCTGCTCCAGAAGTATGGAGAGCAACGCCCCCTCCAACGGGTCCAGGAAGGCGGCCACGGAGGAGGCCGAGGCGTGCAGGCGCACCTTGTCCGAGAGACGGTCGAAAGCCTCCCGATCATCCTGAGACAGCGCCCTCCGGAAATCGCTCCAGTTGCGGAACGTTGATTCCGCTGCCTGGCGGTATGTCGGCACCGTACGCCCCATCAGCAGCGCCTCCGGTACTCATCCAGAGTGGTCTGGTTCGGGGGGACCGGACGATACATTATCTCCTTCTCCTCCCTGGGCAAGGAAATGCGCGCGTAGCCGGAACGGTGCTCCACGCTCACCACTCTGTCGACCTTCTCGTAGAACAGCGGCCGCAATCCCTTGCGGTACATCAGCTTCGCCAGTCCGTAGTTGGTGACGACCGTCACGGTGTGGTGCTTGGAGGTGAGGGAGCGCAGCTTGCTCATCCCCCTGTCCATGAGCTTGAGCGACTCCTCCCAATTCATATCGGCATCCTGGAAGAGGTCGGGGTAGCAGGAGACGACTATCATACCGCCTTTGCTGCGCATCAGTTCGTCTTCCAACGATTCCTCCACCAGGGTGGACATCTGGTAGGCGGTGAAGGCCCTGGACACGTTGATGCTGGATAGAGTCTCCTCCGGCCTCATACGGAAGCGCTTGCACACGTAGGTCAGATCGTAAGGGTTCACGGAATTCCCGCCGTCCACCCAGACCACGTCGCGATGCCACTCCCGCACGAAGTTCACGCTTAGCATGTTGATCAGGGTGAACAGCAGCCGGTCGGAGCTGTCGATGGTGGTGACGGTGCCCGCTTTCAATCCCCCCAGCAGTTCGTCCACCGGAGGTATGGCGGTGGTGGCCAACACTCCATCCGATTCGGAATTGAAGTCGTGGACCAGCGGTTCGGTCACTGTCTCCGGCATCGAGCGGTACATTTTCTCTCTCTACGCTCGCTTCGCTTTGAGGGTATAAAGGGCTGAAGGGGAGAGGTCGGTGAAAATGAACGGCGCGATTATCGAGATCAACGAAATACGATATCGATCTGGAATGGATACGTCGGATGGCTGATGCCCCCGTTTCTACTATCGATGTTCAAGGAAACAAACAATTTTCTAATAAGCAACTCAAAGGCTATTTTTTAAATATTGTTCATAAAAATATTTCCAGCAAGGCATGAACACCATAATCCTCCCGCGCGCCATCGCCCTGCAGTGCCAGCTGAACGATACGCCATACAACCTAGCATCGATATCCAGCGGCGATTCCTTGTACGGAGCCTCGTTCTACAGCACCGATGACGTCAGCACCTCCGCTTCTGCTCGCGTCATCGCGATCAAGGAACCTTGATAAGATTTATCGTCCCACCTTCGAATGATATATCGAGGTGATCCTAATGAGATCCACCGCACGTGAGATGGAACTGCGCCGCAAGAAGGTCTTCGGATACGCGTTAGGAATAGCGTTGATCGTGCTTACCGTCCTAGTGATGGTCATGCTCTCCTGATACGGGCGAACGTGAGTACGCCGCCCCGCACACCATCCACGATGATGATGGAGACGTCCTCGCTACTGGTAAATATCCGAGGGTGCATTGTCCAGACGATGGAAGGAGATGGGCTTTCCGTTGTCTCAGGCAATGGCATAGAAGTTACTTCCGGCCAGATGAAATACTTTCTCGACCCCCGCAAGGTCTCTGCCGCCGGTATTTGCTGCGTCTCCCACGCCCATTCCGACCACATGCCCTCGAGCTTCGACGGCGGTCCGCTGTTCTGCTCGGACATCACCCTGCGCTGCCTGCGCGGGCGGGTGAAGAGCAAGAAGTCCAAGAACTACCTGGAGAACGTGGAGCGTGGCGATCTTCCGTCGGTCAATGCCAGCGGTGCCGGTCACATACTCGGTTCCAACATGTTCATGATCGACGAGGGAAAGAAGGTGCTGTACACTGGCGATTTCTGCCCCCAGGACCGTCTGGGCATGGAAGGAGCGCGTCCGCAGAAGTGCGACGCGCTGATCATCGAGGCCACTTACGGAAATCCACGCTACCGCTTCCCGAACCGCAACGCCATGATGGGCGTCATCCGCGACTGGGTGGAGGATACCTTGAACCAGGGATGCTCGGCGGTGCTGTATTCCTATCCTTTAGGCAAATCACAAGAGCTGACCACCATGCTCAAGGAGTTCCAGCCCCGGCTGCACGGTTCGGTGCTGGACACCACCCGCATGATGGAGGCGGACGACCTGAAGTTCGATTATCTGCCGTTCGATCCTGCGGACGATACGCCGCAGCTGGTCATCAGTCACAATACCAAGGGGGAGAACGGTCTTTCCGCATTAGGAAAGAAGCGCACCGCCACCGTCTCCGGCTGGTGCCTGAGCGGGCGCAGCTGGGGCATGGACGAGGGGTTCGCCTACTCCGACCATGCCGATTTCTACGAGATCATCGACTTCGTCAAGAGATGCTCTCCGGACCAGGTGTACATGCACCACGGTTCAGAGGAGATATTGGCCAAGGAGATCAGGGAACGGCTGGGGATCACTGCCGTGCCGTTAAAAAAGGGGCAGAGCAATCTAGGCAGCTACTTCTGATCTCCCCACATGCGTGGGTACGTACCTTCTGGCAAGAACACCCGGACGGTCTTGACCGCTCGGCCTTTGTAAGCTTTGAACATATCGCGGGAGGACATGGCTGCGGTCCCTAGACCTAACGCCTCTCCTTTCATGGTGAGCATGGCCACCGGACCGCCCTTCTCTATTCCTTCGTCCAAGCTGACGATGCCCGGGGCGTTCAGATCGGCCCCGTGCGCTATGGCGTCGACCGTAGCGTCCTTTACGATGACCTTGGGCAACGGCTCCAGCAATATCTCCATGGGGCGCACCATGCTTCTCAACCAGGAATCGTCCCCCTGCTTCCATTGCACCGTGGCGTCCTTCAGGTCCTGCAAAGTGACCGCCTCATCTTCGGTCATCCTGCCCGAGCGGGTGCGGCGCAGAGCTTTCATGTTGGCACCGACGCCAAGCGCATCTCCGATATCGGTGCAGAGCGTGCGTATGTACGTCCCAGCGTCGCAATCGATCTTGAAGAGCACATCCCGTCCGGACATCTCCAGGATGTCGATGGAATGGACCTTGCGCACGCGCATCTGGATCTTGACCGCGGAACGGACCGGCGGCGTCTGATAGATGGCGCCTACGAAGGTGCCGATGACGTTGAGCACCTTTTCTTCGGGAACCTGACGGTGAAGGTAGAGGTGACAGACGTACTGTTTGTCGGAACGCAGCACCAGGTCGGTCATGCGTATCGCTTTTCCCAAAGCTATCGGCAGAACGCCGCTCACGTTGGGGTCCAGAGTACCGCCGTGCCCTATCTTCTCCACCCCCAGCATGTCCTGCACCCAGGCGGTGACCTGATGGGAGGTCGGCCCCTGAACCTTGTCAAGAACGATGACACCGGCGGACAGGAGCTCCTCTATGCTGCGGTCCTCAGGTCGCTTCCCGTTCGGTAGCGTCCGAGGGGCCTTGTCCCGCACCAGCATATCAATCTCCCCTTATCCGGTAGATGATGCTGTCGACCACTTGCTCCGGGGTCAGCGCACCAGTGTCGATCACCATATCGTATATGGAACGGTCGGTCACGTCAATATCGTAGTATTTGCGATACCTTAGCACTTCGCTAGCCTCGCGGGCGCTCATCTCGTCCATGGCCTCGCGTAAGGCTACACCTTCCCGTCCGGAGACGCGTTGGGTGCGTATCTCTAGGGGAGCGTCCAAAAAAATGCAGAAGGCCGGAATGGAGTTGCGGCGCAACATCTGTCCGGCCAGGCGCCCTTCCAGGATGACATTGTCCTCCTTTCGGGCGATGTCCACCATGCGTTCGTCTATCAGACGGTCGTACTTGGGGTCGGCCTCGGCCCGATGGCCGAACTCCTCCAAAGATAGGTCCATTTCACTAGCCATCTCTCGGAAGACCAGCCCGGATATGATCGTGCGGTACCCCAACCGTTCGCCGAGCGTTCGGCAAACAGTGGTCTTGCCGCTTCCGATCAGACCGCTGATGGTGACGATCATTTCCCGGCTGCTGTCAGTGCGTTCAGGCGCTTCTTGAAGGAGAAGTACCTAAGCCCCCGGGACAGTAGCTGACCGAAGGGGATGCTGATCAGGGAGTACAGCAGGATCCAGGCCGGGAACAGGTATGAGGCGTTCAGATCGGCCAGGTTCGACCATGGGACGGACATCCTGGTGCTATCCAGGTCCCCTGTGAACACAGCCAGCCAGGCGAAGATCGGGATGACGATGAGCATGGTCACCGGCATCAGCTTCAACTGAGTGGTCGTCTGGGCCATGGAAGCCTTCATGATCTGGGGCTGCTGCTCCGTCATCTTCTTCAGCTTGTAGGTGTTGTTGTCCAGGCGGGCCTGCCTCAACTCTTTGTTGAAAGCTCCGATCATCTTCTGGCTTTCAGCCTGCTTCACGTAATCGGTGAAGAAGTGCCTCACAGTGATCGTCATACCGGTCATGAACATGCCAGTGATGAACAGTGTTGCCACCGGGAAATCACCGCCGAATCCCCATAACGGGTTCAGAGCTAGTCCCACCACGCCGCCTAGGGCGGAACGCAGCGAGGGGTCGAACATGACGAACAAGGCCAGGATGAAGATGAATATCATCACCATCCTGTTGGTCGTCGCCTTGGCGTCCGGAACTGGTGCGTCAGCCATTTTTTCAATCTCCTCCGAAGAAGCCTCTCAGCACTGGGTGCATCTCCATCATCTGCTCCCTACCAATGGCCTCATAGAACTGTATCATTATGCCCACCGCCAGCAGCACACCTGTACCGCTGGCATTGCCGACCGTACCGATCAGGTCGGCACCGGCCGCTAGGCCGCCCACCACCGCTCCGCTGATGACGGTGACGATGGGGATGTATCTCTCCAGCACTCTCTTGAGCACCCGTGGATCGCGACGGAAACCGGGGATCTGCAGTCCGCTGGACTCGATCTGTCTGGCGACCGCTTCTGGACCCATATTGGTGGTCATGATCCAGAACTTGGCGAAGAGAATGGACCCTCCGACCATCAGTCCGACGTAGACCAGCACGTGGGCCATTATCTGCAGCGATCCATGACCAAAGGTCATGCTGCCATAAGCGCCTGGGTCCAACATGGGCAACAGCCAATCACCTACCCCGCGTGGCGTTGAAACGTACCAGGCCAGACCTCCGGTCGGATTGGTCTGTCCAGCAGCGTATGAGCCTAACCAATCCTGCCCTCCCAGCAGCGGGATGCCACTGAGCGCACCATTGGTGTAAAGCAGCATTGTGAACATGCTGATGTTGGCCAATAGCGCGGCCATCAAGATGACCGGGATATTGGAGGCGTAGATCAGTTTGATAGGATATCGTCCACGCGCCCCACGGGCAGTGCCGTGTGCCAGCGGAAGCTCGATGCGGGATGATTCGGCATAAGCGACGAACAGGAAGATGATTACCGTCCCTACCAAAGCTATCAATGGATTGGGATTTTGTATTAAAATTTGTTCATAGCCTCCGCCTACCAAACCCTGCGCGGACGTGTTTGTCAATATAAAGATCGTTTTCGGTATGGCCCCGACCGGCGGATTGTTGGTGCTTAGGGCCATATCGGGGTCGTATCCCTCAGTGTTCAACGTTCCGGTGAAAAGCGCTTCGGCCACGCCGGCGGCGATGAACAGCGAGATACCGCTGCCTATACCCCATTTGGATACTACCTCGTCCAATAGGAAGACCAGATAGGAACCGACACAGAGCTGCAGGACGATGATGGTTCTGGCGACGTTCTCGCCATTGATTATCCCCGAGTCTCCGAAGGTTCCGCTCAACCCTCCGATGAAATTGTCCGATGGTACTAGGTATCCGAACACCTGAGGCACGGACTCCACTAGTATCATGACTATGACCAGGAACTTCTGGCTGCTTTGATAGACTGCCTTATCTTCACGGTCCGTGAGATCGAGCTTGATGATCTTGGCTCCCACGAACAACTGCATGATGATGGATGCAGTGACTATCGGACCTATGCCCAAGTGCATCAGGGATCCCTGCGCACCGGCCAGGATGGCGCGGTACTGGGCGAAAAGATCGATAGTGCTTGAGCTATCCAGCCCATACAGGAAGATGTTGGTCATAACGAAGTAGAACACTAGTATGACTACGACCCACAACATCTTGGTCCTGAAATGGACATGCCCCTCGGGTTTGGTGACCGCCGGTAGGCGGTCGGTTATAGGCTTGAGCTTATACAGCCTGCTCTTCTGGTCTTCGGCCATGAATACCACGCGATACTTTACTCTGGCATCACGATATGACCGCCTGCCTCTTCAATCTTAGCCTTGGCCAAAGCTGTGATCTCGGAAACGGTGATCTCCAGAGATTTGCTCACTTGGCCATTACCCAGCAGCTTGTCCACGCCCATGGCGGTGAGGTCAACGGCTATCGTTCCGTCCCTCTCCACCGCGGTACCTTGGACCTTCATAGCGTCCATGATCTGCTCCAGATCGCCCACGTTAATGGTGATCTTAGCGCAGACCATCTTCTGAGGCCGCTTGAAACCGTGCCGGCCGAAGTGATCGGGCATATATTTCAACATGTACTGGGCCTTGTGTTTGTGCAACCCGGCGTTGCCCGTTCCGCCGCGCTTACCGGCACCACGTCCAGCCTTCTTTCCGCGACCGTGGGTCCTGGAGCCTCTGAACTTCTCAGTCCTGCTTACCATCTTAGTTCACCTTCAGATCATCCTGGAGATGAGATCGTTGATCTCCTCTCCCCGGTAGCCCAGGGCGCCTCCGGCCCCGAAGCCGCGTTTGACACCTTCGTAACCTTTCCTAGGCGGGCTCAGGCGGAATAGTGGCTTTACGTCCTTCATTTCCGAATACTTGGTCTCGCCCTTGGACACGCCCTTGGCGAAGGCCATTATGGAACCGAAGGGGGTGCTCTCCTTGACCACCTCATCGTCAATGGGCTTGTCGCCTATGAGCCGGCCACGGAACTTTATCATTCTGGCCAGGGTCTCTTCGGAAACCTCGCCCCAGGTAATGTAGTCCTTAGCCTTCATCAGCATGCCCTTTATCTCTGGGGTCTCCTGTAGCACAACGCAGTGGTTGGCTCGGGTCAGGCGGAGCATGAGCATGGTATCCTCGATATCGCCTTTCACTCCGGAGTGGCCACGAATTCTAATTGCTGCATATGCCATGAAGCTCACTCTCCCTGCTGCTGTGCCTGATCGTCCTCGGCCATGTGCATTTGCATCGGACCGCTGACGATGTGCTGCCGCTTCTCCTGCTCCTCGGACACCCTCATCTCGATGGTGTTCCTTAGGGCGTAGTAAGTGGCGTAGGCGTAGTTAACGGTGGTCTTGGTGTGACCCTTGGCATATCCCCAAGAGTCCTTGACCCCGGCCAATGTAAGGATGCTCTTGGCCACGTCGCCGACCGCCAGGGATATACCCCGGGGGGCGGGCTTGAGCACCACTACTACCGAGCCGGACTTGCCGACCACGGTGAATGGCAGGGAGTGGGGCGTTCCGCACCCACATTCCCACGATCCGCAACCGCGCTTGATCTCGATGATGTTCAACTTGGCGTTGTCGATGGCCTTGCGGATGGAGGGTCCAACCTCCTTTCCCTTGGCTCTGCCAATGCCGATATAACCGTCGCCGTTTCCGACCACACAGGTGATCCTGAACTTGACCCTCCTACCGGAGTCGGTCATCCTCTGCACGATGTTGACGTCGATGACCTCGTCCTTCAGGTCGGGGAGCAGTATGTCCACGATCTGCGCCTCGCGCAGTGGGAGCTTGGTGGCCAGGGCCTGGCTCATGGTGGTTATTTCACCGTTGAGCACCATATTTCCCAATCTGGTCATGGGTACCCATTCCATATTAATCAGCCTCCATGCGGCTCTTGATGTCCTGTACCATCTTCTCCACGTCCTCACTGATGTGCTTGCCTGCCAGGCGTTCCTTGCTAGGCAGCACTTCCTCTCCGTGGGGGATCTTCATGCCCGCGTCCAGCATGCCCTTCAGGGCAGCGAACACGGTGGCGCCCTTTGCTGGCACCTTGAGGCCGATGTCGAGCACCGCCTCTGTCAGTCCCTTGGCCACGGCCTTCTTCCCGGCCAGGTAGCCGGTCAGGTATGCGGCCGGCACATTGCCGGCGGCCTTGGTCCATCCCATCTCCACCACTTCGCGGGAGTGGGCGGTGACCAGCACCTGGTCGCCCTTGGGGTCGAAGTCCACTATCTGAATGCTGGTGTGCCTCAGGGAGGTGCGGACCACGGCCCGCGGTATCCTCGCCCGTAGCAGACGAGCCCTCTGTCGGTAATCGGTCCTGCCCTCACGCCGGCGGCGGAAGGCCAACTTGTATCTCGGTCCTCGCGCCATCAGTTCTCCCCCTTAAGGTAGCCTTCGGTCTTCAAGTGCATTAGCAGGTTGTTCCTGCTCCTGAACATGCCTCCCTTGGCCTTCATGTAGAATTCCCGGTATACGGATCTTGTGATCTTGCCCCCGTCCCGCAGCTCGCGCAGCGTGGCACGCAGTGGCCTGATCGTCTGGATCCATGCCTCCTTCTTTGGCCTTCTGGCATTGGAGGTACCCTTCCTGCTGCCCTGTCCACGCCTGCGTCCCTTAGCTTTCTGGGCCAGCCGGTGGCGGGTCCTGCCTCGGGATATGCCCTTTTTGGGCAAGGCGCGGATGGACCCGGATTGGATGGCGGTCCTAATGTCCGCCCGGGTTATAGCGTCTGCGATGTCCTCTATGCGGTTAGGGTCTATCCAGACCCGGTTCTCACCGCACTTCATGACTTCGGCCGCCATGCGCTTCTGGTTCTTTAGATCCATCGTTCTCACGTCCTGTTGAGTATGCGGATTCCCAATTCATCCGCCTTACTGGTTATTGCCATTCTCTTCCTTCCACCCACGGTGCCGCCGATGCGTATCGCCTGCACCTTGGGGTCCACGTTCTCCACTTGGTCGGGGTTATACACCATGACCTCCTGGAAACCAGAGGGATGGTAGTCGCGTACCATCTTAGGTCCGCGGAAACCTATCGAGACCACCGGTGGGCGGTACGATAGATGCCGACGCATCTTGGAGTGTATGCCCCTGGGCTTTCTCCATTTTTCGCCGAGCTTCGAGTACCGGAACCATTCCTGTCTGAGGAACGCGGGGCGTTTACGGTTCTTGCCGTTCCTCATTTCCAGAGCAGCTTTTATCTCTTCGGTGAGCACGGGCTTGACCTTCACGACCGGTTTGATCTCGTCCGCGGTCTCGACTATCTCCGTCTCCACCTCTTCCAACATCTCTATCCAGTGGTCGGCGATCTTGTTGCCTACACCGTCCAGGGCGTCGACGATCTCCTTCTTGCGCTGCTCGTCCTGCAACGCCTCCAAAAGCTCGTCAAGCTCCCCTATGTCCATTTCGGCCAGTTGTGCGGTGTACTCATCCCTGAAGTAGGGAAGGTCCTGTATGCTCTTGATCTCCTTCTTCGCCGACATTACTTCGGCCTCCTTGCCTTCTCTACGATGTAGATACCATCCTGGAACACCCTAGGGTCGAATCCGCGGATCTTAGTGGCACGTTCGATGTTGGCAGCGGTCTGGGAGACCTTCTCCAGATCGGACCCGGTGACGAATACCTCGTTACCCTTTACCACGACCTTGGCGCCTTCCAATATGACCGCCGAGCGTGGAGCCTTCTCTCCCAAGAAGTTCTCGATGACGAACTTTTCGCCCTTCACCACGATCTTCATAGGGAAGTGGGAATAGACCACTTTCATGGCGTATTCGAACCCGTGATTGGCCCCTTCGATCATGTTCCTGATATGTGCAGCGTATGTACCGACCAAGGCCTTCTCCTTGACGCGAGGGTACTCGCACTCTACGTGTACGGAGTCCTCCTTCAGGGAGACCTTGACCTTGGGGTGACCGAAGTCGCGAATGACCTGACCTTTCGGTCCTTTGGCGGTCAGCTCGCTGCCCTTCATGGTAACCTTGACCTCTGTGGGCACGTGCACCGTGTCGTCCAAATGTCCTGTTACTGTCATGTCATCCCTCAGTATACGAAGGCTAGCAGCTTGCCGCCCACGCCATTCTCCTTGGCCTGCATGTGAGTGATCACGCCGTCGGTGGTGGTAAGTATGAGCACGCCGAAGTCCTGGGCCGGCAGATAGCGGGCCTCGAACTGCTCCATGTCAACTTTCTTCACCGAGTAACGTGGCTTGATCACACCGCAGTTGTTGATCTTTCCCTGCAACCTGACCTTGAACACGCCGGCCTTGCCGTCCTCTATGAACTCGAACTGGTTGATGTAACCGTTGTCCTGCATCACCTTGAGCACCCGCCCGATGAGCTTGGAAGAGGGCCTAATGAGGCACTCGCTCTTGCCCACGGCCGCTGCGTTCTTGATGGTGGACATCGCATCATTCAATGGATCGCTCTGCATTTTTTTCACCTCACGAGTACTTCTTGAACCCTATCTGCGGCGCGATCTCCCTGAAGCATTGTCTGCAAAGGTGCATTCCGTAACGGCGGACGAGCCCTCTCTTACGACCACATCTGGTGCAGCCAACGCTCCGTCCGAATTTCTTTTTAGGCTTCAATCGATCACCTCTATGTTGAATATCTCCTTCATGAAGTTCATGGCCTCTGCCCTGGTCATACGGTGGTTCTTGGGCACTTTGCGGCGCATGACGCGGCGCCTGGCTATTCTCTTTCCAGGCCTCTGGATGGACACGCTTACGTCCATACCAAAGATACCGATCTCCGGGTCGTACTTCAACCCTGAAAAGTCGGTGTAGTCGGGTATCCCGAAGGACAGGTTACCCTCCTGATCAAAGGAGTATGAGGCGATGCGGTTCTCGCGAATGGTGAACGCCCTTTTCAGGAAGTCCATGGCCTTCTCTCCCCTGAGAGTGACGATGCATCCGATCGGTTGACCTTCGCGGATGCCGAAATCACGGTTGGTGACCTTGGAGAAGGTCTGCTTGGATTTCTGTGTGGTGACCATCTCCAACACCTTCTGTGCTTTTACTAGTCTTTCTCCGGATTCGCCGACCCCGATGTTGACGGCTACCTTCTCGATGCGCGGTTTGCGCATTACGTTCTCGCTCATACTGCGTTCACCTCAGGCAGTACGACCTCGGGGGTCTTGTTTCCGATCACGAACACGTTGTTCTTCACGGTCAGCTTTCCGTTCTTGAACCGAACCAGGTCTGGTGAGGAGGAACGCGCTTCGACCTGTTCCTCTATCACCATTATCTGACCGGCACTGCTTCCGCTGGTGATCATGGCCACGTTGCCCTGTACCATTTTGAATGGCTCGATGATCTTCTGCGTCGGCAGCTCTATCTTCAGTACATCGCCGGTCTTGTAGCTGTCCTCGTCGACCAGGATGTTGCGTCCGTCGTGCATGTTTAGCTGCAGGCGGCCGCCGCTGATCACGGTCTTGTTCTCTATGCGGCACAGCTTCCACTTGGCGCGGTCCTCGGTCGTCTCGACCAGTGTGAACTTTCCGCGGCTGTCTATCAGCATGCGGTAGTACTTGCCCGAAGCGGGCAGGCTCAATACGTCCATCAGGCCCACGGGGAGCTTAGCCTCGGTGACCACCCTTCCGTCCACCAATACATGCTTGGCGGAGAGGATCTTCCTGGCCTCGGCGGCGGTATCGCAGACCTTGAGCAGGTCCCGCAACACTAGGGTCAGGGGCATGCATTGGTCCAGCGGATGTGCGCCGGGGTTGGGGCTGGTCACCCATACGCTGCTCTTCCTAGGCACCGGCCAGCTCTTCGGTGCGTTCAATCTTTTTAAATCTTGGGTCATGAGGAACCCTCCTCGTATTGCAATTTCTGCTTGCGGTAATTGTCCTTTAGTTCAAGCCTGATGATGACCACGTTGGAGGCATGCACTGGCCTCTCGGTCATGGTGCCGTCCGCCTTGGCGATGGTCACTCCTTCGATGATAAGACGTCCTTTCTCTGTGTCCACGCTGGTGACCTTGCCCTCGAGGTTGAGTATGTCCTCATCCCCTCGAACCACCCTGACAGTGTCGCCCTTGACGACCCTGACGGTGCGGCGTCCCATCTTCTCGACCAGCTCTTCGCTGAGGTGGGAGCCGACGCTCTTGTTGCGCACGTGGTTCGGCGCGTTGTACAGCGCCTTCCTCTGTTTTCTTGCCAACTTGCTCGTCATTTCCAACACCTCAAACGATGGTCGAAGCGGTGGCGGCTACACGCGGCCAGCGCTCAGCGGCCTCTCTGGCCACTGGACCCTTTATGTCGCTTCCCTTGGTCTCACCCTCATCGGTGGTGATGACCGCTGCGTTATCCTCGAAATGCACCATGGTCCCGTCCGCCCGGCGGAACGGTCTCCTCTGACGGACGATGATGGCGTATACCACCTGTCGTCTCATCTCGGGAGTGCCCTTCTTCACCGAGGCGACGACGATGTCACCCACGGCCGCGGCGGGGCAGCGTCCGTGCGTCCCGTGATAGTTAGGCACGGCGATGACACTGATGGTCTTGGCGCCGGTGTTGTCCACCACGTCCAGGACGGAGCCGGTAATGATGCCCCTGGTCTGGTTCCCTGCCAATCCCTTCATGTCCTCACCTTTTCTCCACTATGACGAATGACACCGTCTTGCTCAAGGGGCGGCACTCCATGATGCGCACCTTGTCCCCCGAGCCTATCTCCAGGCATGGAGGGTTGTGGACGGTGTATCTCTTCGTCCTCTTTTCGAAACGTTCGTACTTCTTGTCATACTTCAAGTAATTCCTCTCGACCACGGCGCTGCCGTTCATCTTAACGGACACTACTTCGCCGTCAATGATCTGTCCCCTTACCGGGAGCTTCCCGTGGAATGGACAGTACTGGTCCTCGCAGGTGGCCGAGGGGGCCTTGACATCAATGCCAATGTCTCTAACTTCGCTCATTAGATCACCTAATTTTCTTGATCCTATCCTCTGGTCGATACTGGATCTCGGATCCTAGGACCCTGATCCTCTCGCCCTGATATGTGAACTCGAACCCATGGCCGGACTTGGGTATCCACCGCTCACTGCCCTGGCAGGAGATGGCCAGCATGTTCTTGGTCTCGTCCACCACCTTCCCGCGCAACAGGTGCTCGGGACAGTTGGATTCCACCACCTCGATGTCCAGTCCGATGAGTTCTTGTCTCATGAAATCCCTCTTGTCCATGGCTCCTACCGAACCTCGGTCTTGAAGCCCATTTCTTCCAGGGCTTGTTGGACCTTCTTCTTGTGGTCACCCTGGAGCTCGATCTTGCCTTCTTTGGCGGTACCGCCGGCGGCGCACTTGTTCTTCAAGGTGCGCGCCAGGTCATCCATGTCTATATCGGTGGCATCGATGCCATCGACAACGGTGACTTTCTTGCCGTACCGTCGGCTGTCGGTGTAGATCCTTACGGACTGCTGTTCTCTGGCGATCTCCTCGCACATACACAGCTCTTTAGGGAGCCCACATACCGAGCAAATATCGGCCATTATTTCTCTTCCTCCTTCTGGACGGTTAGGATCCTGGCGATGTTGGTCCTTAGGGCCCTGATCTTCCCCGGGTTGTTAGGGGCGCCGCCCATGGCGGCCGCTCCCTTCTCGTGCATGAGCTCATCCTGCAGCTCGCGGAGCTTGCCGGCTCGCTCATCCACGTTCATCTTCCTAATTTCAGAGGTATTTATCGAAGCCATTTATTCAGCCACCTCCTCCTTGTCATCTTCCGGTGGGGGTTCCTCCGCGGGGTGCTCGGCGATGACCGATACCTCGTCCTCCTTGCGCAGGATCTCCTCCAGGTCAGGGTTTGCCTTGATGGCTTCATCCATAGGCATGACATCGATCTCCGCAGGGAGGCGTGCGTCGGGGTCCATGATCTCTACCTGGACGCCTATGACGCCCGGTTTCAGTTTGGCCACGGCGAATCCGGTGTCCACGAACAGCAACCGGGTCTCTCCGCAGTACTTTATGTACCCGTCCTTGAACTTCTCAGTGCGGTGTCTCTCCCCGGTCAGCTTGCCGGAGATGATGATCAGGCAGCCACGGGCCCCGGATTCCATGATGCGGCGCACCGTGGAATGCCCTGCCCGGCGGAAGTGCCAGCCCCGCTCCAGAGCGAAGGCCAGCTTCTCGGCCATGATCTGGGCGTTGAGGTTGGGGTTCTCGACCTCCTGGACCTCGATCTGAGGGTTGTCGTAATGGAAGTTGTCCTCGATGGCCTTGGTCAACGATTTGATGGCCGCCCCTCGGCGACCAATGACGATGCCAGGCCTCTCGGTTACCAGGGTGACCCTGGTCCCCATCGGGGTCCTCTGTACGTCCACCCCGCCGAATCCGGCGCGATCGACTGTCTTCATCAAATATTCCTTGAGGAGAACCCTTCTGATGTTCTCCGCCACGAACTTTCTTTCGCTGGCCATTTACTGAACCTCCTCCAGTATGACTTCGATATTCACGGTCTGCTGGTCCCATTGGGTGCTGCGACCGTGTGCCCTAGGCATGTAACCGCGTATGGTCCTTCCCAGGTGCGCGGATACTATCCTCACCTTCATATTGTCGGCGTCCAGCCCTTTGTACTCAGCGTTGCTCTTGGCACTTTGCAGCACCTTGATGATGGCCGAGGCGGCCTTCTTGGGGAACCGACCGGGTCCGACCCCGGCCTTGTGGGCCACACCCATGTTGTGGCGGCGGATCGGCACCGGGCGGCGCAGTTCCACTACCTCTTCCAACATGCGGATGGCGTAATCTACCTTCTTTCCCCTTATCATCCGGCATATCTCACGTGAGAACTTGGGGGAGATGGGCAACTCTTTGGCGATGGCCTTGGACGTAGTGTCCGGATCGGCTTGAGCAGTGTATCCAACCATGTTTGTCACCTCACTTCAGCGGCATGAACTTGGATCCCCTGGTCGCACCGACGCCAGGACCAGAGTGCTTCACGGAGCCCCTTGTCGCGGCGAACTCGCCCAGGAAGTGCCCGATCATCTCCGGTTTTATCTCGACTTCCTTGAATTCCTTTCCATTGTACACGGCCACGCGGCGACCTACGAAGGCCGGCACGACCGGTATGTCCCTGCGGTGCGTGCGCACCACTTCGTGTTTTCCGGACCATATCTTGTCGAAGGTGGTCTTCTGTTCCTCGTTGAGGCCGCGACGGAAGGACCTTCTGGTCCTGGATGGCAGAAGGTCCACCATCTCATCGAAGGGCATCTCCTGGAGCTGCTCCAGGTTGAAACCGCGGTAGGTGAATTCCTTCTTCCTACGGGCGGTCATCATGCCCTTCTTCTTCCTTTGCTTCCTCCTCGAGGATTTGGTACCAGTTAGCTTTTCATCGGCCATCTAGAATCACTTCCTCTTCTTCTGGGGGGAAAGCCTACCGACCTTCCTTCCCGGCGGGGCGTTCCTCGATACGGTGCTGGGCTTGCCGACGTGCGGGTGACCGCCACCACCGTGGGGGTGATCGACCGCGTTCATGGCCACTCCCTTCACCTTGAAGTTTGCTTTTGCCTTGCTGCGTAAGGCATGGAACTTCTTTCCTGCCTTGGCGAACGGCTTCTCCGAAGCACCTCCGCCCGCGATTATACCAATGCCGGCGCGACACCTGGGGTCCAGGTTCTTGAAGGCGCCGGAGGGCAACTCCACCACTACAGTGTCACCCTTCGTCACCACGGTGGCGTAGGTTCCCGCAGTGCGTACGAACTTTCCGCCATCACCAGGTCTGGCCTCCAGATTATGGATAAGAGTACCTTCAGGGATGTTGGACAGGGGCAGGATGCTGCCAGGCTTCAGGTTCTTTGTACCGTCCACGCTGATATCCTGTCCGACCATCAGGCCTTCGACCGCGATGATCTTGTCCTTCTTCCCGCTCTCGAACTTGATCTCAGCCACCGGGCTGTTGCGGCCCGGGGCGTGGATAATATCCGTCACTACACCATTCTTCAGTTCAGAATGGGGGTGTTTTATCTCTCCCACGTGCCTGTGGCTCGGGGACCGATAGGTGGAGCTTCCGTGGCCCCTTCTCTGTTGTCTTAGTCGTCTACCCATGTTCCCCCTCCTCAGAAGACTCCTATCCTCATACCGATGTCCTCGGCAGAGTATCCTTCAGCTAGCTTTATTGTGGCGTGCTTGCCATCCTTGGCTATCTTGGTCCAGACCTTGTCTACCCTGACCTCGAAGTATTCTTCGAAGGCTGCCTTGATCTGCGCCTTGTTGGCGAAGCGGTCCACGATGAAAACTATCTTGTTCCCGTCCGTGAAATCCTGGGTAGGCGTGCCGGTCATGTAGTTCATGGTCTTTTCCGTCACATATGGATAAAGCAGTACCTTTCTGGCCATGATCACCACTCCCCTACTTTCTTGAGCGCGGACTCAGTGAACACCGTCAGTCTTCCGGGCAATCCACCGGGGGCCAGCAGTCCTGAGTTCAATCCCTCGGCGTTCATCACCTCGACACCTGGAAGGTTCCTGGCGCCCTTGACCAGAGCGACGTCGTGGTTCGAGACCACTATGAGCAGGCTTCGGGGCATGCGGTAGCGCCGTCCCCTCATCTTGCCGCGGCCGGCTCGAACACGGATCCCATCCTTGCTGCGGATGACATCGTCCTGCAGACCGAGGCTCATCAGGACATCTAGCACCTCAGAGGTGCTGCGAACGTCCTCCAGGCGGTCCTCTATGACCACTGGCAGAGTCAGCTCTTCATTGAAGCGGTGACCGCGGGCCTTGACCTTCTCCGCATCAGCGGTGGCGGCCAGTGCCGAAAAGCGAGCCAATACGCGCTCCTTCTGGTTGACCTTCTTGCTCCAGTCCTTGTCCACTCTGGGCGGGAAGGCCCGGCGGCCTCCCACGTTGTTAGGGGACTCGGCACCCTTGGCGCCCTGGGCCAATCTCTGGACCCTGGCCACGCCTCGGCCTTTGCCCCAGGTTGACACCGAATGCCTGATTCCGGCACCCGGCTTGGACCCATAGGGCTGCCTCTTGTTGGCCTGCTCGGCCACTACAGCCCTCTGGATGACATCGGGTCGGAACTGGGTGGCGAACACCCCGGGTAGGGATTGGGTCCTTAGGACCTCGCCCGTTAACGAATATATGTTGACCTGTACGTTATCGACCATTGCTTACGCCCCCTGCTTGGATTCGGTGGATATGTACACCATATCAGGCGCTTCCTTCAGGTCCGCCTGCTGCCTCCTTACCGGGTCCCTCATCCGCACCAGCCTCTTTGTCGGGCCAGGCACGGATCCGTGGATCAGCACGAAGGGGTTTATTACCACACCATAGTGTAGGAAGCCGCCCTTAGGGCTGACCTCCTGCCCACTTTCCCCTATTTTCAATATGAGCTTGTTGACCTCGGTCCTCTGATGGTATCCCATCTGACCGGACTGAGGAACGGTGCCTCGGACGTAACCAGGCCTCTTAGGTCCCAGGTTACCGACCATGCGGCGGTGCTTGGAGTTCTTGTGGGACAGCAACTTCAGGCCCCAGCGCTTGGTAGCGCCTTGGAACCCCTTCCCCTTGGTGATGGCGACGACATCGATCATCCCGCCCACCTTGGCGAAGTCGTTGATGCTGATGAACTTACCCAGCAGCGCCTTGGCGAACTCTATCCTCGCATCCATGGTGCCGCCGCCTATGCGTAGCTCCATGAGCTCAGGGCGCTTCTTCGGCACTCCTTGGACCAGCTTGGGTTGGGTGAACGCCAGGACCCTAACGTCCTCGGTGTCCACTCCCTTCATCTTCTCCCAGGCCTGCTCGGCGTCGACCTTCTTGGGAACGGGCAACAGCCTAGACAAGTTTTCGTCCAGCTGAGATGCCCATACTTCTCCAGCGGTCTTTAGCCCATAGCGGGTATTCTCGTAGATACGTACCGCGGCCACCACCATCGGGGGTACTTCTAGAACGGTGACAGGCACCCTGATCTCCTGACCAGAAGTGGTGCTCTTGTTGCGGTGATCCACGATGAATGCGTGAGTCATTCCTGCTTTATAACCGGCAAAACCTTGGACCTTAGGGCCTTCGCTAATCTCTGGCCAAGCGTCCAGCCTCGGTGTCTGTTTAACGGCCCTTTTCCTAGGGCCAAAGCCCTTTGAGCCTCTTCTCGGACGTCTAATGTTCGGCATGGATCTCCCTCTCCCTATCTCATGAGAGAGCACACTCTCTTACGCTAACGCCTGTTCTCAAGAGTGTTGAGGTCAGCACCTTCGACCGTGACACCGTCATCACCCTCCAGAATGCGCGGATGGGGGCGATTTAGGGATGCTTGAAGCATTGCCCAAGGGGTCTGGTCGAACGTCCTCAGTGCGTTGAGCAGAACTCGCATACTGATATCTGTATATAAAACAATCGTTGCCCACTATATATAATAAGGAAAGGAAAAGGTCCCTCTGGACGTTTCTAGAGCTTGCCTTCCTTGGCCTTCTTCTGAAGACGTGTGCGCCGCTCCTTGGAGTTGAACCCGGTCACCTGCTCCAAGAATGCGTTCCACCGCCTGATCGTCTCCTGGGCCAATTCCACGCTGGCTTCCTTGTCGGTGTCTGTAGCGATGTCCAGGAGCGTCTTGCTTTTCAAACGCACCTCTATGCGGGTCATGGCGCCGAAGGAGGAGACGCACTTGTCACCTTCCTTCTTGGCCGGTCCGAACGTCGTTTCCATCATGTTGAGTAGGCCGTCGCCCTCAAGATTGCCGTAGTTTCCTCGTTTTATCTCGTACTCCATGTACATCCCTCTAAAGCACCAGTTCGTCTCCTAGATGCCGGCTCACGTCAACAGAGGTGCGCATGAGCTCCTCCAGGCCGACCAGTGAATCCCATTCCTTTCGGCAGTGGCAATGGTGACCACCAAGTAGTTCAACGTCCTGCTCGAAGTTGAACTTTTCTAAGACGTCCAGCAGTCTGCGGTCGCAGTCAGGACAGTTGTGTACCCCCCTTTGGGTACCAGCACCACTGGGTGAGGAGAACAGTCTCACGCCCGGCAGTTCCGCCTTGCTCTTGAGCACCTCGAACAATGACCAGATCCACGGAGGCCGGTAATCACCGCGGCGCCATAGCCCTTCCACCAAGGTCTCCTTCTGTACGTTTAACGGATTGATGGATATGCTATCCGAATAGGGGGCGGCGAACCTCACCGATCTAAGGGTGTCATTGATGGCCGCACTTTCGGTGAGGTAAGGAGGTTTAAGCAACAGGTATGTGCGGACAGGCAGTCCACGGGAATTGACGGCCTCAGCAGCTCTCAGGTAGTCCTTGGTACCGAAACCCTTTCTCACGCTACAACGGAGCACCTTGTCCGAGGCGCTCTCCAACCCTAACGCCACCGCGGAGTGGTCCGGCAGATGCTGCAGCGCCTCGGGCGTAACGAACTCCGGACGGCTTTCAAAGAGCACCTGTTTCGCATTATCAAATGAACTAAGGATGCGGTCCCGCACCTCTTCCGGGATCTCCAGTGGATCGAGGAAACTTCCTGAGGTGTATAGCTTGACCATGCCCTCCCCTTCGTATCGGGATAGAATGGCCTCGAGCTGGGCTGTAAGCTCAGGAGCGCCTATGCCTTCCAGGCTCTCCACGTTATAACCGCACATGGAACATCCGCCCTTTCGGGACCAATGGCAGCCTCGGGTGCGGAAGATGGCCACCAGGGCCTTCTCCTTCTTACCATCGACCACGTCGTCCTCCTTCCAGATCGTCACCGGTCTGTTAAGGTCCAGGCTTTTCATGGGTGCTCCATATCCGTTCAATAGCAAACGTCCCTTACTATTTTAGGAATGCGCTTCGCCTCATTACCAACATTTTATATCCTTTCTTCCGGATTTGCCGCATAGGAGAGCATCATGGCCAGGAAGATCGTGGTTATCGGAGGAGGTGCGGCCGGCATGACCGCCGCCTCTACCGCCAGGGAACAAGGGGAGGACGACATCACCCTCATCACCGAGGACGAGCACGTGGCCTACTCACCCTGCGCCATACCGTTCGTGCTGGAAGGGAAGATCAAGGACTTCCGCAGCATAGTGATGCATACCCCTGAGTTCTACCAGAGCGAGAGGAACATCAAGGTCCTGGTAAGAACCACCGTCGACAAGGTGGACCTGGACAAGAGGCATCTGACCACCAAGGACGGTCAGAACCTCGGGTTCGACATATTAATATTGGCCACTGGCGGAACGGTCTTCGTTCCTCCAGTTGACGGTCGGGACCTAAAGGGAGTGTTCCCGGTCAGATGGATATCCGATGGGCAGGCCATCATGGACCATCTGCCCAAGGTGCAACAGGCGGTCGTGGCCGGAGCCGGGGTCGTCGGTCTGGAGATGGCCGTGGCTTTACATGAACGGGGAAAGCAGGTGACCGTGGTGGAGATGTTCGACCAGGTCTTCCCCCGTGTGTTGGATAAGGACATGGCCGATCTGGTACGGTCCCACTGCGAATCATTGGGCATCAAGTTCGTCATGGGAACCCCGCTCTCCCGGATAGAGGGGAAGGAAGACGTCACCGGGGTCACCGTGGGAAACGTCCACATCCCTTGTCAGATGGTCATCATGGCCACGGGAGTGCGGGCCAACCTCAAGCTGCCCGAGCAGATGGGACTGGACATAGGTCCCTTGGGTGCGGTCAGGGTCAGCCCAAGTCTTCAGCCCTACCGCAAAGGCCGTTTGGTCCCGGATGTCTATTTGGCAGGCGACGTGGTCATGTGCCAAAGCGCGGTCACCGCCGGGCCAACGATGAGTCAACTGGGTTCCACCGCGGTTCGTCAGGGCCGTGTGGCCGGGATCCGCGCCACTGGCGGAAAGGCCACTTTCCCAGGGACGGCCAGCCCTTTCATCAGCGTCATCGGCGGACTTCAGGTGGGCGGGACCGGGATCTCCCGTTCCCTGGCGGATTATTACGGCCTCAAGGTCAAGGAGGCGTTGGTCGAAGGATCTTCGCGGGCCAGATATTATCCAGGGGGAAAGACGACCACCGTCAAACTACTGGCCGATGCCGATAGCGGACGATTGGTCGGCGGACAGATCATAGGCGGCGAGGATGTCACTGGCCGGGTGAACTGGATCACCGCCGCGCTGTTGGAGGGTGTCACCGTCCAAGAGTTCGTGCAACGCATGGAGAACGCTTACTGCCCCCCGACCTCCATGGTAGTAGACACGGTCAATGCGGCGGCGGAGAAGCTGGCCAGATTGTTCCGTGATTGAATATCAAATCAATTTAATAGTCCGTTCCGCATTCGACCCTGAGGATAATGGACATCGAAGAGCGGTACGCACTCGTGGCCCGGAACACAGAGGAGATCATCACCTCTGAAGATCTAAAGCAGGTACTTCAGAACAAGAGCTCTCCCACCGGCTATATCGGCTTCGAACCCTCCGGACTGGTGCACATCGGTTGGATGGTCACTGTTCAGAAGGTCCGGAACTTCGTGGACGCCGATTTCGATTTCATCATATTCTTGGCCGATTGGCACGCCTACATAAACGACAAGTTGGGCGGAGACATCGAGAACATAAGGGTCTGCGCCGAGTACATGAAGGACTGCTTCGAGGCCTTGGGCGTGCCCAGGGAGAAAGTGCAATATAAACTGGCATCTCAGATCATGGACGACATCGATTACTGGGAGACGGTGATCAAGGTCGGTAAGGCCTCCTCGTTGCAACGGGTGAAAAGGGCCATGACCATAATGGGCCGCAGCGAGGACGAGGCTGATGTCGACTCCAGTAAGATGATGTACCCGCTCATGCAGGCTGCCGACCTTATCTTCATGGACGTTGACGTGGCATACGCTGGGTTGGACCAGAGAAGAGCGCACATGCTAGCTCGTGAAGCGGCGGAGAAGATGGGCGTCAAGAAGGCCGTCGCGGTGCACACTCCCCTGTTACCAGGATTGAAAGGCGGGAACCGCATGGACCCGTTGGGCAGTAAGATGTCCAAGAGCGATCCCGACGGAAGCCTGCTCATACACGATTCACCGGAAGACATCAAGCGCAAGCTTGGCAAGGCCTTCTGCCCTCCGGAGGCGGAGGGCAACCCGGTCATGGCCATATGTCGCTACGTGCTATTCGAACGGATGGACGTCCTGCGCTTTGAGAGACCGGAGAAGTTCGGCGGCAATCTGGAGTTCCAGAACTACGAGGAGCTGGAGCGCACCTACCTATCCGGGAAGCTGCATCCTATGGACCTGAAGAACGGGACGGCCGCCGCTTTGGCGGAAGTGCTAGCGCCAACACGCGAATACTTCCAACGAAAACCGGAGAACCTGGAGCGTATACTGAAGGTCCTAGATGATGTCAAGAAGCTTCGCTGACCTTATTTCAGCGTCCTCAAAAAGGCCATGGACTTGTGCATGCAAATGTTGAGTATGGCCTCAGCATCCCCTACGCCGACGAGACCAGCCGCCCCGCCGTGCCCGCCGCCGTCATTATCGGTCTCTTGACCCACGTCGCCCAACAATTGTCCCAGGTGCAATCCCTTCCGTACCATTTCCTGCCGGGCTCGAGCGCTCAAACGGAACTCCCCGCTACGCTGTGAAGCGACGAACGCGATGTCCGCCCCCAGTGACAGGAGCGACTTGCATACCGATGATTCGAAGGAACTGCCTTGGGATACGGCCACGATATGTTGGCCCACTCTCTCGAAGCGCAGACGCTGCCCGCCTTTCATCTGGGCTACCCTCTCTGAGATATCGGTGGGCGATTCGGTGAGCGAGAGCACCTCCTCGATGTTGAGGTTGGACCCCTCTATCAAGCGGGCGAACGCTCGAAGCGAAGCGGGGTTGGAGAAACGGAAATGCCCGGTGTCGGTAAGGATCCCGGCGCAAAGGGCCAAGGCCATGTCCCGAGTGATCTCTATTTCGGCCTTCTCTATAATGTCCAGTACTACTTCGGCGCAACTCTTTTTACTGTCATCGCAGAGGTAAGTTCCCCTCCCCACCCACTTTTCTGAGGGGCAGTGGTGGTCGATAATGATCAGCTCCCCCGCTATCTGGCTATAACTGCCCAATTGTTCAGGAGAAGAAGTGTCCACCACAACGATGAGGGGATATTCATGATCCGGACAGGTCAGAAGGTCGATGCCCAAACGGGCGGAGACGTTCTTGGAGGTACGGTCCAACCCCTCCACCGCAAGTATTGAGGCTGGAGGGAAGGCTTTGCTCAGAGCATAGGCGCTGCCTAATGCGTCAGGGTCCGCGTTGCCGTGGACCAATATAAGTTTGTCAGAGGAGACCAACCTGCCGATGATGTCGTCAAGCATCTGCAACAGTGAAGGGGTCGATTTTATTTCCATTTTATAGTGAAATAAAGAAAGGGGGACGGAGGCTCAGTTGTCCTCATCATCCTGCTTCGGAGGGGCGCCCAAGGCACGGTTCAGCTGTTCCTGAACGCTCTGGAACTTCTCCTTGAGCATCTTCTCCTGACGGTCCAGGCTCTTAACCCTGACCTCGGTGGTCTCCTTGTCCTCCTCGATATCCTTCAGGAGGGCTGGTGTGTCGCCGATCTTTATCATCAAGGAGCCGACGCTCTTGAACACCACGGCGTCCTCGGACACCTTCTTCAATTCTTCGATGGTCATCTCCATCTCTTTCAACATGGCGTCCATTCTGATCTTCTGGCTCATGACCGCCTGCAATTGCTGCTGAATCTGCTGGAATTGGGCGATCTGGTTCTGAAGTTTCGGGCTGATCTCATCCATCAATATCACCGACCGTTTCACTCATCTTTTCTGCGATGCTCATCCATCGGATGTAGGAATTTAAAGCTGCCCGTAAGGCCGAGAGGTCATCCGCATCCAAAATCAGGGTCATCGACCCTTCTGAATGACGCACTTCCGCTCTTGTACGGGGTATTTCCCTTCCGGCCTCCGGTCCTATGGCCTTGGCCACGGTGGAGGCGTAGGGGGAGCTCACCCCTAGGGTGGCTCGGAACATATCATCGGCCTTTGATAACCTTCTTGACGTTAGGCCGCTCCTTGTAGAACATCTTGGATCCGCAGTTCTCGCACTGCATCCCCACGGCGTTGACGTTGGAGCGGATAGGCTTCTCACATTGGCCGCACTTGTATGTCAAGCTTAGATCTCCTTAGCTGCGGCGGCCAGGATCTCTTTCGAGACCGCCTCTCTCATCCTAGGGGTGTAACAACCGGCCGCGAACTTAGTGTCGCAGTGCCTGCAAGCCCATATCCCCGAGGATACTCTCTTCACGCTCATGTGGTGGCAGCTGGGGCACTCGGACTTGGATCTTTGGACCTTCTCGATGTCCCTGGTCAGCTTCCTGACCGCCACGCCGTATCTGGCTCCGTACCTGCCGGAGGTCCCGGCCTTATCAGTTCTTTTTGCCATTGCTTTCACCCGACTAGTTTTCTAATCTCACTGCCCAATCTTCGAGATGTATCGATGATGGTCTTGATCTGTTCCACCGTGAGCGCCCCGCGTAGGCCCTTCTGCATGGCCCGCAGGTCTCCGTTGTCATCAGTGGTAACGGTCAGCCTAGCTGCCGCGACCATTTCTTCGTCGAGACTCGGGTCAACCAATATAGAGTTTTCGATTTGCACCGCGGTCACGGAGATCGGGGTGCAGGTGATGGGCATGGGGTAGTCCTCACCCAATCCATGGGCTGATGCTGGCACTATGGCGCTCTTTATGGCCGCTACCGCTCCCAGGGAGCAGGCGTCGAACAGGTTGCCGTCGAAGTCCAGCACGTAGATGTCCACGAAGTTGATCCACACTTTCTTGCCGGGTTCCACGCACAGCTTCTCCAGGTCTATCATCTGGCTTTCCCTGATACCGCGATCGACAACCCTGGCCAGCTCGATGGAGTTCTCGTCCGGGGGACCGGACTCGAAGTTTGGCGAGGCCATTGGAATGAGCTCAGCGTTGGTTGTGAGGACTCCCCTATTAGGGGTGTCAGAGAAGGGCTCGCCCACGGTCATCTTCACTCCGACGATGACCTCGGTGTTGCCGATCTTTACCCGGGAAGATCCCTCGGCGGTCTCCACTACATTGGTCTGGATAGATATATTTCGGAACTCATCCCATGCACGTCCATCCACGCGGTGGCCGTCTGCGATAAGTTTGTGGATGTGATCCCTCTTGATCTCAGAAACGACTGATCTTGCCATTTTCAATCCTCCTCGGTCATTTCGGGTTCGTCCTTTGGCTCTTCCATAGGCTCTTCCATAGGTTCGTCCTTTGGCTCTTCCATAGGCTCTTCCTCGCTCTCGCCGTTCACTATGGCGTAGCGGCGGCGAAGGGCGTCCTTCTGTACCTCGTATATCTCCTTGCAGGCTTTGACGCCCATCTCCATGGCTAGGTCGAACTCGGCCTTGGTCAGGTGCCCGTCCATCTGCATCAACAGGACCTCTCCGGTCCTGGGGATCATGGCGATTGGCAGGTCCGCCTGACCGTAATTGTCCTCCTCCTTGTTCAGGTCCAGGACCACGGTGTCGTTGACCTTCCCGACGGCAACGGAGGGCACGATGTCCCTCATAGGGATGCCTGCATCGGCCAAAGCCACGGCGGCTGCGGTCAGTCCAGCGCATCTTGTGCCAGCGTTGGCCTGTAAAACCTCTATGTATACATCAATGGAGGTACGGGGGTAGTTCTCAGTGAACACCACGTAATCCAAGGCCTCAGATATCAATTTGGATATCTCCACCGACCTTCGGTCCGGGCCCGGCCTCTTGCGGTCGGACACCGAGAAGGAGATCATATTGTATCTGCACTGTATGATGGCCTTGGCGGGGTTCTGCATGTGGCGGGGGTGACATTCCCTCGGACCGTACACCGCTGCCAATACCTTGTTCTTTCCTACCTCCACGTACGCTGAGCCATCGGCGTTCTTGAGCACTCCGGCCTCGATCTTGATTGGCCGGAGCTCATCCACCTTCCGACCGTCTGTCCTAATACCGTTTTCATCGATGAGCTTCATATCAGAATTTCCACCCATTAAAACACCTCATTCTTCCTTGCGATATACCGATTCCAGGAATTCCTTCACCCGCTCGGTCAGTTTCAGGGTCTGCGCTCCCTCATCTATCATCTTTATTGCCTGCACGGCGTGAGCCATATCTTCCATGTTCCCGTCCATCCAGATCCTACCGTTCTGTCCGATGAATATACGGCAGTTGGTGTAGGTCTTGATCATCTGGATCATGGACCCGTTCTTGCCGATGACCCGGGGCACCTTGCTGTGGGCGATCTCCACGATCTGTCCGCCCTGGAGCTTGCGCAGCCCCTGCTCCTTCATGGTCACCTGCACACGTTTTGTCTCGTCAACCATTAGCACCTTGGCAAGCAAAGTATCGCCTACCCCCAGGTACCGGGCGGTGTCCCCGAACTCCACCCTCCACGGCACCTCGTTGACATGCAGTGGGGCGGGGTATGGTGAGAATATGTCGATCAACCAGTTGGAGGGACCGATGTCCATCACCTTGCCGATGATCATATCTCCAGGAGCGGGAATGTACCGACCTCCCAGGGGGATGACGTTCACAAAATTGGATTTTACGCTCTTGATGCCCAACATGGCGGCGAAGATCTTTCCGTCGTCGACGTAGGTTCCCTCGCCGGGTTTCATGGTCCCGGCGTCCAATACATCACCGGGTAGCACCAGTTCTCTGGTAAAGCTCTCGTTGTTCATTTAATCAACTCTTGGAATCTCATATATGATGTCATTTCAATTGCTTGGTCTCCACCGTGCCATGCGTCTTGGCGTTAAGCCGGTGGAACAGGTCGTCCCTCAGACCTGCGGGGATCTCCACGACACCTATCCAATCCCCGTTCTTCTGCCATTCTTGCTTCATGACCTTCCCCATCTCGGTCATGTCCTCGAAGCACCGCGCGTACTCGTCGGCCTTTAGCCTGACGGCGATTCGTATCTTGTCGAAACGTATGGGGATCAGAGGTCGTAGTTTGTCCAAAACATACTGGACCTGCAGGTCCACCGGTTTAAAGGCGTCGATATGGACCTTGGCCTCTTCCATGGCCATCTCTATGCGTTGCGCGGTGTGCGGTCCCCCGGTCTGGGGGTTGATAGCATTGCGAGCTATGGTGGAGATGATGCGGAGCCGCTTGCTCTCCAGCATCTCCTTGCGCTGTTGGGCGGTGAGCTGCACCTCTCCCTTCAGAATGATGATCTTGGCGATCTCGGCTGGGTCGAGGGTCTTGAAGACCTCTTTGAGCTTATCTTCGGAAGCGCGGGTGCCCTTATGGGCGTTCTTGAAGATCTCGTCGATGACCATATAGTCGATCAACTCGACCTCCTTCCCATCACGGATGTGGTTGACCACCTTAGGGTCTATGAGAACCTCAAATGACTCGCCGTGGGACTCCAGGCGAGCCACAATCGCCTCTTCCAGGTCTACCATCTACTCTCCAGCTCACTCCGAGTTGACCTTCGCGATGAAGGTTTCCACCTCGGCATCGTCCAGGCGGCGGAAGTTCTCTCCGTGACGGACAACACCGATCTCCACGGCCTTGGGATTGAGCTTCTCCTCCTCGGTGGCCTTCTTTAAAGCCTTGAGCCCGAGTCCGACGGCGTCCTCCATGGACATCCCTTCTTGATAGTCCTCCTCGAAGACCTCCATGACAACGTTGCGACCGGCGCCGATGCTGCCTGCCTTATACGATATCAAAGCCCCGCTGGGGTCGGTTTCGAAAAGATGTTCACCTGCGTCGTCAACCCCTGCCACCAGCAGTGCGGTGCCGAAGGGGCGAACTCCCCCATATTGGGTATAGTTCTGCTTGTAGTCACAGATCCTCTTGACCAGATCCTCCACTCCCGCCCTTTCGTCGTAGGTGATCTTATTGATCTGGGCCAATACCCTGGCCTGATCCACAAGTATCCTGGCGTCCGCCACCAGTCCGGAGGTGGCGCAGCCAATGTGGTGATCGATCTGGAAAATCTTTTCTATGGATTTGGGCTCCATCAGGCGGCTGGCGATCCTCTTATCAACGATGAGGACCACTCCATCCTTAAACTTCAGGCCGACGGTGGTGGTGCCGCGCTTTACAGCCTCTCGAGCATATTCCACTTGAAAAAGTCGCCCGTCAGGAGAAAAAACCGTTATGGCTCGGTCATATGCCATCTGTCCTGGTTGCATGAAATCACTCCAATTATCTTCGACTCACGCCACCTAAGTTATCAAGACCTATATATTTATTGGGGATTATTTGGAGGGAATGCATCCCGGTCCAGTCATCACCGGCGTTCATCCACGATGAAATATTTTTCCCGAAGGGTTATGAGAGTCCCGGAGGTGCTCAGAGTGATTATCGAAAGGCCAAAACCTGACCGCGCGGCCAAGGCGTTCAAGACCCGGTCCTTGTCCTTAGGCGAGCAACGAAATATTCCCTTTGATCCGTCGAACTGAATTATTTTAGGGACCTTGATCCCCATAGGGGAGAAGGTCGAGGTCAGGGTCGCTAGCAATTCCTCGTCCGAAGCCTTCTGATCGGTCTTGAAGGCCACGTAGCGACGCCTGCCGCGCTTTTCCTTCACCACCATCGGTCTAGCCTCATCTTCCCTTGACCGAATCAACGATACTGTTGAACTTGACCCCGGTCAAGACCACCAGCACCCTCATGCTCCCCTTGAGGTCGGGATCGACCGCGCAGCCCCAGATGATGTGGGCCCGCGGGTCAACCGCTTCGCTCACCAGCAGGGCGGACTTTTCGGCCTCGGTGACGGTCAGGTCATCCCCTCCCACCACTCTGACCAAAGCTCCTTTGGCCTGCTTGATGTCGACCGAACCTAGCATTGGTGACGACAAGGCGTCCTCGATGCAGGCTTCGGCACGTTGTCCATACTCGCTCGATTCGCCCAGCCCTATGAGGGCCATGCCACCGTTGCGCATGATCGTCAATAGATCATTGAAATCGATGTTGACCAGACCGGGCTTGGTAAGGGCGTCAGTGATCCCCCTGATGCTCTGCATGAGCACCTCGTCGGTGACACGGAAGGCCGCTTCCAAAGGCAGTTTTGGCACAAGTTCCAGTAGACGGTCGTTCTGCAGAACGATGGTCGTGTCGCACCTTTCCTTCAACCGCTCCAATCCCTTGATGGCATTGGTCATACGGACGGTGCCTTCGGCCCTGAACGGCAGGGTCACCACTCCAATTGTAAGCGCGCCGGCCTTTTTGGCCATCTCCGCCACCACTGGGGCAGAGCCTGTGCCGGTCCCTCCGCCCATTCCCGCCACGATGAAGACTATGTTCTGTCCGTCAACGTGCTTCCAGATCTCGTTCTCGGACTCCTCTGCGGCTCTCTGACCTATTTCAGGAATTGAACCAGAGCCCAACCCCTTGGTCATGCTTCTGCCAATGAGGATCTTGTGCGGCGCTTGTATGGATAGCAGATGCCTGGCATCTGTATTTAAGGCCACCAGGTTCACTCCCTCAACATTTCCCTGGTGCATTCGGCGGACAGTATTGGAACCGCCCCCTCCGCAGCCGATGATGGAGATCTTGATCTTCAGCGACTCGACTAGACGCATCAGTTCTTCGTCATCGGCACATGATGCCGACGGAGCTTGCTCCCCTTCCTTCTGGAACAGATTATCAAATAAAGGGCAAATGGCACCCACCCGTTTTATGAATATTCTATAAAGTATAAAAAGTCAAGGAATACCAGCGCCCGTGCTCAACACACTTCCACGAGCTCGAAACTGATGCCGCAGGAAGGGCAGGACCGGTCCTCCGACGAAAGGCACACTCCGCAATCGGGGCAGACCTCGCTCAAGAACGTTCCGCATTCGCATATTCCCCTCCCCTCATCGAAGACACGGCCGCAGAAGGGGCATTGTATCAAATTAATATCCTCGAAATGTTCAGCGCAGTGCGGACACTCGTTCTCTCCTTCATCGATCTGCGTTCCGCACCCCGGACAGTAGAATCGTCCCTCCTCATCGGCGATGATCGCCCCGCACTCGCATCTGCCAGAGTCCTTGTAGACCGATCGTTTACACACGGGGCATTCCATGCTCTCCATGTCAGGGTATGTGGCGCCCTCCTCCACCTCCCCAGGTAGGTAGTTACGTTGACAATAAGGGCAGAACGCAGTGCGTTTCAGGCAGGTTATATGGAACACCTTTCCACATCCACATTTGAAATGAGGGAGACCTGGCTTTAATCTCCCCATACATATCTGGCATATCACACCCTCCCCACGTACAGGTCGGATACGCACTCTGACCTCCGTCCTGCTCAAGGGTTTGATTTGATCTTCGTGAAAGGTCCATCCTTTGATCCCGGCCTTGTCCCTTCTAGTTATTATGTAATAAAGGGGTACGATGGCGGAGACACCGATCGACCCCAAGAACAAGGTCCAGAGCATCTTGAAACCCACCGCTTTTGCATTTATATGATTTATCATCCGATTATTAAAATCGAACATGGACGAAGAGGCATCGATATCCTGAATCATTCGCCATTTCCTCTACAATCAAACTAATTCTTCCGAAAAAAGAAACTATAAAAGCGAAAAGCTCTTAAATAATATGCATTGACGAGATTACCATGTCCTTCCCCACTACTTTATTCAAAATGTTGAAATATGGACATATTAATTATGGCGGAACTGCTCCGAATGCAGGGCTCGATTCCCCGCTGGACCAGCCGCCGGCAATAATGGTTTCCGGAGGGTCCCATTCACCTCTAGGGGGTTGGAACATAGGTTGTAGGGAAATGAAAGCTTGTATTCTGATTAGGAATGGGATTTAACAATTTGGAGGGTGAGGAAACTGAGCGGTTTAAAGTCAATATTTGGTGGATTGTTCAAAAAGGACTCAAAAGACGAACAATCGTCCAACGGATTGAAAGAAGATATTAAAGGAGGAGCAACAATGAATTCTAAAAGCGGTTCTGTTTTGGTGGTAGGGGGAGGCATTGGCGGTGTCCAGACCTCACTGGACCTAGCTGAGTCGGGATTCAAGGTCTATATGGTTGAGAACAAGGCCAGCATCGGCGGGGTCATGTCTCAGTTGGATAAGACCTTCCCGACCAACGACTGTTCGATGTGTATCCTATCTCCTAAACTTGTGGAAGCATCCAGACATCCCATGATCAGCATGATGACCTTGACAGAGGTCATGGGCGTTGAAGGAGAGGCCGGTAATTTCACCGTGACATTGAAGAAGAAGCCCCGGTACGTCCGGGAGGACAGATGCGTCGGTTGCGGACTTTGTGCGGAAAAGTGTCCGTCCAAGGTCTCCAGCGAGTATGAGTTGGGATTGATGAACAGGAAAGCCATCTATGTTGCCTATGCTCAGGCAGTCCCGATGAAATACGCCATTGACGCTGACAAGTGCCTTTTCCTCATCAAGGGGAAGTGCGGCAACTGCAAGAAGGTCTGCCCCGCTGACGCTATCGATTATGAGATGAAGGAAGAGATCGAGAAGATCAACGTGGGTGCCGTAGTTCTTGCACCTGGTTACGAGCTGTTCGACGCCCGCCTGAAGAAGGAGTACGGGTACAAGGAGTTCAAGAACGTGCTCAACAGCCTGGAGTTCGAGAGGGTCCTAAGCGCCACCGGTCCCTACCAGGGACACGTGGTCAGGCCTTCCGATCACCAGACCCCCAAGAAGGTGGCATTCATCCAGTGCGTCGGTTCCAGGGACGAGAAGGTCGGTAATCCCTTCTGCTCGTCCGTCTGCTGCATGTACGCGCTCAAGCAGGCCATAATCGCCGGGGAGCATTCCACTGGTCTGAAGTCCACCATATTCTTCATGGACGTTAGGGCCTTCGGCAAGGAGTTCGAAGACTACGCCAAGAGGGCCGAGGGCGAATACGGCATCAAGATGCACCGCGGGACCCGCGTGGCCTCCGTAGATGAGACCGAGGGCAACAATCTGCTGCTTCGGTACAGTGACGGCGCCAACATCTTGGCCGAGGAGTTCGACCTGGTCGTTCTATCCGCTGGTTTCCAGCCTCCGGCACAGGCCAAGGCCTTGGCCGACAGTTTGGGCTTCAAGCTGAACGATTTCGGCTTCTGCCAAACCGGCGTTTACAGCCCCCTGGAGACCTCCAGGAAGGGTATCTATGTCACTGGCGCCTTCAGCGCCCCCAAGGACATTCCCACCACTGTTGCTGAGGCCAGCGGTGCCGCGGCCAAGGCCGGGGCCCATGTGTTCGCCAATAGGGTGAGCATCGATACCGTGGTCACGGAGACCCCTGAGACCGACGTGATCGGCCAGGAACCCCGTATCGGTGTGTTCGTCTGCGACTGCGGGATCAACATCCGTGGAACTGTGGACGTCCCCTCGGTGGTCGACTATGTCAAGACCCTGCCCAACGTGGTCTATGCCGTGGAGAACAAGTACACCTGCTCCGCCGATACCCAAGAGACCATAAAACAGATGATCAAGGAACATAAGCTGAACCGCGTAGTGGTCTCATCGTGCACCCCAAGGACGCACGAGCTGCTTTTCCAGAACACCATCAAGGAGGCGGGATTGAACCCGTTCCTCTTTGAGATGGCCAACATCCGTGACCAGTGCTCCTGGATCCACATGCATGAACCGGAGAAGGCCACCCAGAAGGCCAATGACCTTACCAGGATGGCCATCGCCAAGTCTCGGTTCCTCGAGCCCTTGAGCAAGTCCAGGCTGGGAGTCACCCATTCCGCTGTCGTGGTCGGCGGTGGATTGGCCGGTATGACTTCCGCTATGGACATGGCTGCCCAAGGATTCAAGGTCGACATACTGGAGGCCACTGATGTCATGGGCGGACAGATGAACAATCTGTACACCGCTGAGGAGGGTATCTCACCCCGGCAGTACATCAAGGACCTGGAGTCCAAGGTGCGCGCCAACGACAATATCACCGTTCACATGAACACCATGGTGGAGGACCTTACCGGCTTCGTCGGTAATTTCAAGGTGAAGGTAACCGGCGGCAAAGAGCTGGAAACCGGCGCGGTCATTGTCGCTACCGGTGCCAAGGCCTACGAGCCCAAGGAGTACATGTACGGCAAGGCCAAGGGAGTGGTCACCCAGAACGAGCTGGAGAAGGTAATGGTCGATGGCAAGTTCGACGCCAAGACCGTGGTCATGATCCAGTGCGTCGGTTCTAGGAACGACGAGGCCCCCTATTGCAGCCGTGTCTGCTGCTCCAAGGCGGTCAAGAACGCCATCGAGATCAAGAAGAGGGACCCCAAGGCCCAGGTATACGTTCTGCACAAGGACATAAGGACCTATGGCTTCAGGGAAATCTTGTACAAGAAGGCTGGCGAGTTGGGGGTCAAGTTCATCCGTTTCCCGGAGAACAAGATGCCCGAAATGACCATGGACGGAAGCGCCATGAAGGTCCTGGTGGACGATGTGGTGCTAGGCGCCCCGGTCCAGCTGACCCCTGACATGTTGGTTCTCAGCGTTGGTATCCGACCAAACGATGACAACGAAGAGCTGGCCAAGATGTGCAAGGTCCCACTGAGCAAGGACAAGTACTTCCTCGAGGCACATATGAAGCTGAGGCCGGTAGATTTCGCCACCAGCGGTATCTACTTGGCTGGACTGGCCCACTGGCCTAAGTTCATCGATGAGACCATCGGTCAGGCGTCCGGTGCGGCTTCCAGGGCCATGACCATCATCTCCAAGGAGTATCTGGAGACCCAGGGCATCATCGCCGCGGTGAATGAAATGGTCTGCAACGGCTGCGGGATCTGCGAGCCGGTCTGTGAATACAAAGCTATCACCATAGTCGGTGACCCAGCGAAGGAAGAGAAGCGCAAGGCCGTTATCAACGAGGGTCTGTGCATGGGATGCGGAACCTGTGTGGCCGCCTGCCCGTCCGGGGCACTGGAACAGAAGGGCTTCAAGAACAACCAGATCCTGGCGCAGATCGACGCCGCTCTGGTCGGAGGTGGTAAGTAATGTCTAACCAAGCTCAAGCCGAGAGCGCCCCTGCCGTAGAGGCCGGGGCCTGGGAACCCAACCTGTTGGTGTTCTGTTGCAATTGGTGCTCCTATGCCGGGGCCGACCTGGCCGGAGTTTCCAGGCTGCAAATGCCCACCAACTTCCGGGTCATCAGGACCATGTGCTCCGCCAGGGTGGACCCCGAGTTCGTCCTGCGTGCCTTCGCCAAGGGGGCCGACGGTGTGCTGGTCCTAGGCTGTCACCCAGCCGATTGTCACTACATCGGCGGCAACTACCGCACCAGGAGGAGGATCGCCCTGCTCCGCGTGCTGTTGGAGCAGTACGGCTTTAACCCAGACCGCCTGAAGCTAGAATGGGTCTCCGCATCTGAGGGGATCAAGTTCCAGCAGACGATCAAGGAGTTCAACCAGCTCGTATCGGAGCTCGGACCGAACCCCATCAACGAGGAGTGAATCTTACTCTAAGGAGGAAAAGAAATGGCAAAGATAAGGATCGCACAATATTGGGGTGCCGGTTGCGGAGGTTGCGATGTGGCCTTGCTGGACATCGACGAGAAGATCCTAGGCGTGGCCGAGATAGCCGATATCGTTTTCTGGCCGATCGCCGTGGACGCCAAGATCAAGGATGTCGAGGCGATGCCCGACGGTTGGATCACCGCGACGTTATATAACGGGGCAGTGAGAAGCAGTGAGAACGAGCATATGGCCAAACTACTGAGAAAAAAGTCTCAGATAGTGGTCTCATTCGGTTCCTGCGCCTGCTTCGGAGGAATCCCCGGGCTGGCAAACGTGACCAACAGAAAGGATCTCTTGGAGTATGTGTACACAAAGACACCCACATCGGACAACGTGGAGAAGGTCTACCCTCAGGTAAGCTACCAGGCCCCCGAGGGGGAAGTGACCCTGCCCATGCTCTATGACACTGTCATGACCTTAGATCAGGTGATCGACGTCGATTACTATATGCCAGGCTGCCCGCCGACCACCAACTTGATCAAAGAATTCCTGGACATAGTGGAGAAGCATGTCAAGGAAGGCGCCCCGTTGCCCCCCAAGGGCTCCGTGATCGCCTCCCAGAAGGCCCTCTGCGATGAGTGCCCCAGGAAGAGGACCTTGAAGAAGATAGACAAGATCAACATGCCTTACGAGATCGACATCGATCCCGAGAAGTGCATGTTGGACCAGGGAGTCATATGCCTCGGACCGTCCACCAGGGCGGGTTGTGGCGCCAAGTGCCTGGAGGGCAATCAGCCCTGCCGGGGATGCATGGGACCGACCGCCGAGGTCATGGACCAGGG
>SPCU01000140.1 GCA_004525545.1 Methanomassiliicoccus sp. | reverse complement strand
TGGAATCCCGTTGCATTGGCAATCACGGTGGTTTCCATGGACAGTTTTGTCGCATCGGCAAACGATGTTATCTTCCTAACATCCTGATCGTATTTCTTGGCAAATTCTTTTTGAGTCTCCGGAGTTCGATAGTAATCGATCATACCTTTGAGGTTCCCAGCAGCCACGGGACGGAGTCCTAACGACCGTAAGTAGCGCAGGAGGGTCATCTCAACACCGGGTTCATCGCCGTCGGTGTTGGTGACGATGACCCCAGCTTCATCCGCCTTTGCTTCCAGGATCGTACCTAAGGCCGAATCCAATTCCGCATTCACGAGAACCACATGTTTACCATGAGCGAAGGCGTCGAGCAAAACATGGGCCGCCGTTTCTACCGCGCCCGTTACTTCGACGATAATATCGATCATTCCGCTGGAGGTCAAAACACTAGGATCTTCGGTCAAGACCGGGATTCCTCGTGAGATGGATGCTTCGGCATCGCGAACGGACTCGACAAGGTCCCAATATGTAACGCCCGCCTCTCGGAACGCCCTTTCGCCATGCATGGGAGTCCGGTTCGATATGGCCATCAGGCGTATCCCCGGAACGGGCGTCCCAAGCTGCATAGCAATAGCCCGACCCGTCGCGCCCGCCCCAATCATCCCGACCCGTATCGGTTTGCCCTTGGCCTCAAGCTCACGAAGCGCAGCATCGATTATCATATGATCCCACTTTCCCTAGGATGATAAAGGGGCCAGTTGCGATCCCGATCCGAAATGGCGGAGGGGATCAACGGCCAATGGATATTGAACGCAGGGTCATCGAATCGAACACCGGATGCAAGCTCGGGAGCAAAATAACCTGAAGTCATGTAGAGAATTTCCGTATTGTCTTCGAGCGTCTGATAGCCATGCGCACAATTCTCAGGCACGAACAGCATCCGGCCAGATTCCGCGCTCAGCTCCACACCAACCCATTTCCCAAATGACGGAGATCCTGGCCTAAGATCGACCAACACATCATAGATCGAGCCCCTCGTGCAGCGCATCAGTTTCGCCTCAAGCGTCGGTTCTTTCTGATAGTGCATACCCCTGATCGTCCCCATGTGCACGCTAAAACCCATATTCGCTTGGACGGGAATAAACCCTATACCATGTTCAGCAAATTCACGTGAACACCATGCGCGCATGAATCGTCCACGCTCATCACAGTGAGGCATCATATCAATAATCCATGCTCCAGGAATTTCTAGGATCTCGAATTCCATGATGTCGTTTCTCTTTGGTAACTCCACTTTCCTAAACGAAAAGTTCATAGCCAGTCCCTCTCCCCGATATCAAGGTCTTCCTTCCATTAGACTTTTATACACATTTCGAAGAACTTACGAAGATAAAGATCCATGAGCTGATTCCGCGATTCATCTCAATCAGAAGAGGGCAGGCATCATTGTGACCGCTAAACTCTGATCTCGTTGGAAACTAATAATACTCTCCTTCAAGAGACATTTAAAGCTTCTATTTTATCTCAACGCCTGATTATATGGATAACGATTTAAAGCAACAGGCTCAGATCCCATTGAATCTTCCTTAGATTTCTATGATTATAGTTTTCACAAGCATTTTGGTTAGTCTGAAATCCATACGCAATCACCTTTAGGGGTGATTGAGGTGGTGATTTCCTGTCAGAGGAATACTTAAAGGCAATTCAGATGCGAGAAAATTGGCAAATCAAAATCGCCGTATATCGGCTCACATCCATAATTGAATCCAATTCCGGGATTTCCTATAGAGAACGTGCTATCCAAGGCCGTGTCAACCAATGTCTAGTTTATTCGGAGGACTGGGGGAGTGAGCACAGCCATTTCCAGGAGGACAAGGCCCTTGGTCCCTTGGATGGGCTCCATGAGTCGACGGCTCAATCGGCTAGCTGAAGAGGTTTAAGATGGCCCCGATATTGGGAACATCAATTGACACGACCTGCCTTTAGCCATAACATCCATTAGGATGTTTTTCAATCAGCGATGTCCCGCCATAGTTCGAAACATGGGGAGAGTAGCAAAGCCTCCCCCCAAAAGGGGAGATCTTAACTGATAATATCACCCCGATCCTACTCTCACTCGAGGATTGATATTTCTCCCCAACAACATCAGAATAAACGGGGATGAAGATTGTATTGAAGATTTCCAAGATTCTCAAGACTCTCGGGAGATTCAGATGAATTCCGTTTCTATCATCGGCACCGGCTACGTTGGTCTGGTTACAGGCACATGCCTCTCCGAATTTGGACTGCAGGTGATCTGTATGGATACGGACGCCAGCAAGATTCGTGATCTTAAGCAAGGACAGAGCCCCATTTATGAGCCTGGGCTCTCCGCCTTGATTGCTAAGAATATCGCCTCAGGTCGCCTAACTTTTACGACCGATATGGCTGCCGCAGTAGCCGCTTCCAGTATTATCATCCTAGCCGTGCCCACCCCTCCAAGTGAAGATGGGTCGGCGGATCTCCAACATGTCTTGGCTGCAGCAGATTTCATAGCCCAGCATATGACAGAATATAGGGTCATCGTCAACAAAAGCACCGT
>SPCU01000138.1 GCA_004525545.1 Methanomassiliicoccus sp. | reverse complement strand
CGGTGGAAGTCCGGGAGCTCACGGCATCCAGGGCATCGGGGCAGGTTTCGTCCCCATGGTCCTGGACATGAAACTGGTGGACCGTATAATCACCGTCACCGACGAGGATGCCATCGAGACCGCCAAGGCGCTATCCACCAAGGAGGGGATCATGGCCGGCATATCATCCGGGGCCGCGCTCTGGGCAGGTCTGCAATTGGCCAAGGAACTGGGTCGAGGGAAAAAGGTGGTCGTACTACTACCAGACTCCTCAGAAAGATATATGAGCACTGCGTTGTTTCGAGAGGGAAGCTATGAACTGGAAGGCTGACGTAAACACCGTCCTGGAGCGCGATCCGGCGGCCAAGTCGTTCAATGAGGCGCTCTACTTCAGCCCCGGGCTGCACGCCATCCTACTCCAACGTATCTCCCACCGTCAGTTCGTCAAAGGGAACGTGAAGCTGGCTCGGGCGATCAACTACTTCGGCCGCTTCCTCACCGGTGCGGACATTCACCCTGGCGCTATCATAGGAAAAGGGTTCTTCATCGATCATGCCGTGGGCGTGGTCATTGGTGAAACGACCATCATCGGTGACAACGTCTCCATATTCCAGGGCGTTACGTTAGGCGGTGTCAGCACCAGCAAGGGCAAGCGCCACCCGACCATCGGCGACAATGTGACCATCGGCGCCGGGGCTGTGGTCCTAGGCAACGTTATGATAGGCGAGAACGTGAAGATCGGAGCCGGGTCCGTCGTCGTCAAGGGCGTCCCTCCCAATTCCACCGTGGTCGGCGTGCCCGGACGCGTGGTGAAAAGAGAGGGTACCTGCATCAAGGTGGACCTCCGCCACGACGAGCTTCCCGATCCTTTGCGGGACGCCATCATGCAACTCACGCACAACATCTCTGAGCTGGACCACCGCTTGGAGCGTTTGGAAGCATTGGTGAACGATAAGGATGGAAAATAGGGGTGTGCCAATTGACTCTGCAGATCTATAACACCATGGCCAAGGCCAAGCAGGACTTCCGACCACTGGAGGAAGGCAAGATTAAGATGTACGTGTGCGGCGTAACAGTTTATGACGACGTGCACATGGGGCACGCCCGTTTCATGGTGGTCTTCGACATGGTCTCAAGGTATCTCCGATACCGGGGCTACCATGTCACCCAAGTAATGAACTTCACCGACGTGGACGACAAGATCATAAAGCGGGCGAACGAGGAAGGGGTGTCCGCCTTGGACATCTCCCGCCGCTGCATCGAAGCGTTCTTCCGCGATTCCGACGCCCTGCGAGTGAAACGCGCCGACATCTATCCGAAAGCGAGCGAGACCATCTCCGAGATCATCGCCATGACGGAGGATATTATCAAGGCCGGTTTCGGTTACGTCACGCCCGATGGCAGCGTTTACTTCGACGTCAGCAACGTCCCCGATTACGGCAAGCTCTCCGGGAACAAGATGGAGGAGATGTTGTCCGGCGCCCGCATAGAGGTGGACGAGATAAAACGCAGTCCAATGGACTTCTGCCTGTGGAAGGCGGCGAAGCCCGGCGAGATATCCTGGCAGTCCCCTTGGGGGAAAGGACGTCCGGGTTGGCACATCGAGTGCTCGGCCATGGTGCGTAAGCTTCTCGGTGAGACCATAGACATTCACGGTGGTGGTAACGACCTCATCTTCCCGCATCACGAGAACGAGATACTGCAGTCCGAGTCGGTCACCAAGAAGCCACTCGCCAACTACTGGATGCACAACGGCATGCTCCAGGTCGCCGACGCCAAGATGTCCAAGTCGCTGAGGAACTTCTTCTCCGTCAAGGACGTTCTCACCAAATACAGACCGGAGGAGGCGCGCTTCTACCTGCTCAACACCCATTATCGCGGGCCCCTGATCTATAGCGAAGCGGCCCTGGACGAGGCGGCCGCCTCCCTGAAGCGCATTCACAATGCATACGATTCCTTGAAAAACTATACGGGTAAAGGCACTCACGGCGCCGAAGACCTGGTGGTCAAAGCCAAAGCAGGCTTCCTCACGGAGATGGACGACGATCTCAATTCCCGGGGGGCGCTTTCTTACCTGTTCGATCTGGCTCGCGAAGCGAACCGACTCATGGATTCCGGTGAGCTCAGCGCCGATGGCGCATCGAGGATCATAGCCTTCATGGAGGAAATGGATTCCATCTTCGACATTCTTCCGGAGGAGAAGAAGGGCGAAAGCAAGTTGGAGGATGTGATGACATTGCTCATCGACATCCGCAAGGAGCTGCGCAAGCGCAAGGCGTACGATCTGTCCGACCTCATCCGCGACCGGCTGGAGGAGGCAGGTATCAAGATCGAGGACAATGCTGACGGTGCGAAATGGAAGCTGATCTGAGCGCGGTAGAGAAGAAAGCGATACTGATATGCGGCGGAGCCGTCAAGGTGTCTCAGGACTTTCGCCCTCCCTTCCGTCTGAGCAGGTCGACGGCCGGACCAGGTGCTGGTTCCGCTTCCATCGTCCTGTCGTTCAACGGGCTGCGCGTGAAGAAAGGAATATCCCGTGAGAACGGAGATTTCGAACTGGTCGGGGGACCGGAAGCCTATTCTCTGCTGATGAACGGGAAACCTTTCATCGAGAGCCTAGAGCTGAAACCCATACTATATCACTCCCCGGAGCAGGCCTTCT
>SPCU01000152.1 GCA_004525545.1 Methanomassiliicoccus sp. | reverse complement strand
TGCCTGGACATCATCGCGCTCCATTCACCGGTGGCCGGGGACCTGCGCATGATATCAGCATGCCTGAAGATGGTGGAGGACCTGAACCGTTTCGGCCGCTATGCCAGGGACATCGCCGAACTGATCGACGACTTCGAAGAGGGGAAGGCGTTCAAGAAGTTCGAATCGCTGAGGAACATCGCCTGCCTGGTGGTAGGATTGGTCGACGACGCGGTGTACTCGTTCCTGCAGAGGGATGCGGACAAGGCCTCTCACCTGCACGAGAGGGATGACGCCGTGGACGCCCTTTATGACACCATCTTCCGGGAGATACTGACCTACATGATGGAGGACCCCAGGAAGATCACCGTGGGAATCGACCTGATATTGGTCGCACGGTACATGGAGAGGGTGGCGGACCACGCCTGCAATATCGGGGAGTACGTCTATTACATGGTGACAGGGGAGCGCCTGGACCCTAAGGTGAGGGTCGGCAACGTGGAACAGAACAACGCCGCCTGCCAACGACTTTTCGAGCATCCCTGCCCCAAGCATGAGCTGGACGAGAAGTGATGAGGTGAGGTCGTCGTACCTTCCGTTCCCAAATCAGGAACTGGGCCGTCTCAATGGTAAGGGTAGACGATGAACAACAATGCCCCCAAGGCGAATAGGAGCCAGCTCAGCCGACCAAGCTCCTTCCGGCGGCCGGAGGCGGCCATTGTTAGTGGGTAAGTAATCAATCCGATGGCCAGCCCGAACCCGATGTTGAAGGTGAAGAGCATGAATGCGATGGTCAGCACCGCCGGTATGGCCTGGGTCATGTCCTCGAAGTCGATCTTCTTGATGGGGGACATCATGGTGAAGCCCACCACCACCAAGGCTGGGGCGGCGGCCATGCCCAGGAAGCCCGGAGGAATACCGGCGAAGAACGGCGTCAAGGCCAGCATTCCCAGGAGCAGCAACCCGGCCACCACTGCCGTCCTTCCGGTACGTCCGCCCTGCTCGATCCCCGTGGCGGACTCGATGAACACCCCGGTGGTACTGGTGCCGAACACCCCCGCCATCACCGTGGCGGCGGCGTCCACCCGTACCACCTTGTCCATCCCGGGTAGCTTCCCCTTCTCGTCCAGGAATTCCGCTTTGGCCCCCAGCCCAAGCACCGTTCCGGCGGTATCCAGGAAGTCCATGAGGAACATGACCAGGATTATCGGCAGTATGGTGAGGTTGAGCGCCCCGACAACGTCCATTTTGAAAAGGACCTCGCCCCAGTCCGGTATGGGGCCGAACAGGGAAGGCACCTCCGTGGGAAGTGTTGTGCCATATCCGAGCCCGCCCAGGACGAAGCCGAGAGCGAGCGTCACCGCCATCCCCAGGAGGACGGAGCCGACCACTTTCTTGATGTGCAGGTAGAGGGTGATGGCTATGCCGATGAGCACCACGATCACCTCCGGTCGGGCCAGATCACCTATGGCCAGAGGCGCACCGGGAACTCCCGGCAAGGAGATGCCCGCATTGGCCAGCCCGATGAACAGGAGGAAAAGACCGATCGCCACCCCCCAGGTCGCGGAAAGGAATGGAGGGATCGCATCCAACAGGGTCTTGCGCAGCCCGGAAAGGGAAAAGAGCAGGAAAAGTAGTCCAGCGATGAACACCGCGCCCAACGCCACGTTCCAGGTGACGCTCAGGGCGATGACGACGGAATAGGCAAGGAAGGCGTTCTCGCCCATGTACGGGGCCAGAGCGAAAGGCCGTTTGGCGTAAAGACCGCAGGCCAGTGTAGCGATCCCCGCCACCATGATGGTGGCCACCATGGCCGGTCCGAACGGGATCCCCGCGGCGGACAGGATGGCCGGGTTGACGATTATGATGTATGCCATGGTCATGAAGATCGTGGCACCTGCGATTATCTCCCTGCGATCGTCCAGTTTGAGCGCCGTCTCACCCGCTACCGAATGTTCCCGGCAAATATTTCTCATTAACCCATCGGACCTCTGACGGAGGTGCATGGTCAAGGTCGATCGGCTGGGTGCTCAAGGGTACCGAGCGGCAGGAGGACGAACTCGTCCATCATCTTCCCTCCGGGGGAGCAGAGGCTACGAAAAAGGATAATAAT
>SPCU01000039.1 GCA_004525545.1 Methanomassiliicoccus sp. | reverse complement strand
CGCGCACCGCCACCGAGGCGGTGGCGAAGGCCTCGTTGTGCTCGAAGAGGTCCACGTCCCCTATGCCCATGTCCAGCTTCTCCAGCAATTTCCTGGTGGTAGGTATGGGCGCCTCCATGATCCATTCCGGCCTGGTGCCACCGGTGGCATAGCCTACTATCTCAGCCAGCGGTTTGATGCCCCTCTCTTCGGCGAAACTGCGGGAGCAGACGATCAGGGCCGCAGCACCATCACTAAGTTGCGAGGAGTTGCCAGCGGTGACCACGCCCTCCTTCCTGAAAGCTGGAGAGAGCTTGGCCAATGCCTCCAGGGAAGTGTCAGCGCGTATGCCCTCGTCCTGGTCAAAGGTAGTGTCCCCCTTCCTACCCTTCATCACCACGGGTGTGATCTCCGTTGCGAACCTGCCCTCGATCTGGGCCTTCTGGGCCTTGGTATGACTTTGGAACGCCATCAGGTCCGCCTGTTCACGGGTGACGTTGAATCGTTCGGCAACGATCTCCGCGGTAATGCCCATGTGCATATCGTTAAAAATGTCCCACAGACCGTCGTGCACCATATGGTCGACGATCTTGTTGTCGTTCAGCCTGTACCCGAACCGAGCCTGCTTGAGCAGGTAGGGTGCGGCGTTCATGTTCTCCATGCCGCCCGCCACCAATACCTCGTACTCCCCCGCCTTGATGGCATTGGCGGCCAGCATGACCGCCTTCATTCCAGAGCCGCAGACCTTGTTAATTGTTGTGGAGCCGGTCTCCACCGGTAGTCCAGCCCCGATGGCCGCCTGCCTTGCCGGGTTCTGACCGAGGGATGCGGACAGCACGTTGCCCATCAGGCATTCCTGGATATCAGAGGACTGCAGGCCGGAACGGCGAACCGCCTCCGCTACCGCCACCGACCCTAACTGGGTTGCCGGTACGTCCTTGAGCGATCCCCCGAACTTGCCGATGGCTGTCCTAGCCGCGCTTAGTATGACCACATCTTCCATATGAATTACCTCACCAGCTTGCTGGATGGGTTTGGTTCTCATAGACCGAAGCCCTATAAATTATTGTCGACGGTGCCTTACGACTCATGACGATATTGACCCATCCTCTTCAATGGTTTTCCCAGGTGTCTGCGGGCGCAGACCGGTGGTTCATACCAACCGGGCGCGATCCCCCTGACCTCTTCGATCGACACCCCTGGTAGATCGGTCTTGGTTCTGCATTTTTTGCAGCGGTATCCTCCTCGAGACCCTATGGATTTGGTCGGACCACCGCATTCCGGACAGCGGGGGTTGGACACCTTTTGGATATGGCGCGTCGTTTCCAGTACCTGCAGCTTCTCCAGATTGAGCGTTCTCGGCTCGTCTCTCAGTTCACCGAACGCCCGGATACGGTCCCCTGGCCTGAGCGCCCTGATAACGTTCCGGAACTCCTTGGCCGGTTCGTAGGCCGCGCATTCCAAAGTACCGTTCGCAATGGACATCGGAACGATGACGTGCCCCCCGGTTATGGTCCGGGGCGTGCCGATCACGGTCCCCAGCACTTCGTAGGACCTGTCCGGCAGTGTCGGGGGCGTACGTAATATGTGATCGTCGGTACCCTGGTTGCTTAGGAACATCAGCCATCGCGCTGGCCGTTCCGATCTTATGCTGAACACCGCGGCCATGAGGTCATTGGGGTCGTCCCCTCGGACGCCGAAGAGCACCGGGCAGGGAGTGTGAGGGGAAATGGCCCTCCTCCCGGTCTGGTGATCGAAGTTGTTGAAAGTGGTGGTATGACGAAGGTCCATCTCCTTGATCGAGCCGTCGTCTAGTTCGCGGGGCGTACCCCACCTATCTGGGTGACGATAGGTGATGATCTCATATGTCCGGTCGTGAGGCCTCCAGGCCATGGCTGCGGATGCACCGATAATGCCACGACCGCCCTCCCAGCCGAACGTGTCCGCGCCGATCCTTTGCAGCTCTCGGACCGTGTCGTCCTTTTCCACGATACCTCGTACGGCCTCCCAGTACAATCGTTGGGCTGGTTTGACCGTCGAGACCACCAGCCCAGGGCTGGCCCCCTCGCTGGTGCGGGACCACTTTGCTACGATCCGTTGGGATGTTTCCAGCACGTTCCTGCGGTTCGCATCTTCATACATCCGTTCGTAACTATACACGGGTAAGCCGTCGATCTCCCCTATCATTCGGCAATCACCCTTGCCTACGCCGAAGCATAGACACAGCGCCCCGTTCCCTCTGGTCTTCCAGGGGACCGCCGGGTTCAGGCGTACTAACCGAGGTAGGCCGATCAGATCATATCCCCTCATGGCCTTGATCAGTTCGGTCGCTAGGAAGGTAGTGCACATCGATTGAATGGAATCGGTGTCATCGAAGGCAACGAACATACTGTTCCCTCGAGCGGGGTGGGGATAGAAGAACTTTTCACCCCGTCCAAAGAAAATATTGAATATCTGGTTTCATATTTCACCCCTCATGTCCAAGCCCATCACTGTGGAGAGGGGGTTAGAACTGTCCATCATCACGATGTTGGTTGGTGATATACTGTTCGTCGCTGGTCTGTCCGATGCGTTGCATTGGGTTATGAGCTTGGGTGGTTGGGGGTTCTGGGCCGGAGGGCTGGGGATCCTGATGTCCTTGGTAGGAACTGTCTGGTTAATTTTTATATTATTGAGGATCAAGAAGTTCAAACTTCTTATGACCGAAAAAAGTAAGGCGGTCTTCGTCAGAGCTTTGGACGATTTGGAATATACTGCTTGGCAGTTACCATCTAAATATGCTCAGTTGGTTGACGAGAAAAAATCTCAAATGGGTGTTAAGTAAGGGGGGGCCCCATCATTTCCGATGGAACTAAGTTTCGTCGTCGGCTTTCTGGATGTTAGCATTTTTACTGAATTAAATCGATTATTTTTTAACTTATGTTATATTATATATTATATAAATATCGATTATCTATCTATCTTCAATCATATCCATTACACTGGAAACGTCTTTGATACCCGGTAAAGAATAAAGTCTATCCATTACCAGCTCCAGATCCTCTGATGCACATCGGAAGACGACCTTGACCATATTGGAATATTCAACAGATTCAACATAATAGGAATCATAGATCCGAGATATCTCTGTCACGGTCCGGTCTGTGTTGGCAGCTGAGAAGCGTACTAATACAGGTGGACGAAAGAACTCATCAACCAAACCGAACATGGTATCGATACCATCTCCGGTAAGAGCGGATAATGGAACCACGGCCATCGGGTCCAGGACCTCTCTGACCATGTTAACCATGTCACCTATCCGGTCAGGGTCCGAATCACTTTTATTCAATGCGACCAAGATCCTATCGCCAGTGACCCCATCACCTAGTATCTCTTGCACCGCTATCATCTTCTCACTAACGTTGTATAATGGTTCTGACGAATCCACTACCAATAAGACCAGATCAGCGGAAAAGACATCCTGCAGTGTGTTGCGGAACGATTCCACCAGATAATGCGGTAGGTCCTTGAGGAAACCTACCGTGTCCGTCAATAATATCTTGGAAGCCCCAATCCTCCTGGTGGTAGTTCCAAGAGTAGAGAACATTCTATCAGCTACAAGGACCTCCTCTCCGGTCAACCTCCTCATTAACGATGATTTACCCGCATTGGTATATCCTGCCAAACAGATCGTTTTAAAACCCTTGTACCGGCGGACACTCCTTCTAAGATCTCCATCCTTAGCCAATCCATACAGTTCCTCTTCGATCAGGCCGATGCGTCGTCGTATGAGGTTGTAATACACATCCACCGCGTATTCCCCCCCTCCTAAGAAACCAGGATGCTCGCCGGCCTTAGCGCTGTGTACCCATTCCCTTAATAAAGGGACCTGATACTTCAACCGGGCCCTCTCCACCTGAAGCTTGGATTCCCGACTCTCTGCCCTCTTTGTGAATATATCCAGTACTACACCCACTCGGTCCAGGCACTCGATCTTCAGACCGTTCTCCAGATTGAAATGTTGGGAAGGTTTGAGATCCCCATTGAAGATCAGAACCTCCACCGGGCGTTCCTCCATCAGTTCCTTCAATTCCCGGAATCTCCCTCGACCGATGAAATATGTCCGATCGGGACGTGACCTTCTCTGCACGATCTCGTATATGATCTCGATGTCAGCGGACTGGCACAGTTCTTCCATCTCCGCAACGTCCCAATTCAAGCTTATCAATGCGCCCTTTCGCACCGGCATTTCTCCTTTCACCCCAATCCCGTCACCTTGCTTTACCTTATTTGGTAACAGGCCCTGTTTGCGTTCCATCGGAAACGAAGGGGTGGGAGTGTATAACACCTGATAAAAACCAGGCCCGCAATTGACCGCCTTACTTCTAGATTCAAGGATAAAAGTAAGGTTCATGTAAAGGGAACCCCAATGTCCTTTCCCTGACCGGGTCAGGACCTTGTTATCAATATGGGGGCATCATGGAATCTAACGTCTTTACGCAGCATCTGGATAGAAAGCAGATATTTAAAAAGAACAACCGAGAGATCCTGCGCCCCTCCTACATACCAGAGACGCTCCCTCACCGGCAAGAGGAGATACAGTCCCTGGCGTCGGTACTGGTCACCGCCCTTAGAGGTGAAAGGCCTAGCAACATCCTTATCTTCGGCAAGACCGGAACGGGGAAGACCGCATGCGTCAAGTTCATCGGGAACGAGATCAAGAAGGCCGACGGCGAGAGCCGCAAGGTGACGTTCATCTACATGAACTGCGAGGTGGTCGACACGGCCTACGGCGTATTGCAGAACATCGGCAACCAATTCGTCAAGGACTTCGATCAGCGGATACCGTTCACCGGTCTGAGCATCATGCAGGTCTACAACATGTTGCGGGACAAGCTTGACGAGCAGGACCAAGTCATCATAATCGCCCTGGACGAGATAGACAAGCTGGTCTACAAGAGCGGGGACGACGTGCTGTACCACCTTTCAAAGATCAACGACGATCTGAGCAAGGCTCGGGTCTCGGTCATCGGTATCTCCAACGATCTGCTGTTCACGGAGATGCTGGACCCCAGGGTCCGCAGCCGCATGGAGGGGGAGAGGATGGTCTTCCCACCTTACAACGCCGACCAGCTGAAGGACATACTGCGACAGAGGGTCACCCTAGCCTTCGACGAAGGCGTCCTGGAGGAAGCGGTCATACCGCTATGCGCCGCCCTGGCCGCACAGGAGCACGGCGACGCCCGCCGAGCCTTGGACCTGTTGCGGATCGCGGCGGAGATCGCCGAGAGGGAAAGTTCGGAGCGCGTCGCTGAACTGCACGTGCTCAAGGCCAAGAACAAAATGGAGCTCGACTGCGTCAGCGAGGCGATAAGGACGCTTCCCACGCAATCGAAGATGGTCCTCATGTGCATCGTGGCCAACGTCGAGCGGAACGTCGGGCGTTTGACCACCGGGGATGTCTACGAGACGTACAAGGAGATGTCCCGCATCCTGGGCATGGGGCCGTTGACCCAGAGGAGGATAACCGACCTCATCTCCGAGTTGGACATGTTGGGGATCATTCATGCACGCGTGCGCTCGTTCGGCCGCGGCGGACGCACGAAGGAGATCGATCTCAGTGTGCCTATCGGTGAGACCAGGAAGGTGTTGGAGGAGGACGAGGTCTTCATCGGCCTCAAGCATTACAAGCAGAGGAACCAGACCACGCTGATGTGATCATTCCTTCTTTCGTCGCATCAATTCCTTTATGCGGGCCCAGGGGTCGATGCCCTTCTTCTTCAGCACGACCCCGGTCAGATCGATGGCCAAAGGTACAACTATCAATACGGCCAAGGTGACCATAAGCCCGGTCTTACTGTTCTCAGGGGTGTTCGAAGGCATGTTGCCGTTGACCCAGAGCTTGATCAGGCCAAGCCAGGGGATCTCAAGATTGGCCTCGCCGACGATCCATCCATCCATGATCGGTTCACGGCAGATATTGGTGGTCGATTGGTCATATATCCCCACACAGTCCCCGTTCATTTTGACCACGTTGTGGTCCCCCATCGTGATGATCCCACCATGGTCGAGACCCTGAGCATCGTAATAGCTTAGCAGGTCGGCAAGGTCCAACCTGAGGAGGGCGGACCGATACCCTATGTCATAGATCTCCACGTAGCTAGAGAGGTTCCACCAACGCCCGTTTTCCACCGGGCCGTTGCTCCACTTCTCGGCCGGCAGGAGCGCCAGGGAGGGAATGTCGAAACTTAGAGCGGTGTTGTTGAATTCCAACCGCAGCATGGCCCGGTGTATGATGGGGGTGTACTCGGACCGCCCGTAGCGTTCATAAATGATCACGTCGCCGAAATCCCCGAAGCTGCGATGACCGTCAGGATAACATTCCACATAGGTCCTTACATGATCCCCGCCCGTCGCCTGAACGACCACCAGGTCACCGGTGTCGATGATCCCGAAATCGCTCTCTGTATCACTATGCTGCATGCTTGCCGATTCCACAACGAAGATCGGGGGCCAAATACCGCTATAGGCTATGAGGCCTCCAAGTAGCATCAGCACGATGATCATCCCGCCGATGACGACCTTGTAGCGCCTGACGACGCCCCATATCTTACCAGGAATATCGGACAACAGGCGACTTTACCGACTTCCGTATAATTAATGATGACGAACGAGGGAATTAATAATATACGGCGATATTCGGAAAGGATGAGCGATAGGCCGGACAACGACACCTACTTCATGCGCATGGCCGAGCTAGTAGCCACCCGTTCCACCTGTTTGCGGCGTAAGGTGGGGGCGGTCATCGTGAAGGAGAAGAGGGTCCTCACCACCGGCTACAACGGCGCCCCACGTGGTCTTCGTCACTGCGAGGAGGTGGGCTGCGTCCGCCAGCAGAACAACATCGAATCGGGCACCAGACACGAGCTCTGCCGGGGGGTCCACGCAGAACAGAACGCCGTCATTCAGGGTGCATATTTCGGAGCAAGCATCAAAGGCGCGACCATCTACACTACTAACTTTCCTTGTGTCCTATGTGCCAAGATCCTGCTCAACGCCGGCATCGACGAGATCGTTTACTTGGACACTTACGTGGATGAGCTGTCCAAGAATATCTTGGATGAGGCGGGCATCAAGGTAAGACGTTACGTCCGTCCGGTAATATAATAATCCTTAATAATATAATATTAACAATATTATATCGTGGTAGGTCGATTCTAATATTAATTATTGAAAGATTCATACTGGATATAAATTCTCTATTCCATAGAGGAATCAAAATTCTGTCGTTCGTTTTTAATTTTTATCAGCATCCAGGATTCAAAATAACAAATGGTTTATATACTTTGATTAAATTCCCAGACTAACCTTCCGGGGAGACGCCTGTGAATAGATCTGATATTCTTCTTCAAGTAAAGGATGCCGAGGCTAAGGCGCAGCAGATCGTCAAGGAGGCGGAAGAGAAGCAGAGGAACATCATATCCACCGCTAGAAAAGAGGCCGCCGCCCGTGTGAATGAAGCCGACGAAAAGCTTAGAACTGAGTTCGACGCCAGGTTCGCTAAGGAGCGCGAGAGCATCGCGGCCGAGAGGCAGACCTACCTGAACAAGGGGAAGGAAGAGGCAGCCGCCATCAAGGCCAAGGCCGACACCAAGATCCCCGGCGTCATCACCCACCTAATGCAGAGCTTCGAGAGGACTTTGGATGTTGCTGCCAAAACGAATGACTAGGGTCCTCATTGTAGGGTCCAGAGGGGCATTGAAAGACACCATCGAGGTCCTATATCAGTTGGAGTCCGCCCATCTCATCGATTTCAGCGCTGACGAGGATGGGTTTGGCCTAGGGGCGCCATTACCAGCCTCCTCCGATGCCTCGCAGAAGCTCCTGAAGCTAAGGTCTCTGAAGAAGGACCTAGACCTGGAGTCCATGGAGATCAAGGACCAGGTGGACGTCGCTAGGATTGAGGCAGACATCGCCGACACCATAATAGAACTGGGGGCGGAGATAACCGGAGCCATGGAATCCAAGAATAACATCCATGCCCGCTTGAACGAACTGGAGGCGAAGAAGACCACCCTGCAGAACTTCCAGAGCATCCCCCTCGACCTTGAATATTATCACAATTACGATTCTTTGAAGGTCTTCACCGGAAAGATTCGGGGAGACCCCAACATCGCACTGAAGGCCGCTGTGCCGCAGTACGAACTATTCCTCTCATCCGACGGCGGCTTTGTCGCCGTCTTCGTTCCCAAGGCCCAAGCCGAAGAGGCCCAGAAGATCCTGGTGCAGTTCGGCTTCACGGAGGTCCCCGCGCCCGCTGGCAAGGGAACACCCACAGACCTCATAGGCAGGGTCGACGAAGAGCTCATAACCCTCCGTGGTGGCTTGGAGGAAGCGACCAAGAAGTCGAGCGACCTGAGGGAGAAGCATGCCACCTTCGTTATGGCAGCCGACGAACATCTAAGCATCATTGTAGAGAAGGCCGAGACGCCTTTGCGCGTAGGCACCACCGATTACTCCTTCGCAATGGACGCCTGGGTGCCCACCGAGGATATGACCAAGGTGGAGAAGACCATATCCGAGAAGCTAAGTGGCAAGGTGCATATAGAGTCCCTGGAGACCATGGCCCGCAAAGAGGCACACGGTCACGTGCACGAGGACGTGCACGAGGAGGAGATCCCCACCAAGCTGGAGAACGGAAGAACGGCAAAGAAGTTCGAGTTCTTGACCCGTTTGTTGTCCATGCCTAAGTATAGGGAGATCGACCCCACCGCGGCCATGATGATCACCCTGCCCATCTTCTTCGGTCTTATGGTCGGGGACATGGGGTATGGTATTCCTTTCATTCTATTGGGTGCCCTGGGCCTCAAGAAGACCAAGTCCAACGAGTGGAGGATCATCTCCACTCTCTTGTTCTTTGGTGGTATCTGGGCGACCCTCTTCGGTTTCTTCATGTTCGGAGAGGCATATGGGATGCACTTCGCCGAACAGCATGGAGAGATCAGTTGGTCCTCGTTGCTAGGTATGCAACTCCCCCAGCAATTCAGCATATTCGGATATGACATCCCTATCGGTATTTACAGCAAGCTGCACAACGTGCGCGAAATGCTGTATATGTCCATCTGGATAGGTATCGCCCACTTGTTCATCGGATTCTGCATTGGGTTCTACAACAAAACAATAAGGTACGGTCTGAAGCACGCGATCATGGAGAAGCTCAGCTGGCTGTTCATACTGGTCGGCGGCGCCATGTTGCTTCTCGTACTAGTGGACCTGATGATTCGTGGTGTGACCGTGGAGATGACCGACTGGCGCTTGCTAGCGGCCATTCCTTTGATGCTAGTGGGAGTGCTCATGGCCTACAAGGGCGAGGGTTCCGGGGCTATCCTGGAACTGCCCGGGCTCATGGGCAATATAATTTCTTACACTCGTTTGGCCGCCATAGGCATGTCCAAAGCTGGTCTGGCCTTGGCTTTCAACACCATCGCTTTCGAGGTCATATTTGCCCACGACCCGTTGGTATCCGGTTCAAACAGTGGTGACATGATAATGCTCATCGCCGCATTGGCAATCTTCGTGATCGGTCATCTGACCATATTCATACTGGCTGTGCTGTCCGCCGGATTGCACAGCCTTAGGTTGCACTATGTAGAGTTCTTTATGAAGTTCTACGAGGGTGGCGGCGTTGAATTCAAACCCTTAAAGGTGATCCGTAAATATACGGTCGACAAAATTGGAACAGGTGAGTAAAATGGCAGACGCAGGTTTGATAGCTATCGGTGCGGGAATTGCAGTCGGTTTGACCGGTTTGGCCTCCGGGTTCGCGGAGAAGGAGATCGGTTCTGCCGCCATTGGCGCCATGGCCGAGAACGAGAAGCTCTTCGGTAAGGGACTTATCCTGACCGTTATCCCTGAGACTATCGTCATCTTCGGTATGGTCGTTGCAATTCTGCTCTGGCTCAATATGTGAACAGTGCGGAACGCACGGGAACGTACAAAGAATAAGAGGCCGACGCATGGCATTGGATGAAGTAATCAACAGTATCACGGAAGCAGCCCGGGCCAAGGCCGGGGAGCTTATCCAAGAGGCGGAGAAGGAGAAGGCCGCCATACTCCAGCAGGCTGACGAGAAGGTCAGCGCTAGGAGACTGGCCCAACAGAATGAGTTGGAGGTCGCCCTGAAACGCCTGAAACAACAGGAGATATCCAGTGCCGAGCTTGAAGCGAAGAGGATCACCCTCAACGCCAAGAAGGACGTCATGGATAAATCGTTCCAGGCGGCCTTAGGCTCTCTGCTCAATATGGACGAAGTCAACCGAGGCAGGATGTACCGGAAGGTACTCGATGGCGCCAAGACCGTTATCAAGTCTCCTAAGGTGTATTGCCCCCGCGGCGAGTCCAAACTGATCAGTGGAGTTACAGGATTGTACGGCGTAGAGGAGACCGATATGGAGGCCGGACTGGTCCTGGAGGACGTTTCGGGCAAAGTACGGTTGGACTATCGCTTCCGGGTCCTATTAGAAAGTGTTTGGGACAAGGAACTGAAGAACGTCTCAAACATTCTGTTCGGGTGAAAGGATGTTGTCTATTTGGGGTAGCAAAGGGAATTACGCCTATGTCAGCGCTAGGGTCAAGGCCAAGAAGACCCTGCTGATCTCCAAGGACAACTACCCCAAGCTACTATTGATGGACCTGAACGAGATCGGACGTTTCCTTGGTGAGACCCAGTATAAGGTCGAGATGACCGAACTGGCCGCCAAGTACGACGGCGTCAATCTCATCGAGCTCGGCACCAGCAAGAATCTGGCTAGGGTGTTCACGGACATCCTGAACTATAGCACCGGGGATCTCTACGAAATGTTGGAGCGGTACCTGATGCGATGGGACATATGGAACGTCAAGACCGTTCTACGCGGTAAATATTACGGAGCCTCAACGGAGGAGATCCAGGAGGACATCGTTGCCGCGGGTAAGTACGATGAGGAGTTCATCAACGTCCTCATATCGTTAGAGGGCGTAGAGGAGGTCCTGAAGGACCTGAAGAGCAAAGAGGGATTGACCATACCAGACGATATCATCGCTGAGTATCATGAGTCCAAGACCCTTGCCCCGCTGGAAGACTATCTGGACAAGCTCTACTACGCTGAGGTTCTGGCGTGCGTGAAGTGCCGTGACAAGGCAGAAGGCCTGTTCAAGGCCTTCCTTCGCAAGGAGGTCGACGTCACCAATCTGATGACCCTCATGAAGCTCAAGAAGGAAGGGATTTCCCCGGAAAGGCCGGAGAATTACTTCATCGACGGCGGTGAGGAGCTGGAGGTCAAGACGTTGATCGGGCTCAGCAAGGCGGAGTCCATTGATCAGCTGGTCAGTGAATTGACCAATTATTCATTTTACGTGGATATCAAGGATGCGCTGGAGGAGATGAAGCAAACCGGCTCCCTGAGCCCGGTAAGCCTTGCCATGCAAAGGCACCTCTTGAAGCGTTCTGAGAGGTTCTCGCACATCTATCCACTGTCCGTCCTGCCCATCATGGACTACATGTTGAGGAAGAAGCAGGAAGTGGACAACATCAGGATAATCGCGAGATGCAAGGAGAGCGATCTGGCTCCGGACCAGATAAAGAAGCTGTTGGTGATGTGATGGACATTGCGATCTTAGGCAACGACGAGTTCGTCCTGGGCTTCCGATTGGGTGGCGTGAAGCGTATCTACACTACAAAGCCCAATGATTACGAGGCCAAGGTCTTGGAGCTCATCAACGACAGCACCATTGGCGTGTTAGCGATCGATTCTTCCGACCTGGAGCTCATGAGCCCCAACGCCCGGAGGAAGGTAATGGAGAGCATCGCCCCCGTCGTGGTGATGGTGGGTAAGGCCGAGAGCGACCTGAGAGAGAAGGTCAAACGGGCTATCGGCGTTGATCTGTACAAAACTAATTGAGGGGTATGACATGGGAAAGGAAGGCGTGATCTATAGAGTTGCAGGGCCTGTCGTTACGGCGGTCGGCATTTCGCCTAGAATGTATGACGTTATCCTGGTGGGCAAGGAGCAGCTCATGGGAGAGGTCATCAAGATCGTAGGCGAGAAGACCATCATTCAGGTGTATGAGGATACCTCAGGCGTGCGACCGGGAGAGAAGGTCGTCGATACTGGACAGCCCCTCGTAGCAGAGCTGGGCCCTGGTCTTCTGGGAAGCGTGTACGACGGTATTCAGAGACCTTTGCCTGTCTTGATGGAAAAGATGGGCAATTTCATTGAAAGGGGAGTTACAGCCCCTGGACTGGACCACAACGCCAAGTGGCCCTTCACCCCCGTGGTGAAGCAGGGCGACAAGGTGAAGGCGGGACAGATCATCGGTACCGTACCGGAAAGGGCAATCACCCACAAGGTCATGGTGCCTCCAGGAATTAACGGTCAAGTTGATATGATCAAGCAGGGCGACTTCACTGTGGACGACATCGTCGCCGTCATCGACGGCAAAGAGGTCCGCATGATGCAGAAGTGGCCTGTAAGGCGCGGTCGGCCGTGCGGAAAGAAGATGGCCCCCGACGAGCCGCTCATCACAGGACAGAGGGTGCTGGACACGTTGTTCCCTCTGACCAAGGGAGGCACTGGCGCCATTCCGGGCGGTTTCGGTACTGGCAAGACCGTTACCCAGCAGCAGCTGGCTAAATGGTCCGATGCCGAAATAGTGGTCTACATCGGTTGCGGCGAACGCGGCAACGAGATGACCGAGGTGCTGACCTCCTTCCCAGAACTGGTGGATCCCAAGTCCGGCAAGCCGCTGATGAACAGGACCGTGCTCATCGCCAACACCTCGAACATGCCCGTGGCTGCTCGTGAAGCAAGCGTCTACACCGGT
>SPCU01000045.1 GCA_004525545.1 Methanomassiliicoccus sp. | reverse complement strand
TGAAGGGAAGGGTCATGGTCACCAAGGACCTGGTCGCTTTCCAGGATGGTGCAGTGGTAAGCCGCACCCTGATCAACAAGAGCGTTGGAACGGTCACCATCTTCTCTTTCGATCAGGGGCAGGGGCTCAGCGAGCATACCGCGCCCTATGACGCCATGGTGGAGATACTGGACGGAGAGGCGGAGATCACCGTCTCCGGGAAGATGCAGTTGGTAAAGGCCGGTGAAATGATGATCATGCCAGCAAACCAGCCGCACGCTCTCCACGGGGTCAAGGCCTTCAAGATGATGCTCATCATGATCCGGGCTTGAAAAACACTTCCAATTTTTAACAAGAAGGCGCCGTCGAGCGGGCTCGAACCGCTGACCTTGTGATTAACAGTCACACGCTCTACCGACTGAGCTACGACGGCCTGATGTGGCCCGTAAAATATGGGTCAGGTATTAATCCTTTGCGTTTTTCTTGGATTCCTCTTCCAACTGCCCCTTCAGCTTGCCCACGGTGACCCCCATCCGTTCCAGGATTGAGACGACCCTCTCGTAGAATTCGGCGAGCTTCTCGGTGGTGATCGCGCCCTCGGGCGAAGGGTTGATAAGACCCTCCTGCTCCAATATGCGCAGGGAATACCGGACCTTGTGCTGAGGAATGTCAAGGAGCTCCGATAATCGGATGATGCCGATGGGTTCGTGCTTCTTGATGGCATTCAACATGACCACGTGCCTCTCTAAAAGATCTACCTCGGCCTCGATCTTGCTGGTAAGAACGCTATTTCCCTTCATGTCGGCATCTTCCCGCATACGCTAGACACGTGATAACATTGGGTATAATTAAATCCGTTTGCCCTCGTTGAATGTTCGTTTCGTCGATCCAGCGCATACAGGTTAAATAATCTGCTCAGCATGATAGGCCGCATGCCCGCCATAGTGGTGGAAGGACTGACCAAGAGGTTCGGAGATTCCGTCGTCTTGGACCAGGTCACTTTCTCGATCGAGGAGGGCGTATTCTTCGGCTGCTTCGGTCCCAATGGTGCTGGCAAGTCAACGCTGCTAAAATTACTGACCGGACAATTATCACCCTCCTCGGGAACCGCCGAGGTCCTAGGCCTGGATCCATTTACTCAAGCCATGGACATCAAGAGACGCGTCGGCATCGTACCTGAGGTGGAAAGCCCACCTTCGTATCTGACCGCATCCGAGTTCCTGCGCTTCGCCGGGACGCTGCATCAGGTGGAGTCGTTGGATTCTAAGATCGATCGCTGGCTCGGTTTCTTTGATCTCAAGGCCGCGGAAGGGACGCTGTGCCGGGACCTCTCCAAGGGTATGAGGCAGAAGGTCATGCTGGCCGCTGCTTTCATTCACGAACCGAAGCTGCTGTTCCTAGACGAACCGTTCATCAACCTGGACCCGATCTACCAAAGGAAGCTTCGGGATTACCTTCTTGAGCTGCGAGACCAGGGCCGGACGGTGTTCCTCTGCTCGCACATCCTCGACGTCGCTCAGAGGGTCGTGCAGGACATGATCATACTGGACCATGGAAAGATCGCCCTTCATGATAAGGTGTCGAACGCTCTGGTAGGCGGAGAGGACCTGGAGACGCTCTTCCTCAGACTGGTGGGCGGGGGCAATGGTCTCACTCCTTGAACTGATGTTGCGGGAGGAGTACCGCATGCATGCGAAGTATTCATCGCGTCAGATGTTCCTCTCCTTGCCACTGTACATATTCATCTTCAGCGCCCTGTTCACATATGGCATGGACACCCTGATGGGGAACACGCGCCTGGTGGACCTTCTCACCCTGGCCTACGCAGGCGTGTTCGTCTACGGGGTGAGCGTGGGGGCGTTCGGTTTTCTAGGTCGGACGTATCTGGAACGTAGGTATGGCAAGGAGAACTTCCTCGTCAGCATGCCTTTCCTCCTACCCGTGACCTTCCGCCGCATGTTCCTGGGGATGTATCTGAGGGATGTGATCTTCTACGCCGCATTGATCCTGATCCCAGCCTTAGGTGGCGTGGTTCTTGGGGCGGTCCTCGTCTCCTACTCGCTCATCTCCGTCTCCCTGGTCTTCCTGGGACTGATATTGACCTTCCTCTATGGCATGTCCCTGAGCTTCTTCATCTCGGTCCTCTACACCATCGACCGCCGCCTGTTCCTACTGGCCGCCGGTGTATTGATGGTGCTCATGGCCGGCTATGGCCTCACGCATAGCTACGGCCTGGAAATGATCGTCCCCGGTCTGGGGTACCAATTGAGGTCCTTACCATTCCCTCCTGTCTGGGGAGAGGCCGCGGGGTACCTGCTCATCACGATCCTCCTGGCCATTGGCTTCCTGATGATGGCATTGGTGTTGGTGCGGGTGGACCAGAGAGGCACGGTGAACAAGCACAAGGAGATGTACGTCGAGCACATGCGATGGCTCTCCATCTTTCACCTCCCACCTACCTTGCTGGCCAAGGAGTTCGTGGACATCCGACGTTCCGGTCTGATCACCAAGATGTTCTTCGCCTACATCGTACCGCTGGTGTTCCTGAGCTTCACTACCTGGTACATCAACCACGGCCTCAATATTCCCGTGGGATTCAACGCGGTGTTCTACGGGGCCATGGTGGGGTTCTTCGGAGTTCTTATGTACACCTGGATGACCAACACGGACCTGAACGATTACTATGAGACGCTGCCGGTGCGCGTTCCGCAGATCATCAGGACGAAGTTGATGGCCTTCTTTATCCTGACCACCGGGGTATCAACTCTATTCGTCATCGCCATATCGTTGCTGAACGGTGAGGTCCAGTTACTGTGGTTGGCACTGGTGGTCCTTTACTGCACCTCTATCTACATGATACTGGCCACGGCCTATCTGACCGGTCTCAACGCCAACTCCTTCTTCTTGAACCCCACAGTTCTGACCAAGTTCACGGTCATCTCCCTGTTGCCCGATATATTGCTGACCATCCTCTCCTTCGGTCTGCGGTCTGGGGAATGGTGGGCCATGGCCGGGATACTCGGGGTCTGCGGCGTGCTGCTGTTGCTAAGCCTGTACTTCTTCCGGGGGATCGAGAGAAAGTGGGTCAAGGCCACCTTCACCTGAGTAATTGATATATTGCATCACGTCCCATAACGGGGGCATGGACTGGCATCAGGTACGGCGGTTGGTGCATCTTACCGCCCCGCTGTTCTGTGTCTACTACCTCTTGCCCGATCAGGTGTTGCCGGAAGTGAGCAAGGTCGAGGGCCTGTTATTCGTCATGCTCTTCGTCCTGGGGTTCGAGGCGCTCCGCCTCATATTCCGGATCAAGGTCCCTGGTATGCGTTACTACGAGTTCGATCGGCCGTCCGCCGCCGCCTATACCGCTGTGGGTCTGACCTTCGCTCTGCTCTACTTCCCCATCGAGCTGACGCTTCCGGTGCTCATGGGCATGGGTTGGGTCGACCCTCTCGTCGGGGAACTGCGTAGGAACGGTAGCAAGATGAACCCTACGCTGCCCATCGTGGTCTACTTCATCATCATGCTGCTCGGGCTGGGGTACTTCTACGGCCTCACGTTCCCGGTGTTGCTTTCCGCCACTCTCATTACGCCCATAGCCGTCTTCCTGGAGGCCCGCAGATTCCGCTACCTTGACGACGATATCGTGCTGATATTGGTACCATTGCTTCTGTTGGGGCTCATGTTCGGCCAGCTCCCCTTCTGAATCGGAAAAGAGATCAGTGGAAGGGAAGGTGGGTCGAGGGCCTCTAGTTGCCCAGAAGACCTTTTCCCTTACTGAAGGTCGTTACACCCTTCTCGATGGTCTGGATAGGCCCCTTATGGCAGTTCTCGGCCGCGTCAAGGGTGCTATGGACCTTGTTGCACACCAGGCACTGGTAAACCAATTTGGACATGGGGAAAAGGAATCGAAAGGAGGCATATAATGTTATTCCCGGCATGCATCGTTCAGAAAATGCCTTGAGGCAGATCAGAAGTCGCCCTTATCGACATGTTCCTGGCCCGTATAGACCGAAGCAATAATGACACTTTCGGAATGCATCCGTTGATAATAGCGTGAATCCGTAGAGTTTTTATTTCGTCAAGGTAATTAGCGGAGGTATGAATAAGATCAAGGTCATCAATGAACCCTCGGAACTAGTATCAATGCTGAGGGCAGTTGATACCCCGGTCAAGAGAGATGTCCTGAAGGACGTGACCTTGGAGTGGAAGACGTCCAAAGAGATGGAGGACAAGTATGGACCGGAGGGCAAGGTGGCCTTGCAGTTCTTCGAGAAGATGAAGTTGGTGGAGACCAGATGGCAGCCGACAGGCGGCAATCGTCCTGAAAAGGCCTATCACACTTATTACAACTCTTTCCACATCAACGCTTCCTGGCCTGTTTATGAGATCTCTGACGTGCTTTATGCGGCTATGATGCCGGACGATGATTTTGATGAGATAGAGAGGAACATTTTGGAACAGGTGGGTAAGGAAGGACGTTTCGCCGGTGATGTGGCCGAGAACCTGGGTCTCACCGCGACCATGCTCAGGAGCCTGGTCAAAAGATCTATCAAGATGGACTACCGAGGCCACCGTTTGGAACTGGTGAAGGAGTAAGTGCCAAACATAACCGTGCTCCGGTTGGGGCATCGACCGGAGAGGGACAAGAGAATAACCACCCACGTAGCCCTCACCGCCCGCGCGTTCGGAGCCAAAGGTATCCTGGTATCCACCAAGGACCCTGGTCTGGAGGAGAGCGTGCAGGACGTGGTAAAAAGGTTCGGAGGCGATTTCACCATCATCAGTGGCATCAACTGGCGCCACTACCTGCGAGATTTCCAAGGCACGGTCGTGCACCTGACCATGTATGGGTTGCCCGTGGACGAGGTGGCATCCAAGGTACCGGAGGGGGACGTGCTCATAGTGGTCGGGGCGGAAAAGGTCCCGCCGGAGGTCTATCAGCGAGCCGACCTGAACGTGGCCGTGGGGAATCAACCCCATTCCGAGGTAGCGGCATTGGCCATACTCCTGGACCGCATATTCCAGGGGAAGGGGCTGGAACGGGACTATCAGGGGGCGCAGATCAAGGTGCTGCCCTGCGAGAGGGGCAAGAATGTCGTCGAACTACCCAAGCAGTGAGGACTGCTCCCGCATGATGCGGGAAGAAATGCTCCCAGCGGTGGTGGTTCGCCACGTCTGCACGGTGAACATCGTGGCCATGACCATCGCCCAGAGGTGCGGAGCGGACCTGGAGCTGGTGAACGCCGCCTCGCTGCTGCACGACATCGGTCGCTCCCGGACGCATGGGGTGCAGCACGTGACCGAGGGGGTCCGCATAGCACGGGAGCACGACCTGCCCGAGCCCTTGGTCCTCTGTATCAGTAGGCACATCGCCTCCGGCTTCACCTCCGAGGAGGCCAAAGAACTGGGTCTGCCCGACGGGGACTATATGCCGGTGACGCTGGAAGATAAAGTGGTCAGCTTCGCCGATAACCTGGTCAGCGACCGGTCGATAAAGACCACCGCACAAACGGTGGAACGGATGCGGAGCAAAGGTTTCGAGCTTTCTGCGGCACGCATGCTCGTCATAGGCAAGGAACTGAGCGAGCTATGCGGGGAAGACATCGATCTCCTGCTGGAAAAGGACAAGGTACGGGAGATCGCCCATGGAAGATGCGACGGGTTTATTTGAGCCTCGGTCATTGTCCACAATAGAATCGTTCACAAAGGTTTTATGCGTGTCACGTCTTACCAAGGCGCACGCCCTTTGCCACTATATGTCTGGTAAAGATATCTGATCTCAGGAGAGTTTGTATGTCGGATAAGAAGCCCATGATCTGGATGAACGGCCGGTTGATCGAGCAGGAGAAGGCGGTGGTCCCATTCATGACCCACGCGTTGCACTATGGAAGCGGGGTCTTCGAAGGTATCCGCATCTACGATACTCCCAAAGGCAAGGCGGTGTTCCGACTGAGGGAGCACATGGAACGCTTCCAGGACTCGGCCAAGGTCATGTGCATGGTCCACCCGTATTCGGTGGACGATCTGGTGGAAGCCGCTCGACTGACGGTGCGCAATACCATCCCCAACGCTGATTACATACGGCCCCTGGCCTGGTACGGCGAGAACGATGAGAACCGCATCGTGCTAAACCCGTTCAAATTCAAGGTCAATGTGGCCATCGCCTGCGCGTTCATGGGCACCTATCTGGGGGAGGAGAACATGGAGAAAGGGGCTAAGCTCATCACCTCCTCATGGACCAAGCCGGCGAACACGTCGACGTCCCTGCAGGCCAAGATCTGTGGTAACTACGTGAACTCCATTCTAGCCAAGATCGAATCCAACCAACTCGGAGCGGACGAGGCCCTCATGCTCAACACCAACGGCACCGTCGCCGAGGGACCGGGGGAGAACATCTTCATGATCAAGAAGGGGAAGATATACACACCTCCGTTGTCCGCGGGCGTTCTGGAGGGCATAACCAAGGACTCGGTCACCATCATCGCCAAGGACAAAGGCTATCAGATAGTGGAGAAGGAGATCACCCGTTCGGAGATATACATGGCCGACGAGTTCTTCATGACCGGAACCGCCGCTGAGGTAACCCCCATCCGCTCTTTGGACGAGAGGACCATCGGTGAGGGGAAGCGCGGTCCGATCACCAAGGCCATACAGGAGACGTTCTTCGAAGCGGCGAGGGGCAACGATCCCCGCTACCTGCATTGGCTGACCTCGGTGAATTGATACCGCTGAACAAACCATTTATTCCAAAATTTGAAGCTTAGAAGTTGACAAGGGGAACGACCTAGGGGAGAGAGATGTACGAAATTCGATTTCACGGCAGGGGCGGACAGGGGGCGGTAATGGCCGCCCAGACCATAGCCGAGGCGGCCATTCTGGAAGGGAAACAGGCACAGGCCTTCCCCTACTTCGGTGCCGAGCGCCGAGGGGCGCCGGTCATGGCCTTCGCCCGCATCGACGACGAGAGGATCTGTATCAAGACACAGGTCTACGAGCCGGACATGCTGGTGATCATGGACGAGTCCCTGTTGGACATCGAACCGGTGGCCGCAGGGCTAAAAAAGGAGGGATGTGCCGTGATCAACAGCCGATCCGCCCCGGGGGATCTGGACCTGGGCCTGGAGGTCCGTTGCATCAGTGTTGATGCGACAAGTGTCGCCATAGAGATGTTGAAGGCGCCGATCGTGAACACCGCGATCCTAGGTGCCATGGTTAAGGCTAACGATTTCGTTAGGTTGGAATCGGTACAGCAGGCCATCATCAACCGCTTCGGTGAGAAGCTTGGCGAGAAGGCTGGCCGCATCAACGCCGAGGCGGCCAAGATCGCTTTCGACCGATCGCAGGAAGGTGTTTGCCGCGGAAAACGCCCCTTGATCAAGAAGAGGCTATGGCTGCCCACCTGGCAGGAGACTCCCCCCGGCGTCGCCCTGGGCAAGGAGGAGCGCGTGGGCATGAAAGTGGGCCCGGGGAGCATGTCCCAGAACCTTACGGGAACCTGGGGCACTTCTAATCCGTTGTACGATCAGGATAAATGCATTCGCTGCCAGAGGTGCTGGTTCATCTGTCCCGAGGGATGCATAATCCGGAAGGAGGACGACCTAATGGAATTCGACCTGCGATATTGCAAGGGCTGCGGCATGTGCGTCAAGGTATGCCCGAAGGGAGCGATCACCATACTAAAGAAGGGGGTGAAGCAGTGAGGTCCATCAAAGCTCTCACCGGCAATCAGGCGGTGGCCTACGGCGTCAAACTGTGCCGTGTGGAGGTCATTCCCAATTACCCTATAACGCCGCAGACCATCATCATAGAGCAGTTAGCCGATTTCATCAACGACGGCGACCTGGACGCGGATTTCATTCCCGCCGATAGCGAGCACTCTGCCATGAGCATAGCCATCGGCGCCAGTGCCACTGGCGTTCGCACGTTCACCGCCACGGCGTCACACGGTCTGGCGCTGATGCATGAGATGCTCTACGTACCACCGCAGGTACGCCTGCCTATCGTACTGGCCAATGTCAACCGCAGCTTGGGCGCCGGAAGTGGCATCTGGGTGGAGTACAACGATTCCATGGCCGAGCGCGACTCGGGATGGATGCAAGTGTACGTGGAGGATAACCAGGAAGTGCTGGATATGCTACTGCAGTGCTACCGGATCGCGGAGGACCCAAGGGCGGTCCTGCCTATCATGATCTGCCTGGACGGTTTCATACTTTCACATACCGTGGAGAGAGTGGAAATACCGGGACAGGAAGAGGTGGACAACTTCCTACCAAAATTCAAACCCCTCAATTTCTTGGACCCAAAGAACCCCAAGAGCATGAACATAGCCGTATCGCCGGCCCACTCCATGGAGATGCGCTATCAGCTAGACCGGTTGATGGAGAACAGCCGCCAAGTGATCAAGGACGTGGACAAGGAGTTCGCCAAGGCCTTCGGCCGCTCCTACGGCGGTCTCATCGACACCTATCGCATGAAGGACGCCGAGATCGGTCTGATCACCATAGGCACCGCCACATCGACCGGCCGCGTGGCCGTGGACGAGCTCCGTGCCGAAGGCAAGAAGGTCGGTCTCATCAAATTGCGCTTCATGCGGCCGTTCCCGCACGATGAGCTTCGCGAGGCGACCAAGGGATTAAAGGCGTTGGGCGTTTTCGACCGGTCCATTTCAGCCAACCGTTACGGTCCGGTGTTCACCGAGGTCCGTAACTCGCTCTATGGTGGTGGAATGCCGATCATCGATCATATCGCTGGCATCGGCGGTCGCGACCTCACGGTCGCGGCGCTCAGGGAAATGTTCGCAGTACTGGAGAAGAGAGCCTCCGGCCATAAGACCAAGGATTGCTATTGGCACGGTCTCAGGGGGCAGATGTGATGGAACGCAAGATGAACATCCGAACCATGCCTCAGGTGGACCATCTGCTGAGCGGGCACGGTGCCTGCGCCGGCTGCGGCATGGCCGTGGCGGTCAAGAACATCATGAGGATATTGGGCGAGAACACAACCGTGTACGTCCCAGCCAGCTGCCTGCTGGTCTGCAGTGGGATGTACCCGCACTCCGCCTTCGACGTGCCGTTCTTCTACAGTGCCTTCGAGAACACTGGCGCGGTCATCTCCGGCATCAAGGCCGGCTATCGCCGCCAGGGGAAGGACGTGACGGTCATCGGTATCGCCGGCGACGGCGGGACGTTCGACATCGGGCTGCAAGCGCTCGCCGGAGCCGCGGAGCGCAATGAGGACGTCATCTATGTTTGCGTGGACAACGAGGCTTACATGAACACCGGGACACAGAGAAGTGGCTCCACACCGTTCGGTGCCTGGACAACCACTACGCCGGTGGGAAAGAAAATCAAGGGGAAGCGTCAGTTCAAAAAGGACCTGATGGCCGTCATCACCTCTCAGGACGTCCCTTACGCCGCCACTCTGTCGATAGCGCACATGAACGACTTCGTCATGAAGGTGGAGAAGGCCAAGAACAAGAAGGGATTCCGCTTCCTCCATATCATGACACCATGCACTTCCGGCTGGAAGACGGACCCGTCCATAACCTACGATCTGGCGAACTTGGCCGTGGAGACCGGTATGTGGTCGTTATACGAGATAGAGGACGGAGAGACGCGCATAACGTACCGGCCGAAGGAGATGACCCCGGTGAGCGAGTACCTCAAGCTTCAGGGCAGGTTCCGGCACATGGGCAAGGAGGACATCGAGACCTTGCAGGCCTGGATATGTAAGAAGTGGAAAAAGAGGTATTGTCCCACGAATCCTGAGACCGAGAGGACTGAAGAGGAACTGGCCTACAACGGGGACCATTGCGAAGGGGTCTAGGCCCCGTTCATCACTTTTTAAAAAACGGTTTAGGCCGTTCGTGATGAACGGCGTCTGTCCCAATACATTCCCACCAGCAAGGCCACGACCGATATGGGTAGGGCAATGACCAGCGGGTCGACCACGGTCCAAGGCGCGCCCAGTACCGCGTCGGCGTTGAACAAGGCCTTGGATATCCCCAGCACCGACGACTCCTTGATATGCACGAAGGCGGTCCAGATGAACCAGGTCGCCGCACCAACCACCAGGCTGGCCTTGGCGGCAAGCACCGAAGGCTTCTCAGAGAAGATGGCCAGAGTGAACAATGGCAGGAAGGCGGCGGCGCATAACCCCATGAACATGACCGTTGCCCGGGCGATGATGCTCCCCGGCATGATGTAGGCCACACCCACGCTTACCAAGATCATGATGGCCGTGCCGATCCGATTGGCCTTCAACGAGCAGATGGCCTGTTTTTCCCTCCGAATTATAGATGGTAACAATCTGGAACAACCGAGGTGGGTCCACAGGTCGTGCCCGGCCGCCGACCCCATGGAATGGAAAAGGGCGCTCAGGGTGGACATGGCCGCAGCCAGCAAGGTCATCATGAAGAGGACTATCACGATGTCAGGCATGGACGAATTGATGTACAGTGGGATGATCTGGTCAATATTACCCTGCACCATGGAGGTTGCGATGACCCCGTTGTTCTTGAAGAAATACACATTGGTAAGCGCTCCAACGGTGAAGGCCACACCAGTGGACAGCAGGATGAACAGACCCCCGATAGGTATGGCCCGGTTGAGTGAACGGTCATCCTTGGCGGTCATGTAACGCACTACCAGCTGCGGTTGTGCCAATACACCTATCCCCACCCCCATGACTATGGTGGTGATCAATGTGAACCATATCGGTGAACCGAAATCCGGCATTGAGGTCCAGCCGGTCATGCCCCCCGAGGCCAGACCGCTAGGGACCAGGGACGACAGGTTCGTCAGGTCCTGATGGGCGACGGTGATCCCGCCCAACGCAACGTATGTTATGACCAGGATGGCGATCATGCCGAATACCATTATTCCCCCTTGGAATGCATCTGTATACATTACCGCCAGTAACCCTCCGAACACCACATAGAAGGCGGTGATCAGGGCGAAGCCCAGAAGGGCCGTGTCATAAGGGATGCCCAATGTGGTCTCGATGAAACGGGAGCCGCCGATTAGCACCGCTGAAGAATACAGGGGCATGGAAGCGAGGATGATTATGCTGGTCCCGTACTGCAGAAAATTAGACCCGTACCGTTTGGCCAAGAGGTCCGGGAGGGTGACCGCTCCCAACTTCTGTCCGATCCTCCTGGTCCTCTTCCCATAGACTATGAAGGCGATAAGCACCCCCACCCCGATGCACAGGACCGTCAGCCAGATGATGCCCATGCCCAGCTGGGCGGCTACTCCTCCGAACCCGACGATGGCCGAGGTGCTTATGAATGTGGAACCGTAGGACAGTCCGATGATGGCCGGGTGGACCTTCCTTCCGGCCAATAGAAAGTCCTCTCCCTTACGTGTGCGGCGGTAGGCCAAAAAGGTCAGTAGAAACAGGACAACTACATACAAAGCCGTGAAAGCTCCGAGGGTCAGGACATCAACCATCGACTTCCCCTCCCTTGTTCCAATTCCTATAACCGTAGACCAGGCAATAAAGGCCCAGCCCCAAGGCCAGACCATATCCTAGTAATATCTGAGGATCGTCTATTCCGAACACGCCTGTCACCTTTCTGGCCATTATTATTCTTTATCGGACCCTACTCGGTGGCAGGCCCGCTGGGTGGGAAAAGGAATTGCCGTTTATAAAAATATTATATGTTAGTACGGTCCACGCTAACATATATTAAGAAAAAAAGGAAGAGAAAAAGGTTTAGGCTTCGATCGGAGCGGCGGTTCTCCTCTTTTCCAGCCACCATCCGATAGAGAGCGCGGTCACGGACAAAGGCAGAGCGATCAGCACCGGGTCGATGACCGTCCAGGGGAAGCC
>SPCU01000110.1 GCA_004525545.1 Methanomassiliicoccus sp. | reverse complement strand
TGATTCCGCCTTGCCCATGGTGCGGTTGGTGATGTCCACCTCCGCCCCTTTGGATGCCAGGAAGGAGCATACCGAGCGGGAGGCCCCTCCGGCGCCGAGCACCAGGGCCATCTTGCCATTGATGTCCACGCCGTTCTTCTCGAATGTCCTCTCCACCCCGATCACGTCGGTGTTCCGGCCGATCAGCTTCCCGTCTTCATTGGTGACCGTGTTCACCGCACCGATCTTCTCGGCCACAGGGTCCAGGCGGTCCAGGTTCGGTATGATGGTCTCCTTGTGCGGTATGGTGACGTTGAACCCCTTCACGCCCAGGGCGTCCACCACGTCCAGGAACTCGTCCAGTTCGTCGCTGAGCGTCACCCATTTAAGATAGATCCCCCGCACTCCCGCGGCGTGGAAGGCGGCATTGTGCAGCGACGGAGAGATGGAATGGTCCACCGGGTATCCCACCAGTCCGGTGACCAACGGCTCCTTGCCCAGCCACTTCATGGTCTCCAGGTCCAGCTGTCCCGGGGCGGTCTCCCTTCCAGGTCCGGAAGAGGCATAGGCCAAGGTGCACCCCAATTTATGGGCCAGGACCCGAGTGACCGTTCCCAGCTCCCCCATGCCGATGATGGTGAAGCGCTCCCGGCTCAGTCCGAACCACATCCCCCCCTCGACCACCTGGTCCAGGTCCTTCATCGTCCGCACGGTGAAGGCCGCCTTGGCCATGTCGGCACGGGCGGAGCACTCCACCAAGGTCTCGATGACCCTGGACGTGGATGGGGTCTTCTTCAGGTCATGGTAGGAGATGATGACCCTGGAGGGTTTGAGAATGTGCGCCCTGGCGATCAAAGGATGACCGAACTCCAGGTCCACGTCGAAGCCGGCCTCGGCCGCCCTCCAAAGGAACTCCCACTTCTTTTCGATATTCCCTTCCCAGGCGCCTCCCTGGTCCTTCTCCCTCAGGGTGGCGATGCGTCTGACGGTGAGCTCCTTGAAAGGGGTGAGGTCGTCCGGCAGGACCGGCATGGCATCGAATCGGAACTCCAGGGATTCCGCGCCTCTGGTAATGGTGTCCTTGGCCACCGCCAATGCCGAGGCCGCGTCGACCTCCGATATAGCCACGCATATCCTGGTCATCTTTCCACTACGCTCTCCTTCACCGCGTGACCGAAGTGCCTTCCCCCTCTCTCCAGGCGGACGAGCACCTTGTCACCCTCCTTAATGTCGGAAATCGATATGGAACCTTCCTTGGTACAAAGACGGATGGTCTCGGCGTTCTGCAATATGGTGGTGTAACGTCCGCCCTCCGCCTCCGCTTCCAGCAGCAGCAACGGTCGCACTTCGACCTTGGCCCGGCCGACCACCACCGGTCTGGTTCGTCCGGAAGAATCTACGGCCAGCAGCTCGTCCCCTCCCTTCACTTCAGAGAGGTATTTGGTACGTCCGTCCGCTCCGAGCACATAGGCGTGCACCGCCCCGGCATTGACACGGAACGGTCGAGATGAAACGTACTGCGAGTCCATGGCCTCGCTCTGCACCAGGAACAGGCAGGCCGATTGCGAACCGACCAGCATTCCTTCGCCAATGCTCAGCAGGGAGCAGGTGTCCACGCAAACGCGGTCCCCGACGCTCACCGGACGAACGCTCCTGACCGTCGCTTCCATTAACGACACTTCCGAGGTCCCCGATCGCCCTAGCACACTGAACTGGTTCAGCTGAGAAGGGTCGTTCACCGTTATGGCCAACCCGTCCACCCCCGTCTCCAGCGTGGTGGCGAACAGCTTCGCCTCCTCCAAAGAGGAACAGGAGGCGATGACCTTGGTGCTGGTTCCCTGGAACTCGGCGATGAGGTTCTCCAAAGGGATGACCTTCCAATCGTGCGATTCCACCAGCACGTACTCGTGCTTGCCCTTGAACACGGATGCCTTCTCTGAATCCTTGTGGCTCCGTATCGTCAGCACCACGCCTATCTGCTTGCCCTCGGCCAGGAGAACGTCGCCCTGTCGTGTGATAGGAAAGTACCTGCCGACCTTCTGCAAGGCGGCGTCCTCTTCCCTGAGCACGATGTCGGCGAATCCAGACTCCAAGGCGGAGGTGACCATGCGCTTCCTATCCGTAGCGGACGGAAGATGGTCGGTCCTCACCCAGACGATCTTGCCCTTCCCGGACATGTGATCACTTCAGTAGTTGCATGGCCTCTTCGACCTCCATATCCTCCAGCACGATGCCGCTCACGGCCTTGGTGATGCCGATGACGTTCTTGTGCTGGAAGATATTTCGGCCGATGGAGACCCCTTTGCCTCCGGCGTCGATGGAATCGCGTACCATCTGCAGAAGCTTCTCATCAGAATCCATCTTAGGCCCGCCGGCGATGAGCACCGGGGCCTGGGCCCCGCGCACCACTTCGCGGAAGGAGTCGATATCGCCGGTGTAACTGGTCTTGATGATGTCCGCCCCCAGTTCCGTTCCCACGCGAGCGCATACCTTGAGCGCATCGGGATCGTAGGGGTCCTTCATATCCTTGCCCCGGGGGTAGATCATTACCAACAGCGGCATCCCCCATTCATTGCATATCCGGGAAATGTCGCCGAAGTCGGCCAGCATGTCGTTCTCGTAGTCATTGCCGATGTTAACGTGCATGGAGACGGCGTCGGCCCCGATCTTCAGTGCCTCTTCGACAGTGGTCACTAGGATCTTCTGGTCAGCACGCTTGCTGAACTTGGTGCTGGCGGAGAGATGCACGATCAGGCCGATATCTCGGCCAAAGGACCGGTGGCTGTAGGGTATGATCCCCTTGTGCAGAACCACCGCGGTGGCGCCTCCCTGTGCCACCTTGTCTATGGTCGACCTCATGTCAACTAATCCTTCGATGGGGCCATTGGTGATACCGTGGTCCATGGGGACGATGACCGCCCTCCCGGTGCCCCGGTCCATAATGCGCTCCATCCTCACGCTCTTTCCTAGCACTTTTTCACCTTCCTGCCGTGTCTAATATTAGCACGCATATAAGATCTGCGTCATCAACGGATATGCAGGACATGAGATATAAATCACTGGTAGGATGCGTATTCTTCGTATCCTCCAAAGATCAGGGCGAGAAAGCACAGGATGATGCTGACCGCGGCGAAGAAGATGCCGATCTCCGGATGACCTAGGTCAACACCGAACTCGTCCCTATATCTCGCATAATTGATACCCAATTCCACCAGGAAAATGACGGCTCCAATGATCTGTCCTACCATGCCTACCGGGTTGCGAAGGTTCAGGACCGTGCCGCTCATGAAAAGGACGGCCCCGATGACGAACAGCCAAGATGTGGACATGAGGCCAATGATCAAGGAGAGACCGGTCCACCAGGGAATAATGCTCGCCAACAGCCCCACCGTCACCGACAGATAGGTGAGGTCTTTGGCGTCGAGACGATCGATGATCGACCAACCGATCTCCTCTTCCACTTCGAGATCATGCCCTTCGGCCCTCCCATTGAGCCACTGCTCCTCCTGTCTGTCCATTGCCCAAGCTCCCCGAACAAAAATTCCTTGTTGTTGCTTTATACTTTTTATGGGAATAATTTTTTGAAATAGTTCTCATAATAAATCAACAATGAACGAAACAGAGCATCAATGAGTTTTTATATTCTCCACAACGCTGGGGAATATCATGTGGAAGTCGTTGGCCAAGCATTTCGGAAGGTACCCCTCGCAGGCCAAGGTGGCCAAGTTGCTTCTGGAATACGGACTGCGTGTAGATGAGGGGCGGGTGTTCTGCGGAGACATCGAGATCGCCGACATGGCCATCGGCCGTGCCGCCGGCGTGGACCGCCGCATCGTGCGCTCAGCGGTCGTGACCATCGAGGAGAGCAACGAGCTCAGGACAGTATTCTCCAAGCTGGTCCCCATAGCCTTGCTGAAAGAAGTGGCGCCGGTCATGGGATGGACCTCCCTGGAGATCGTTCCCACCGACGCCCAGACCCCCGGGATCATCGCCGAGGTCACCGGAGTGATCGCCCGGGAGGGGATATCAGTACGCCAGGCCGTGGTCAGTGACCCAGTGCTATCCTCCGATCCCCGATTGTTCGTCATCACCGAGGGCGTGGTCCCCCCGGA
>SPCU01000137.1 GCA_004525545.1 Methanomassiliicoccus sp. | reverse complement strand
TTTTGTATATTTATATATACATCAAACAAATATAATATTCCGTTTGGAATTATTATTCGCCTTTTTTAGCATTACCAGTTCAACAAATATTGTTGGAAAACTATTTACAATAAAATATTAATGTAAGGGTTTGACACCGAAATGTTTTAAGATTTACATAGCGTCATCGTTCTCAGACGAGCGGTAGCCGAGTGCCTGAGCCTCGAGCGACGTTCGTTTGAGGCCCCTCCATGAAATCGTTCATTAATGATGCTATGTCCCGAGCCGGTCCGGCGAACGCAATCAACGCGACTTCTTTCAAGGCTTCGTCCGCCGAGGACGAAGAACTTGAAAAGATCTTGATGGGCCTGAGGACCAACATTAAAATCATCGGCTGCGGAGGTGGTGGTTCCAACACCATCGACCGCCTGTACGCCACCAACATCAAGGATGCGGAACTGTTCGCCGCCAACACCGACGCACAGCACCTACTGATCACCAGAGCTCATAAAAAGATCCTGCTGGGAAGGAGAAGCACCAGAGGATTGGGCGCTGGAGCGCTCCCACAGGTGGGCGAAGAGGCAGCCCGGGAAGCGGAGGAGGATGTACGCAAGTCACTTACTGGCGCGGACATCGTTTTCGTAACCGCCGGCCTTGGTGGCGGAACTGGTACTGGAGCCGCTCCATACATAGCGCAGATGTCAAAGGAGATGGGGGCACTGACCATCGCTATTGTCACCTCCCCGTTCAAGGCCGAGGGTTCCATACGCGCCGAGAACGCCGAGTGGGGAATGGAGCGACTGAGATCGGTGGCCGACACGGTCATTGTAATCCCGAACGATAAGCTCCTGGAACTGGTGCCTCGCTATTCCATTAACGCCGCTTTCAAAGTGGCGGACGAGGTTCTCGTTAGGGCCATCAAAGGCATAACGGAGCTGATCACCCGTCCCGGATTGGTCAACCTTGATTTCAATGATCTCAAGACCATCATGAAGGGCGGTGGAGTGGCCATGATCGGCATGGGAGAGGGCGAGGACGAGGACAAGGTGGAACAGGCCATAGACGAAGCGATCAACTCCCCTCTTATCGATGTGGACATCAGCGGAGCGAACGGGGTGCTCATCAACGTCATAGGCGGAGAGGACATGACCGTCAGCGAGGCCGAGAAAGTAGCCGAGATAATCCAGGGTAAGGTCAACCCCAACGCCAGAATAATCTGGGGTGCTTCCGTGGACCCAGCTCTGGAAAACAAGATGAGAGTGATGGTCGTTGTCACTGGCGTCAAGTCCAAGTTCATACTCGGACCGAAGGAGTCCGCCATGCCTAAGGGGATGACGGTTGACTTCATAAAGTAAAGAAAGGATTATTTATAATGAAGGATTAGGGCCAACTCAAGAGTGCGTACAAATGGATATTGTCGAAAAATCCTGGGAGATCCAAAAAAGGATCGAGGAACGGGTCAAGAGGTTCGGGAGGGGCAGATACGGCCGAGTATTGAAGATGGCCAGGAAGCCCACTAACGATGAGTATATTAAAACCGTTTTGATCACCGCCCTCGGTCTTACCCTCATAGGGGGACTCGGATTCACCATATATCTGATGATCAGATATCTCCCTGGCCTACTCGGCTGAAGTATAAACTCGAGAGGGTTGCATATGAACGGTCAAGAAGCAACTTTATTCCCACAGAACGGGAACGGTCCGATCACCCTATCCGGGGAGAACACGTCCCAGAGGGTTACCGCAGGCAGTCGGGCCGTCTGGAAACTAGTCCTCAAGCCCCGACAAGCGGGCAAGCTCAAGGTAAAGGTCTTATTGACCATCAACTACGGTACCGAGGATTCCCCTGAATGGGATGTGCGCATAGCCGATACCTCTGGTACGCTATGGGAGAGCGCCAAGCTGACCTCGCCCGAAGTGGAGTTCAATATGGACGGGGGAGGCGGAAAGGAATTGACCTTGGAGGCGGAGTCCCCTCGCGGGGCCCGCATTGATGATGAAGTACGTATTCGGATGCAGGTCTTCACCGAGGGGCAGGAGAGCGGAAGCATGGAATTTTACGCCAACACCATGCAGTCCATCCTGATCCTTAAGACCTCCATCGGACACGAGAGAGCTGTGGCCGACGGCGTGGCCGGAAAGGCTAAGACCGGGGACAAGGGCATCTTCGCTCTGCTAGCCCCGGGAAAGCTTGACGGCTATGTGTTCATGGAAGCGATGAACACAGACCTGGTCAGAGAGACCTGCAGGGGTGTCCGCAAGGCCAAAGGGTTGGTGGACGGGGAGACAAATCTTGCAGAGATAGAGCATTTCCTGACCCCCAAGCCCCTTGTCTCTGGCATTTCGGAGGGTGACGTGGTGGAATTGGTCGCCGGTCCGTTCAAAGGAGAGAAGGCCAGGGTACAGAAGATAGACGAGAGCAAGGAAGAGATCACGGTAGAGCTTTTCGAGGCCACCGTGCCCATCCCTGTCACCGTCCGCGGGGACAGCGTGAGGGTCCTCGAGAAGGAGAGATGATAAAATGGTAGAGACTATCGAAGTGTTAGTGGATGGCGGAAAGGCCACCCCAGGTCCGCCGCTGGGACCCGCCTTGGGCCCCACGGGGATCAATGTCGTTCAGGTCGTAGCCGCGATAAACGAGAAGACCAGAGGGTTTGTCGGCATGAAGGTCCCGGTCAAGGTCATCATAGACCAGAAGACCAAGAC
>SPCU01000155.1 GCA_004525545.1 Methanomassiliicoccus sp. | reverse complement strand
TCGCCCGAGTGCCCACCGACTACGGCCGATTGCCAGTGGATATGGTGACGATCAGCGCTCACACCATACACGGACCTAAGGGCGTAGGCGGCCTGGTGGTCAAGGAGGGTACGCCCATCAGCAAGTGGATGGACGGTGGGTTCCAGGAGAGCAATCTCCGCGCAGGGCTGGAGAACATCCCTGGCATCGTCGGATTCGCCAAGGCCGTCGAACTGGTCACCGAGGAGGAGAACGAGCGTTTGAAAGGGATACGGGACGTGCTCATCGACCGGATCTTAAAGGAGGTGGAGGACACCACCTTGAACGGTCACCGAACCAAGCGCGCACCGCAGAACGCCAACGTCACTTTCCACTTTGTGGAGGGGGAATCGATAACTCTACATCTGGACATGAGGGAGATAGAGGTTTCGACCGGCTCCGCTTGCTTCAGCCGTTCGTTGGAAGCGAGCCATGTCATCATGGGGATCGGCGGGAACCACGAACGGGCCCACGGCTCGATCCGCTACTCCTTAGGTCGTTTCAATCACATAGAGGAGGCCGAGGAGGTCGTCGAGTCCATGAAGGACATCGTGAAGAGGCTGAGGGAGATCAGCCCCTTGAAAAGAGGAGGGAAATAACATGCCATTGCCGTACAACGCCATAGTGATGGAGCATTTCAAGAACCCCCGCAATGTGGGGAAGATAGAGAACCCGGACGGAAAGTCCACAGTGGGCAGCCCAGCCTGCGGTGACATGGTATCCGTGTACTTGGAGGTAGACGAGAAGACCCTGGTCATCACCGATATGAAGTTCGAATCGTACGGTTGCGCTTCGAACATCGCCACCGGTTCGATCATCACGGAGCTGGCCAAGGGGAAGACGTTGAACGAGGCTAAGAAGATCACCTGGAAGGAGGCCTCGGACGCTCTGGGGGGTCTACCGAAGATCAAGTCCCACTGCTCTGTTCTCGCGGTCGAAGGATTGCGCGAGGCCATCACCAATTACGAGGAGAAGCATGGCCTGGTGGTAGAGAAGGTGCCGACCACGCTGGAGGTCATACGCCGCCGCCTGAAGAACGTGCTGAACCCGCTGACCGGTCTCGATATCGTGCGCACGAACCTGGTGACGGAGATGGGCATCAAGGACGGTGTGGTCACCATACGCATAGATCTGCCTGAGGACCACCAGTTCGCCAACAACATCAAGGAAGAGATAAAGGAGAAGATCGAGACCCTGTGGGACGTGACCTCGGTGGTTCTGATCTTCAAGAAGTGATCAGGCCCCGAAGAGGATGACCTTGGCCAGAAATGTTAGGTAGAGTATCCCTCCCGTGACCAGTCCATGGGACCGCTTGGTCCATTCGGGTTGTCCTCATCTAGGGGCCGGGAAGTCAATTCTACCAAACTCATCGGTCATGCAATGATCATTCCTTGGTGGGGGATTTGGGGTTTGCCCTCGCCATAGCTTGCTTATACCCCTTGCTTCCTGCTGTTAAGCATGACCGCCGTGGAGGACATTTTCGCTCCTATCGACGAAAAGTGGCACAAAGAGGCGAGGTTGCGCTTTGCCTCCCCATTCATAGGTACCAATCACGGGCATATCCCCGTCGATCCCATGATGCTATCGCATGCTGCGGTGGTCAGCGGGTACAGCATCCGTGATTTCTATGAGAATCCTGAACTGGGAGCGCATTGTGTCGCGTCCATTCAAGAGCTGTACGATCTTCTTCCGATCACTCATTGGTACTTCTCCCTCCCTTGGCTGACGGAGCTGGGCATGGAGGTGCAGTATATGGACCTCATGCCTCCGGTGCCGAAGGCACCCTTAATCTACGATCCCTCGCAAGTTGAGAACATCCACATCCCTGGACCGGAGGACCTGGCCAAGGGGTGGACCATTCACCAGCTGTTCAAGGAATATGACTATGTGCAGAAGCACTTGCCCAAGATGTTCCTGCCGTTGGCCATCGCGTCGGACCTCACTGGCAGTGCCGCCCAGCTCTGCGGGGTGGAGAACTTCATCATGTGGACGCTGAGCGAGCCGGACCTGGCGCACCATCTTGTAAGGACG
>SPCU01000037.1 GCA_004525545.1 Methanomassiliicoccus sp. | reverse complement strand
TCTGAGCTTCTGCAGATTATGCTCGGCCAGATGCTTGTTCTCGGCCAGCACGTCCGTTTCCATGCTGATGTGGGTGATCTTGTGCACGGAAGCGGATTTTACCTCCCTAGTTAATAACTTTCCCTCAAAGCTTCCGTTCCGATCATAACGCATCCGACGAATTCATCTATCTTCTAAGTTTAATTATACCATGGGTAGAGGTTTTTCAGGTCATTTATCGAATAACTTTTAAGTAATGTCACGCAAATATGTTTGCTTAACCAGCGATAGGTCCCAAAAAAAGGGATGGGGCCTGCAAGGGGGATTCTAATGGATAATCCAGATAATGTGCAAAGCATCAATTCGAAAACCGGCTTGGCCAAAAGGGCTGCCTTGTATCTAGGGATACTGGCATTTGCCCTTGTCCTGCTCTTGTTCTTGAGCGCGGGACAGGCCAGTGCCGCCGATGTCTCGGCCGATATCACTACTGGTACGACCTGGACGTCCGGAAGCATGTATAATGTGACGGTGCCTATTACCGTCGCTGCGAACGCCACATTGACGATTCAGGAGGACGTCACTGTTATTTTCGAGCCTGGTGCCTCCCTGACAGTGGAAGGCGGGCTTATGGTACAGGGCTCCGCGGCTCTGCCGGTAGTCTTTGATTCTAACGCGACAAACGGGACGTACCTATGGGGCGGCGTGACCTTCCTTGAGGACGCCACCGGTTCCATGGACTACCTGACCATAATCAATGCCACGACCGGGCTTTACTTCCAGAACGTGACCGTTCCCTTCTCCAATGTTATGATACAGGGTGATGGGAACAACGGCGTGTTCTATGAACTGATCGAGGGCGACTGGACCCTGGCCGTGAGCAACATAACGGTCGACGGTGCCAGCACCGGAGTCTATGTCCAAAATGGCAACGGAAGCCTGGACCTGACCCTGCAGAACCTTGACATCACCGCGACCGCATATGGCGCCCACATAGGGGTCGGTTCCATGACCGACGATCTCAGAACGCTCGACCTGAGCGTGATGGACTGCAGCTTCACTGGCGGCAATGTAGGCATATACGCCTACGCTGAGAACGGCGGCAGCGCCCTAGTGAACGGCTCCGAGTTCCTCGGACAGACGTGGAACGCCTACATATTCGATTCCAATGAAGGCGATATCGATGTCGAGATCGTCGACAGCGTCTTCGACGGCAGCTCCGCCAATGATGTAGTAGTATACATCGTCGAGGAGATCGACTATGAGTTCGAGCTGTATGGACAAACCCACTCCTGGAACGATACATACACCATGGGATCATACTGGATCGACCTTCCCTTCGCCTTCAGTTATGGGGGCAATGAATACACCAGCGTGCTATTCAGCCATGATGGCTACCTGGAGTTCGACATGGGGCGACGCATATATACGGTCGGAAATGCCGGACTGAGCTACAATGGGGATCAATTCTTTGGCTACATAATCGCCGATGACAACTCCTCAGTGCTCTTCAACTGGTATGCCACCGATTCAGGAAATTATTGCAGCAACGCCTTCCAGGTGAAGCTGTTCGCCACCGGGGAGTTCCAGATCAACTTCGCCACAATGGATGGAGATGACTCCAACAATTGGGGGCTGTGGACCGGGGATTTCGACTATGATCTCACCGATATGCTGGGCCTTTCCTGCTGGGAAGCAGATTACACCAGTTATCTGTTCACCCCTAACGCCTTGTCCAATGCCTTGGCCATAACTGTGGCGACCGATGTGGGCGATATCAACTTCGTCCTTAACGGAAACACCATCACAAGCTACGTTAACGGTGGAGTTCATGTTTACGCATACGATGGCGACATGACCTTCGAGGCAACGGAGAACTCGGTCAGCAAGATGTATGACGACTCTAATCCAATAATTTTGACCGAGGCATACAACGGCACCACTGATGCTATCCTGGTGAACAACACCTTCGATTACATCTGGGGCTACGCGGTGTTCTTCAGAACCTATAGCTCCGTCGGCGGGTCGGACTCCTTCGAGGTGACCGGCAACGTTTTCACCAAGACGATGTTCGGCGTATGGGCTTTCGTAGATGTCGTAAGCGATGACCGCGATGAGCTGGTGAACGACACATATAGCGTCGTGGCCAACTTCCAGGACAACATCATGACCGACGCCTATGGGCTGGGTTGTAGCGTTTACATCTATAGCTATGATCAGGTCAACTGGAACGTGACGGTGGAGCAGACCTTCACCGGAAACGTAATGACCCAGGAGAGGTTCGAGGGTAGTTCCCCCTTTGACATGCCATATATGGGTTATTCACCCTGGATGATGTGGGCCTTTTTGGAAGTGGATGATAGTGAGGACATCAACGCCACCAGCATGACCGTCGATCACGTCGTGACCATGACCGGTAACGAGCTCGAGGCTCCTGTGTCCTTTGATGCGGGAATAGAAGCTCAAAACCATGTCTCCAATTACATGGGCGACGTCTCCAGCACGTGCGTGATGACCATCACCGATAACATTATCACTACCGACTCCGGGAATGGCCTATACGTCAATGGTTGGATCGATGCGAATCTTGGAACAGTCGACTCCGACACCAGCCTGGTGATCGAAAACAACCAGATATATGGCCGGTCCTATAGTGGCATAACTGTGGAGTGGGGTGCCTCAAATAATGATGATGAGATGGCACTAGATATGAACGCTGAGATCTACGTTTCAGTGGTCGATAATCTGGTTGACGGATCGTACGAAGGCATCCAATTGGGTGTCGATTACGATCAATACAACTGTGTCGGTGACTGGAACATCAACCTGACAGCGCACATGGACCAGAACCAATTGCTCAACGTCACCTATGGTATCGATGCGCACTTCGATGCCGTAGTTGAGTTTAGTGATTATTACTGGCCCTACTATGACGAGGTGGCCGTGGGCAACATGGTGATCAATTACCTGCTGACCGTGGACGACAACGTCATAGCGAGCATGGATGGCGATGGTTCATGGAACAGCGTCATCCTCGTCGATATCTACTATCGGGCCGTTGTAAGCTATGAAACCCTCTTCGCTGAGGCCAATGTGCTGGTCAACGGTGCGGTCTCGGTAAGCGGCAACGATATAACCCAGGAATATGGGGATTTCACATGCATCAGTGTCTGGCACGTATATGTAGTGGAAAAGACCGGTGACATGGAAGTGAACGTAGAGCTGGCCATCGATGACAACGTCATCGATACTGACTACTACGCTGATTACGCCATCGAACTTTGGGACTCGGTTCTGTTGCATGGCAACTGGGCCATACCAACCGATGCACCCAACGTGCTAGCTAACGTGATATGGTCCGCCTCTGGCAACCAGATCACCGGCGAGCCCGACTTCGGCATCGCAATGTACTATCTGATCTGGATCGATTCTCCCGATTGCACTCTGGTGCAAACCCTCAGCGTCGACCTATCTGACAACACCATCACCAGCGGTGAGGGCGGCATTGCCTGCATCATGGACCATATGGAGGACACCAATGGCTACGTCCAGTTGAACGCCGATATAAACATCGAGAACAACGTCATGGACACTAGCTACGGCCCCCTCATCGTAGAGGATGATGATTGGGAGTACACTGGTGTATTTGTCGGGCAGGGCGAAATGCCGATGGCCGATGGGATATATGGTTTGGACATCAACTTCGATGTGCTGATATCCGGTAACCAGATCAGCGGTTACGATGTCGGTTTGAACCTGATGGGGACGTCGGAAATGATGATGAGCCTGGATGACGAGTTCATCTGGTCTATCGATGTAAACTTCATCGTGGAGAACAACTACATCAACAACACCGAGATAGCCATCTACGCCGTCGGTGGCAACATGACGATGACCAACAATGTCATCGATGATGCCTACCGCGGCATAGAGTGGGATTACGCCAACGGTGAGATATCTGACAACACCATAACCACCTACCGTGGTCTGGAACTCGATAATCCGTACCAGTTACTGGTCCAAAACAACCTGATAACCTTCCAGGAAACTGGTATAGATGTTTGGGGAGCGTATTACCGCGACTCCGCCCTGCAGATCGTGGGCAACACCATGACCTGCATTGAATTCGAGGGGGGTCCCATGTACGGCTGGGGAACGGGTGTGGAGATCGACGACTCGGAAAACGTAGTGGTCGATGGCAATGTCATCACTAACGCCCAATACGGTATCTACACGGACGATGTCTACAACCTGACCATCAGCAACAACCAGATCACTGGTTGTGGAAACGGCATCGATCTGTACGATGCGTGGATGTGCTGGATCGAGTCCAACACGGTGAAGAATAACGGAGACGGTCTGTACGTCGATTCATACTGCGAAAACATCATCATCGGCAACAACACCTTCGCGGATAACGCGGGCGACGGAGTGTACGTCTACTACTATTACACCTATGACATCACCCTGTACAACAATGAGTTCAGCGGTAATGGGTGTCACGGATTGTACGCCCAGGCCTACGATTCCGGACTCATGTGGTATGTAGACGCCGATAGCGTGGTAGCACGCAACGACGTATACTTCGAAGGACAGATCGAGATAATGGAAGGCGGTACCATGATGGTCGAGGATGTCGATTCTTTCGTCATCTACGGCGCCCTCATACAAGTGGATGAAGGCGGCCTGCTCTTCATGAGCAACTCTGACCTTGAGGGCTGGGGTTACTTGGAGGTACACGGTACCTTCTGGGCCAACGAGTGTCTGTTCACCGGGTTCGATATATACCTAGGTCCGACATCCGCAGCCGAGATCAGGGCCAGCGCCATAATGTTCTACGAATACGCTGGAATACATGTGGACGGCTGCTCGCCGATCATCGCAGACAACCTGATCTTCAGCCCATACGGAATGTATGGTATACTGGTTGAGGGTGAGGGAGCCTCGCCGAGCATCGTCAGCAACATCATCGCCATGAACGAACAGGGCGTATACGCCCGGGACACGGACATGGGCGGTATCTACGACAACATCTTCCTGCTCAACACCAAGAGCGGCATATTGGCCGAGAATGCGACCGGAAATATACACGACAACGTGTTCCTGGTCAACAAGATCGAGATACTGCTGCGCAACTGCGACGTGAGCATCGAGGACAACGAGATCGGGTACACCGACCTGTCCCAGGTACTGGCGAACTACGCGCCTCTGCTCGGACACTTCATGAGCACCAGCGGCGAGGAGGCCGAAGCCACCTCGTCTGACCCCTGGATGATACTGGAGATGATCCTGGACATAACCGACCTGGACCTCTTTGACCTAACTACATGGGTGAAGGGGCACAATGGTATCTGGGCCGAGAACTCCGTGGTAGAGACCAGCGGTAACGTCTACGGCATGTTCAACTACGCCCTGTATGCGGTGGGCAGCGAGATACACTTCGCTGACGACATCACCATGCAGGAGCTCGTGGTACCGCATGCCAGCGATGGTGCGACGGTCAACTACTCGGTGAACATCTACGTCCTGAACGGTATCTACGCCAGCGGTTCGACCCTGTGGGTCGATGGATCTACCATCGACGTGCTGGATGACGCAATAGTGCTGGAGAACTCCCAGGCCTGGATCGAGGGCGCCAACCTTATGGCGGGCGACTTCGACTACTTCCTGTTCGCTGGTAGCGATGCATACAACATCAACACCACCTACGGCAAGTACAAGGTCGAGGACACCTCCATGCTCTATGAAGGCACCTGGCTTACCCTCCACGCTGAGGATAACGACGAGCCAGCGGCCAACGTCACCATCGTCGTCAAGAACGCCAAGGGAGAGATAGTCTTCGAAGGCGTGACCGACGAGAATGGCATGGTCAGGATGCTGCTACCGCAGTACGCTTTGACATCCAGCGGCAAGGACGATTCCTTCAGCCCATACACCGCCAACGCCACCTTCGAGTCCGGTGAGAAGTCCATGGACCTGGGACTGAACGAGTCCTACATGGATGCAACCATCTCCGGTGAGAAGAAGAGCGACATGGGAGCGATCCTAGCGGTGATCGGGGTACTGGTCATCATCCTGCTGATCGTGGCCGCGGTCGTGGTCATGAGGCGCCGGAAGTAAGGCCGTCAAACCCTTTCGTTCCAAACCTTTTTCCTTATTTTTCATTTTTAAGATACTTTGTTAAAGAGGGAGTTCCATTCCCGACCGAGCTTAATGTCTTATTCCGAACGTGCCCGTCAACTATTGGCCAGCAGTCAGGCTTCCGAGGGGGATATGGTCCGCTTAAAGGCGGAGGGGATGGAGTATACGGGCATACTTATGCCCCACCACGAGTTCAGCCACCCTGACGTCATCATCATCAAACTGAAGAGCGGTTATAATGCCGGGATCAAGGTGGACGAACGTTCTGAACTTACCTTGGTATCAAAGGCTCAGGAGCGTCCGTTGAAGCGCAAGTCCGCTAAAGAGGACAGTTCCTTGCCGACCATTTCCTTCCTCGGCACCGGAGGGACCATAGCCAGCTACGTTGATTATCGCACCGGCGCGGTGCATCCCGCGTTGAAGGCCGAAGACCTGGTGGCTACCGTACCAGAGCTTTCCGAGATATGTCGAATGCGCTCCAAGGTGGTGTTCTCCATATTCAGTGAGAACATGAACGTGGAGACATGGCAGTCGTTGGCCACCGCTGTCGCCGACGAGCTCAACGATGGCGTTGAGGGAGTGATCGTTCCGCACGGAACGGATACATTGGGGTTCACCTCCGCCGCACTATCATTGATGCTGGGGGACATCCCGCGGTCGGTCATTCTGGTAGGGGCGCAGCGTTCTTCCGACCGGCCTTCATCCGATTCCTACATCAACCTGCTTTCCGCCGCCCGTTTCTGCGTCAAGGCCCAGGCGGCCGAGGTGTTCGTTCTCATGCACGGAGAGACCTCGGATTCCTACGTCCACGTTCACCGTGGAACGAAGGTACGCAAGATGCACACTAGCCGCCGAGACGCTTTCCATAGCGTCAATGAAGGCCCCGTCGCCCGCATGGACCTCAAAGGGGAACTGGAAATGCTCGGTGAATGCCAGGTCAAGAGACCGGTCAAGGTATCCCCTGACGTACGCATGGAGAAGAACGTGGCGCTGCTGCACTTCTACCCTGGTATGGGTCCGGAGATGGTGCGTAGGGTGATGCAGGACCAGAGAGGTCTGGTCGTCGCCGGCACTGGCCTGGGGCACGTATCTAGGGAGATCGTGCAAGTGATCAAGGAACAGGTCTCCCAGGGCAAGCCAGTGGTCATGACATCGCAGTGCTTGGGAGGACGGGTGAACCTCAACGTCTACGATACCGGTCGGGACCTGCTCTCCGCGGGCGTGATATCCGGTGAGGACATGCTACCGGAAACGGCCCTGATCAAGCTCATGTGGGTCCTGGGGAGGACGGACAGCTTGGAACAAGTGGAAAGGATGATGAGCGAGAACCTTAGGGGCGAGATCGCCAAGAGGAGGGAGCTCTAATGTTCGAGGTGACCATCGGGATCGAGATACACCAGCAGTTGGACACCTGCAAGCTGTTCTGCTCCTGCCGCTCTCAACTGGTGGACGAGGAGGGGACGCTCTTCTTCAGAAGGCTTCGTCCCACCCAGAGCGAGATGGGCGAGGTGGACCGGGCAGTCCTAGCTCAAGCGGAGCGCCGCATGCATTTCGCTTACCAGGCACCCTCCACCGTTTCCTGTCTGGTCGAGAAGGACGAGGAGCCCCCGCACGACGCCGATGAAGAGGCCATGCAGACCGTGCTGACCGTTTCGGCGATGCTCAATTCAAAAGTGATGGACGAGGTCCATTTCATGCGTAAGATCGTTATAGACGGTTCCAACACCAGTGGTTTCCAGCGCACGGCCTTGGTCGCGGTGGATGGCGCCCTTGAGGTCAACGGCCATAGCATCGGGATCCTCTCCGTTTGCCTGGAAGAGGACGCTGCGCGGAAGGTAGAGACCAAGGACCGGGAGGTCACCTACCGTCTTGACCGCTTGGGGATCCCTCTCATCGAGATCGCCACCGCTCCGGACATGCATGACCCCGAAGAGGTCAAGGAGGTGGCGCAGCGCCTGGGGTCCATCCTGCGCTCCACGCGCAAGGTGAAGCGAGGGCTGGGAACCATCCGCGAGGACCTGAACGTCTCCATACCCGGAGGGGCCAGAGTGGAGATCAAGGGGGCTCAGGACCTTGGCCTACTGCCGACATATGTGAAGAACGAGATGGAAAGGCAGCGCTCCCTTATCGAGATCAAGCAGATACTGGAGAAACGTTCCGCCTCTCCCGTCCTCATCGAGACCAAGGACATATCCGCACTGCTCCAAGCCAGCAGGTCCAAGGTCATTCATTCTGCACTCTCTAAAGGGGGAAAGGTCTTCTGTGCCTCTCTGCCTTCGTTCGTCGGAACCCTGCGAAGCGCTGACGGACGATTGCGTTTGGGATCGGAGATGGCCCAACACGCCCGTTCCCGCGGGGTCGCCGGGATATTCCATTCCGACGAGCTTCCGGCCTATGGCATCACCTCCGAGGAGGTCGCCTCCATCAGGAAGTTCCTGGAGCTCGGGGATATGGACGCTTTCGCGCTGTGCGCCGATCAGGCCGACAGGGCGCAACCGGCGCTGCTGTCCGCTTTATCTAGGGCCAATCAGGCCTTGATAGGTGTGCCGGAGGAGACCCGGGACCCCCTTCCGGACGGCACCTCGCTGTACAGCCGTCCACTGCCGGGCGCCGGGCGCATGTACCCGGAGACGGACGTCAGACCGATACTGATAGAACAAGACCGCCTGCTACGTATCAAGGAGAACCTGCCGGAGCTGCCGGAGGCCCGCACACTGCGTTTGGTTCAGGATTACGGCATCAATGAACAGCAATCCCGTCAATTGGTGCGGGAGGGGCACGACGAGCTTTTCGAGGATATATGTAAAGACGTATCCCTGGTTGCCGTGGCGGCCCGCACCTTCTTGAGCACTTATCCTGAGATGCAGAATGAGGGAGTGGACCCTGGGTCGCTCGACGATGTCAAGGTCAAGGAGGCATTCTCCGCCCTTACCTCCGGACGCTTCACAAAGGAGGCGCTCCCGGCAGTGTTCAGGGAGATGGTAAAAGGAGCAAGCGTCGACCAGGCAGTATCATCCCTGGGTCTGGGGGCTATGGACCATGACGAGGCTTCTAAAATGATCGATGAACTGATCGGGCAAAGGGCCGAGTTCGTAAAGGAAAAGGGAATGGGCGCAGTAGGGCCACTGATGGGCGTGGCCATGAAGGAACTGAGGGGTAAGATCGACGGCAAGGAGGCCGCCGACCTGCTGAAAAAGAGAGTGGAGACGTTCCTCAAAGGGTGAGCTCCAGAACCTTCAATTCCTCAAAGAACAAGCTCTTAGATGCAAGGTCACGGCACTTCCATTCCTTCAGGGCAGCCCCCAAGGCATCCTGATCAACGTCGTTAGAGATCAATATGAGCACCCTCCCGCCAGTCTTCAGATGGTCCTTGGCACCGTACAGGAAACGGGTGGTGACCTCCGTTCCTTTCTCTCCGCCCGCCCAGCATAGGTCCTCTTGGCTCTCGACGGAACCTCTTAGGTATGGAGGATTGAACACGATGAGGTCGAACGTTCCTTTCACATCATGGAACAGATCGCTGAGCGCCGTCTCGATCTCAAGTCCGTTGTGCTCGGCGTTCTTCTTGGTGTTGCTCAGCGCTTGAGGGTCAATGTCCACCGCTAGGACACTGGCACCGGCCTTGGCCATGTGGAGGGATAGGAACCCGCTTCCGCACCCCATCTCCAGCGCCCTCTCTTTCCCCCTCACTTTCAGAGAGGAGAGCATGAGAAAACTGTCCTCCGCAGGAGCGTACACCTGAGGTCCTACTTCCAGGTGGATCGCGGGGTCACGAAGCATGTACGTTCAAAACAGCAGGGGATAATAATCTTTCCCGAAGGGTTTAAAACGCCCCGGTCCATCGGTGGCAGGTGGACCTGTTCAGCCTGCTTAGCATAGGCATCATATTCCTGGGGTTGATGCTGTCCTACCGCAAGAAGTATCCACTGGCACATTCACTGGTGCTGATCAATCTAGCGGTCTTCATGCTTACCGTCATATCTGCCTGGGGGCAGCCGTCCTACCTGCTCTCACCGGTGCAAAGGGAACTGGGTTTCAGACCCATCTATTTCGGTGAACTGGATCATCTTTATACGATCTTCACTCAGATGTTCGTTCACGGGGGGCTGCTGCACGTTCTGTTCAACATGCTCTTCCTGTTCTTGATCGGAGTGCCATTGGAAGAGAGGGTGGGCCGCAAGGCCTTCGCCGCCTGCTATTTCATCCCTGGCCTCATGGCGTTGATCCTGGAGTCCTCGGTCCAAGGTTTCGATTCTGGGATCCTCATGCTGGGGGCTTCCGGGGCCATCTCCGGGGCCATGGGGGCGATCCTCCTCCTTTACCCCAAGGACGAGATACCCATGTTCCTCGGCCCCATCTTCTTGCCCCGGGTGCCGGTGTGGCTGTCAGTGGGAGCATGGTTCGGAATTCAACTGTTTACCATTTTCACGCTCCCTGATGGTATCGCCTCCGGCGGGGTGGCCTATTTCGCGCACACCGGCGGCTTCGTGGCCGGGATGGCCGTGGCCCAGATGCTTCCTGGTAAAAGGAGCTCTGCGGAAGCACCACCGGAGAAGCTCGAAGATCTGGCGACCACCGAAGAGCTGAGAGGGATCGTGCATCGGATCGAGGAGGAGAGCGAGCCTCAGGTACGCCAGGCATGGCTGGAGCACTTCGCCATTAAGGCCACCTGTCCAGAATGCGGAGGGCGGCTGGAATTAGATGGAAACCGTATTAAGTGCGCATGCGGATGGGAGAGGAAGGTGAGATGACCGAGAACAGGGTGGATGTACTCTGCCCAGGGATGATCGTGCGCGACGGCCCCCTCATCCTGGAGGCCCGCTCCTCCGCGACCTTGGTAAGTCGGGGAGAGCGACACCTGTTAGTGGATGTCAGCGGTCCCCAGAACCGAACGGCGTTGCTGGACGCTTTACGCTCCAGGGGCATTTCCCCCGAGCAGATCGAGGTGGTGGTGCTGACCCACCTGCACCACGATCACGACGGGAACCTTGATATATTCCCACATGCCAAGAAGTACGCCCATAAGCTGGAATCGCCTGGGCCATCGTTCGAAGTCGTCAGCGATGACTTTGATGTATGGGAGGGCGTGCGCCTGATACACACCCCCGGCCACACCAGAGGCGGCATGAGCGTATTGGTACGGTCAGATGAGACATACGCCCTGGTCGGGGACGCCATACCTAGCGCGGACAATGTGCGGAAGTGGATACCTCCGGGATTGCATTACGATGCTGACGTAGCCTTGGCAAGCATGTCCAAGCTAGTACGTATGGCCGATGTGATAGTGCCCGGGCACGGACGGCCCTTCCGGACGGCGGAGTTTAGAAAAGAAGGAAGGTGACAGGAATGAGCATACCAAACGCTATCTACGCGGAATGCCCCGACTGCGGGGAAGAAACTCTGCATGAGGTTCTCAAAGGCAGGCTAGGCAAGGACGGGGACACCTTGGAAGGTACTCTGCGCTGCCATGAATGTCAGCGGGTGCACAATGCCGTGGTCCGAGAGGCCAAGACGATCATGGTTCCGGTCATCGTCAGCGACCAGGGGGAGTCGAGGAAGGCGCAACTGGAATTGCCGGAGGATGAGATCATATGTCTGGAGGACGAGCTGTTACTGGACGACCTCCCCATACTGATAAGCTCCCTGGAGAAGGGAGGGGCGCGGGTGACCAAGGCCAAGGTCAAGGACATAACCACCATTTGGGCCAAGCGCTTCGACAAGGTGTGGGTCAAGATATCGATCAACGATGTGCACAAGACCATTCCCACCGAGATCACCGCCCTGCCCGAGGAGGAGTTCTCCATTGGCGACCTTATGACCGTCGGGCGTTACAACGTGGTCATCACGCACATGAAGGCGGTGGATGGCATGGTACGGCGCGGATCAGTTCCGGCCAGGGATATTGTTAGGATATATGCGAGGAAGGCGCGGATCACCAATTCGTGATGGTATGAGAGACGATAGGGTCCATATGGTCGCTCAGCTCAAAGCGCGAGGGATCATCGCATCCCCGGAGGTAGAGAAGGCGATGCTCAAGGTCCCCCGTCACCTGTTCATCTCAGAGGACATGCGCCCATTGGCCTATCGGGACGCACCCCTTGCGATCGGTGAGGGGCAGACCATTTCCGCCCCTCACATGGTTGCTATGATGGCCGAGTCTCTAGCGCTGATCAACGGGCACAAGGTTCTGGAGATCGGCACAGGTTCTGGATATAACGCCGCGGTCATGGCCGAGCTTGTGGGGAGCGAAGGCCGCATCATCACCTTGGAAAGGCACGGTTCTCTAGCGGAAAAGGCCAAAAGATCACTTCATGAGGCTGGCTATGAGAACGTGACGGTCGTGGTGAGCGACGGTTCTATCGGATACGCGCTGGAGGCGCCCTACGATCGTATCAGCGTGACCTGCGGTGCCCCTCGCGTCCCCATGCCTTTGTTGGACCAGTTGCAGGACGGGGGCGTCATGGTCATACCCGTCGGCGTCCTGGAGCATCAGTCCCTGCTGCGAGTGGTGAAAAAAGGGGAGGAAGTGCTCACCGAGGACCTGGGTTCTGTTGTGTTCGTCCCCCTGATAGGGGAGAAAGGTCATCGGCCTTCATAGTAAGAATGGCAGGACCGCGCTCAGACAGGAGCCTCTGACCACGTGATGTGCTCCCCGGACGACGTCCTCGTCGATGGGATTGAAGGCGATGCCCAACGACGATCCCTTGAACATGGAAACATCGATGCTGCTGTTACCAATGCTGGCAGTTCTTTCCGCATGAACGCCGAAAAGGTCCTGTGCCTCCTTCAGAGCTTTTCCTTTATTGCACAGCTCCACGCGCAGCACCCCCACGCCCGTCAGACGGCCGTCGGGGTCGGCTGCCAGGCCGTTCGACCACTGGGCATCGAAC
>SPCU01000131.1 GCA_004525545.1 Methanomassiliicoccus sp. | reverse complement strand
TTGCACGACCGATTATTTTTAATCGGCAGGGGTGATTCGGCATTGGGTGAGGCAATGAAGGAAAGCGAATGGACTTATGCCAAGGCTGGAGTGGACATCGACCGAAAATCGCTGGCCATATCCGCGCTGGTAGGCCATCTGAAATACCGGCGCCAGGGAGATATCCGTATGGTGGAACTTCCCGGCCAGTTCACCGGATTGGTAGAGTTGGGAGACCAGATCCTGACCCTGGCCACCGATGGAGTGGGAACCAAGCTGCTGGTCGCCGAGGCGCTGAACAAGTGGGATACTGTGGGCATAGATTGCATGGCCATGAACGTCAACGACACCATATGCGTGGGGGCGGAGCCGCTCGCTTTCGTCGATTATATTGCCATAGACCACCCCGACGAAAAGATCACCGACCAGATAGGTATCGGTCTGAACAAGGCCGCGGAGCTGGCCAATGTTGACATCGTAGGAGGGGAGATCGCCGTCCTGCCGGAGATCGTCAAGGGGGTCGATCTGTCCGGAACGGCCTTGGGATTGGTGCGCAAGGATGATATGGTCACCGGACGCGATGTGCGAGAGGGAGACGCTATCATCGGACTGCGCTCTTCGGGCGTTCATTCCAACGGCATGACCCTGGCACGGAAGGTGCTGGAGTCGGCAGATGTTTCATTGGATGATCACGTCGATGGGTTGGACTGGAGCATCGGCCTGGAACTGTTGACGCCTACCGATATCTACGTACGCGATGTGCTAAGACTGATCAGGGAGGTAAAGGTCACCGGAATGGTGGACGTCACCGGGGGCGGGCTGAAGAACTTCATACGTCTGAAGAAGGGATTGCAGTATCAGATCACCGACCCCATCGATCCACATCCAATTTTCAAGGCCATCCAGAGGATAGGCGGGGTCACGGACCTCGAGATGTATAAGACGTTCAACATGGGGATGGGGTACGGCATCATACTGCCTGAAGAGAACGTGGAAGAGGCACTGTCGGTCCTGGGAGAAAAGGCGAAGAAGGTAGGGCGAGTGATCAAGGGTGTCGGCTGCTGCATTCCGTCGTTGAACGTGCACTACGATACCTATTGATCTATTGAATAAGATAGGGCAGGCCTATCATCAGCAGCGGGAGGGCTAAGAAACTGGATAGGAAGACCACCCCTGGCGCCTGTGGTCCGAACCCTTTCTTATCGTCCCTCCAGGCTTGGAGACGATGGTCGTACGCCAGCCCCCAGGTCAATGCCCCGGCCAATGATGTGGCCATGACCCCTTGCAGGAACCAGAAGTACTGGTACGATAGTATCAACCCGATCAGCACCGTCGCCACCAACGCCACCCCGTAGGTCCACCAGTTCTGTCGCAGAGGATCCATCGTCATGGTGGCCGTCCAGGTCAGTGCGGTCAAGGCCAGGGACGCGAAGGAAATGGCTGGCACTAGACCGTTCCCGCCATCCCAATTCAGACCAGATATCTCCCGCATCGGTATCAGGAGGGCGCAGACCTCGGCCCCCGCCAACGCCGCCAATGATATCGGCAGGGAAATGTTGGTTCGTGCCCCTGACATGGTCATAAGTAGCCAAAGGCAGGAGCAGGAAGCTATCAGACCAGGGAGCCAGAGCAGAGTGCCCAGCCCCAAACGTTGACCGTCAACATCGATGTAGAATCCACCCTGGAAGGTCATGATGAGGGACACCGCCAACAGGAAGAAAGAAAGGATCGACCATCCCTTGACCCGGAACCTGAGGGCTCTGTCATCCACGATTTTTAAACGTCCCTGAGACATCATTAAACTTCCCTCCTAACGAGCTCGCAACCTGTGGGCTAGGGCGGCGGCCACCGCCCCCAGCGCCGTACATGTCTCTAGAGAATGACCGTTGAACGTGATGTCCAGATGATGCCTGGCCAATTCGTGGACTTCCCTCGGTACGCCCTTGGGTCCAGCACCGAATATCAGACATATGCTCTGCCCATCGAGCAACATCGAGGCTATGTCCTCCAGTTCAAGACTCTTTCGCGGGTCGGGATCGCAGGTGGTCAGCACTGGTATGCCCAACTGCGGCGGTATGCCCCGCGCGGGATAGGGGAAATTTTGGAAGCGACCCTTGACGGCTAGTTCCTTCAAGTAAGAGCCATCTTCGCCTATTGATGTGGACGCTGCCACCCATTCGGCGAGCTCCAAAGGAAGATGGATATCGTCCGGGAAGGGGAAGCCGAAGGTGGCCAGATTAAGGTCGTAGGCCAGGGCCAACGGACCCGCGCGGGCTAGAATGCGTCTGTGTGCCTCACGGAACACCCTGGGATCGTAGGAGTTATGAATAGCTATGGTAGCCCGGCCGGATCGGCGTTCCATTCGCCCTCACAGCCCCAGTGGCACCTGTTCCGTCTTGGTCAACATATCGCCGTCCCAAGTGTACTTCAGGCGCTTACGGTCCTTCCAAACTCCAGATTGCAGTATGTAGCCGACCATGAGCGAGAGGCCAATGGACGCTTCCACGTAAGCCACCGATTTGTTGGCATCGCGGTTTATCTTGCCCCATGACTGCGCCTCTTCAAAGGTGCATCCGCTCAGTCCGCCCCACTGGGGGGTGTCCTGGGTGATCTGCACGGCATAGTGGTGACCGCCTCTGTCGTAACCGAGGGTCTCGCAGATGACCTCGGTCTGCTGGATATAGTTCTTTGGCACTCCGCCACCGATGTATATCACTGCGGTCTTCTCCGAGTGTATCTTGATCTGGGTTATCTCCCAGTTGTCACGAATGGGATCTATGCGCATGAACGGCTCGTTGGCCATCCTCCTCCTATAGTACAGCCCGGTGAGCCCGATGCCAATGGAGGAATCGTTCAAGGCCGGAACGATGATCGGCACCCCATATTTGACGGCGTTATAGAGTATGGATCCCTCGTCATCGATGCTGGAACCGAGTATCTCCATGAACTCCCGGCTGCTGTAACCCTTAGGTTCCAGCTCCCCGGCGATGTCGCCGATGACCTCGTCGGTCTCCCTGAACTTGTCCTCGTCGACCAGGGTGTCGTATATTCGGTCCACGAACAGCTCCCTCAGAGCGAGGTCATCGCAGCGGGGTGAGCATTTATAATGACTGTACCCCCGGGCCTGATAGAAGTCCTGGTAGGGTAT
>SPCU01000099.1 GCA_004525545.1 Methanomassiliicoccus sp. | reverse complement strand
TTATGATCATCGTTCAAATCGCTGGATTCCTCGGTAGCGGCAAGACGACCTTCATGATACGTTTGGGACGCAGATTGGGGGAGTTGGGAAAGAGGACAGTGGCGATCGTCAACGAGATCGGCGAGGTCGGGATCGATGGCGACGTCCTGGAATCGCATGGATTAAAGACAGTGGAGCTGACCGAAGGATGCATATGCTGCTCTTTATCAGGAAGTCTTCAGAACACCCTGAAAATGGTAAAAAAGGAGTTCTCCCCGGACTATATTCTTATCGAACCGACCGGATTGGCCCTTCCGAACCGTATCAATCGCATCATCCGGACCTCCATGGTCGAACCGGAGAAGGTCATAACCATCGCTCTGGTGGACGCCTTCCGGGCCGATGACCTGATAAGAGAGACTAAAGCGTTCTTAACTAGGCAGGTGGAGGATGCCGATATCGTGGCCATCAACAAGGTCGATATGATCGATCCCTCAGACCTGCTCAGGATCATCGACATGGTAGAGGAACTTGACCCGAGGATGGTGACCGTCCAGATATCGGCGAGAACCGGCAGCGGGGTGAACGAGCTGGTGAACAAGGTGGGGATCGTTTGAACGATGAGGACAGCAAGGAGATGGCCGCGGCCGGTTCACATGGGGTGGAATACGATGTCCGCTTCAACCGGCCATTGAACGAGAGAGAGCTGATTGACACCCTAAGGTCTTGGATGAAGACCATCTCATCGGAGTTGACCTCCGAGCGAGGGATCATCGGGCATATCAAAGCCTTCTTCCGATGTCAGGGGGGATGGGTCAGATTGAATCTGGTAGATCTGAGGCTGGACCTTGATGTGGATTCGTCCATTGAAGGGGATGTGCGGAGTGGTAGGATGAAGATAATGGCCGCCCTGGTGGGAATGAAGGACGGGGATATCGCTGGGGGCATGGACAGGGGTACATCATCTTTTAAGCATGACTTTTCTGATCTGGTAAGGATAGGAGAATCGAGGGAGAAAGAGATCATCAAATTGGAGGGGTAGATGTACGGTATATCGATAGATGTTGGGACGAGCGGCACGCGGGCCCACGCCCTAGAGCTCGAAACAGGTAAGATAATTTCGACGGCCATCACCGTCCGTCATCCGATTCCGGGATCGAACGTGATGGACCATCTGACCTTCTGCATCGAGGTGGGCACGGACATAGCGCACCGATTGCTGATCGACACCGCCAACCAGCTGATCGGCCTGTTGGGCATCGACAAGAGCAAGGTCGAGCGGGTGGCCATATGCGGTAACCCCATTCAGCTCTCCATATTCCAGAACATGGAGATCCGCGACCTGGCCTTCGCCGGCGAACGGGCCCTGAAGGTGCGGGGGGTGGAACAGCAGAAAAGGGACGCCCGGGTCATAAAGGCGGTGGAGGTCGGCCTGGACCTGAACCCGGAGGCCGATCTTTACGTACCGCCGGCCATCAAGCACGAGATAGGGGCGGACGCCCTGGCCATGATGTTGAAGAGCGGGCTGCTGGACCGCAACGAGCCCTGCCTGGTGACCGACTACGGGACCAACGCTGAGATGGCCCTCAAAGTGGGGGACCTCATATACACCGGGAGCGCCGCGGCCGGACCGGCCATCGAAGGCCAGCATATCAAGATGGGCATGCTGGCGGCCCCGGGGGCCATAAGCGACCTGGAGTACGACTTCAACTGGCGATGCAAGGTGCTGGACGATTCCATCCTACCTCGGGACGGGGACCTGGTGGACCTCAACACTGGGGTGGTCACCGATCAGGGGGTCATGCACGGTAAGGCCCGGGGGGTCACCGGCACCGGGGTCATCGCCGCCATCGCCGCGGGGATGGAGATAAATCTGGTGAGGCCGCCTTGTATCAACACCGGCGACGGGTGCCTGCACCTGCAGGATGGCATATTCATCAACGAGCACGACTTGCAGGAGGCCACCAAGACATTCGGAGCCATGCGGGCCGGGCACTTCACCCTGCTGGAGCACGCGGGGGTGAGGTTCGAGGACCTGGACAGCATGTACATGAGCGGGGCCTCCGGCACCTACGTGGACGCCCTTAAGGCCCAGAAGGTGGGACTGCTGCCCCCCTCCCCCCAGACCATCTACCAGGTGGGCAACACCTCCCTGGCCATGGCCACGGACATGGTGCGGGACCCGGAGTGGCTGGACCGCCTGCAGGGTATCGCCAAGGGCATAAGGTCCAACCATGTGATGTTCGCCACCGACAGCATCTTCGAGACCATATTCATCCAGGAGTTGGCGTACTGGCAGGAGGGCATGCCCTTGGACTCCTACAACATGATGCTGAGGACCATGGGCATACAGCAGCTGCCCAAACGGTTCCGCAAGGCCCAGGTGCGCAAGCTGGTGGAAAGGGACATTCCGGTGCTGGGAGACCAGGGGTTGAGGATCCTGCGGGACATCGGGATGACCCTCACCGGCCATTTCGAGGGATGCACCGGCTGCCGGAAGTGTTTGAAGGAGTGCCCGGAGAATGCCATAACCATCGCCAAAAGGAAGGGCGGGTTCGACATCAACGTGGCCTCTGACCTCTGCAGCGGCACGGCCTGCATAAGGTGCGATCTCATCTGCCCGGAGAAGGTCTTCAAGTTCCGCAGTCTTAAGATTGGCGGGGAGGCGCAGGCTATCAAGACTTGAGCTGCGACCCATTGACGTAAACTGCTATTAGAAGCTTGATTAGATGTGAAAAAAATAATAAAGAGAGGCCGAGTAGGCCCCACTTTAACAAAGAGGTTTGTTGTTTCGATGGTCTCCTTATTGATTACGCCTTCGTCTTGATCAGCAGAGGCAGTATCTCCTTTCCTTTCATGACCAGTAACAGAATACCGAGGGCCGTGTAGAAGGACAGCAGCGAGTAGACTAACCAAAGCACACCGGTGGCCATTTGCAGGCCATCGCCACCCTGGCTGTAGAACATTGCCGTCACAAAGAACGCAACCGAGGCAATTAACAGCAGGATAGGCAGCATCTTCACAGGCTGAGCGAAGGAAGCGATGGCATTGATCAGAAGTACGATCCCCATGAATATCAACACCATCATAGCAGAGTCTCCGCCTGCGACATGAACTGGGACGAATGCCAGGAAGAATATGCCCATCGGTCCGAATATTGCAGTTCCGAGCAAATTCTCGTTGACATACTGCATATGCCGCAATCAAGGTCACAATACCTGCAGGAACAGCTATGGCTGCGACCACAGCGTCCGAGCTGATCTCTAGATCAAATCCAGCAACGAGCCGTGTAAAATTGCGAATTTCACGTGTGCATTACTTTCATACGTCATATATTTCCTCCTTCCATGCTTCCAAAATAGAGAATAAAAAGGGTTTTGTAAAAGGTTTCATGGAGTTCTTCAGACGCTTTACAGCCCGTAGTTCTTGGGGTTGAACATGGGTACGTTCTCGTACTCCTTGAGGCACTGGTCCATGAACTTGCCAGCGTTGTCCGGCAGTGCGCCCAGGTCCCTGACGATTATTCTCAGGGTGTCCTGCTCCATCTTGTTCAGCCTCAGCTCCTTGCGATCGGCCGACTCTTGAATCAGCTTGGCCGCGGTCAGACCGGCGGACTTGGCCCGCAGGTACTGGTCTTTTCCATCGGCCACGATGGCCTCACCGATGCGGTAGGCGTTGTCGTAGGCCAGGATGAACCCCTCGGGGCTCCGGTATCTGTCCGTCGACATATACAGGTCCCTCAGGACCTTGTCCTGCTTGAGCTGCTTGGCCGTGTTCATCAGAGCCGACTCGTAGGCTATGGAACCGAGCCAGCACTGTACGGAAGAACCTCCGAACTCCGGGTGGTACTCCACCGATTCGTTGCTCCACATGTCGCACACCTGAGCCATCAGGTTGCCCATCAGGTCCTGGTGGGCGCAGGTGCAGTTCTTGCCCTCCTGAGCAGTGGGGCGTCCAGCGATGGCCTTCAGGATAGGACCCTCATAGCCACAGTCCTTGTCTGGGCCGGTGGCGCCAGCCTCCCAGGCTATGAGCGTCCTGGTGGACGCGATGGCCCTGGTGACCGCAGCGAAGGTCCTGGCCACATCCCTGTCCAGATACCCACCGGCCATGAACATGCTGGTGTTGGCACCGGCGCAGTTGGTGTCGCCTCCGGCGATGACCTTGTTCTTCTTGCAGATGTCCACTAGCTGGGGCCACAGCCACTCCATGTCGATGGCGCCCAGGCATCCGATGGCGAACAGCCAGGCCTTGATGTCGCCGTTCATTATGGCGTAGTCGGCCACCTCCTTGCCGCCCATGCTCTCGATGGACAGCACATCGGCGCCGTTCTCGCAGGCCACCTCGGCGGACTCGATGACCTTCTCGGGATAGCTATGGGTCTTGTCCATGCCGGGCCTCATGCCGAACTCGCACAGACGGGGGTCGGCGATGGTGTGCCTTATGCTCAAGGCGATGCCGTACTCGTCATGGTACTTCTCCATCAGCGCCTTCTGGCCTGCGACCACCGGCTTCATGAACGTCTTAGGCTCGTTGACCATCTGCCAAATGTGCTCGTTCTCCAGCTGTACGGCCGGAAGACCGATGGTCACCGCCCGGTCGAGTATGTCCTTGGTGATATAGTCCACGTACTCCCTTCTCAGGGTCTCTGGGTTCTTCCCCGCATCTGGCCT
>SPCU01000076.1 GCA_004525545.1 Methanomassiliicoccus sp. | reverse complement strand
TTTTAAGGATGAAATGAACGGACTCAAGGGTGATCGGATCCGACCGTTGTCTCTACAAGAAGAACATGTAACGATTTGGTGAACATTCGATCGAGCCACGCTCCCTCAGATCCCCATTTTCAACCATCCCTCATCAAAATATATTAGACCTTATGATGATAGTTATTTTCGATGACCATGACGGAGTTCGAGATCATTGATACGAAGGCCCAGGAAGCCATCGCCATCCGGGAAAGGGTGAGGGTGAAGGACATCCCCCAGGTCATGGGACGCATGTTCGGGGAGATCGTGCCGCTATTGAACGGGGAAGTACAGTGCTGCGGTCCACCCTTCACCTTTTACCATTCCTGGTCCGGTGATGAGACGGACATGGAGGTCGGCTTCCCGGTTAGCGGTAAGGGAATATCCAAAGGAAGGGTCAGGCCGTTCGTGCTTCCGGCCGGGAAGGCCGTAATGGCAATGCACATAGGGCCCTATGAAAATTTGGTCGACACCTACAACAAGATGATGGAATGGATGAAGGTCAAAGGTCTTCAGCCGGCCGATCATATGTGGGAGGAATACCTCAACGGTCCCGATGACACGCCTATGGACAAGTTAATGACCAAACTTATCTGGCCCATCAGGTGACTGGCCCTTTAGCTGGTATCATCTTCCGTTCACCCCTGGATGCGGTTGTAGGGTTCCAGAGCAACTTCCATGCTCTTACCTACAAAAAAGGTTTAAGGGGTGTATCTATTCTAATTCTTGAATTTGCTTACAGACACCGAGTCACCATCAGCCACAAGTACTTTAGGCGAGCAAGGAATGCGGTCGCATAATGCTGATCGCACTTGTAAATGGCTGTTCTTGTTCAAACCGTGCGTTTAGGCATGGAATGTGCGGATAAGGAGAAAAATGAACGAAGAATCGGATAGAAAGGTCGTTCGCGGGTTAAAGGACGTCGCCGCCGCTGAGACCCGAATTAGCTTCGTGGACCCGAAGGGCTACCTCTATTATCTGGGATATAATATCGATGATCTGGTGGGGCGGGTCACCTATACTGAGGTAGCCTACCTATTAATTCATAAGAGGTTGCCTAACCAGCAGGAGCTGGACGAGTTCTGCACCGATCTTATTTCTGAGATGAAACTGCCCAACGCTATGGTCAAATGCATCTGGGACACACCGGGGCATGTTCATCCAATGGACGTATTGCGAACCGAAGTATCCCGTCTGGGGGAGTACGATATCGAGTACAAAGATCTCTCAGAAGCCGCGAACATGCGAAGGGCCACCAGGCTGATCGCCCAGGTGCCCACCATAGTAGCCACCCTGCACAGAAGCCGCATGGGTCAGCCAGTTCCAGCCCCCAGGAAGGACTTTGGCTTCGCTGAGAATTTCCTTTATATGTTCGAAGGGTACCCTCCGAAGGAGGACGAAGCAGATGTTCTCCATCGCCTTCTTATCCTTCATGCCGATCACGGGTTCAACGCTTCCACTTTCGCAGCGCGTGTGACCGCAAGCACCAATGCAGACATGTATTCAGCCGCAACCTCGGCGATCGGAACCCTCCGGGGTCCTCTGCACGGTGGCGCCAGCGAAAAAGTGATGGAAATGCTCAATGACATAGGTCTGGAAAAATATGTGGATGAATACATCCAGGGGCTGCTGGATGAAAAAATGAAGATCATGGGCTTTGGTCATCGGGTCTACATGGCGGAGGACCCGAGAACGAAGCATCTCAGGGGCATAGTCGAAAACCTATGTCATCAAAAGAGGACGTTGGACCTGTATAACAAATGCATCAAGATCGAGGAGATCGTTCACCAGAGGAAGAACATCTACCCCAACTTGGATTTCTACGCTGCAGTGGCCATGGACGCTTTGGGGGTGCCCAAGGAATTCTTCACGCCATTTTTCACCTCGAGCAGAATAGCGGGCTGGGTCGCTCATACGATAGAACAGTACGAGGACGCGGTCCTCCTCCGTCCATCATCAAAATACGTGGGGGAGTTCGGAAGGACCTTCGTGCCCATCGAAGAGCGATGAGCTCGCGCCTGCACCTCGTGGTCAGGATGTTTCGGAAAAGTCGTTTCTTCACGAAAAAATTGATCATACTGTTACTATCCATATGACCCATCTTTATGATGGGTGGAAGAATAATGCTATTGGTCACCTTTTCCGACCCAATGAAAATAAATGGTCATCGGATACGGTGGAAAGGATCAAGAAGATCCCACGATTAACGACCCATGGCGTGAGTTCACTCTTCGACGACCATGCTATCGATCAGGCGTTTGCTCTTCAGCATCACACCGCACCTAGGACACAGAAGGTTGAAACGGATCACTCTCACACCCTTCAATGAGCTCATGAGCAGGTTATCATAGAACATGAGGTTACCCAGTTCTTTTACCTGCTCCTCTTCCTTCCCTTCCCAATCGCAATTGTAGCATTTTACCACGGGCTCTCACCACTGAACTCTCGTTCCCAGGTCTCCTCGCGTCCGTATTAGGGAGTGGACGCTCATATACAGGGTGCCCGGAGGAAGTTTGCATGACGCCCCGAGTATGTACCATTTGTCATCGATCCAAATGGTTGATCTTTCCTGACCCCTTTCAAGCCCAGATGCGATTTTCACGATCTGAACGACTCAAGTAAGAACGCGAGGCGACAAGGATGGGTGCTGAGAGATATCGGTCCAAGATCCAGGGTACATATGATCATCTCGCTCGACCGAAAGCGCCAAGCATAGGTCGAGGGGTTCGAGGACATCAAGTTAAGGGATGGCTCATAACGTTCCGGACAGTTCGAAGAGGCGATGACCATCGATCCTGTATACGGTCCAATCGGACATCGGTCTTGCCTCCATCCGTTCGTAAAATTCAATGGAGGAAGTGTTCCAGTCCAGGCACCACCAATCTAGTCTCTCACAGCCACGTTCCACCGCGATCCTGGCCAAACATGCGAACATCGACCGTCCCAAGCCCTGTCCACGACATCTCTCATCAACGAAGAGGTCTTCCAGGTACAGGTTCGCTTTGCCCAGGAAGGTTGAGAAGTTATGGAAGAATAACGCGAACGCAACCGGTTCTCCGTCCAGCTCTCCGATGATCACCTCCGCTTGTTTTTTAACGAATAGGGAATCGAGGAGCACGTCCTCGGTTGCCACCACTTCCTCTGATAGTCCCTCGTACTCCGCCAGTCGTTCGATGAAACGTAGGATCAAAGAAATGTCGCCTGCATGAGCGAAACGGATGGAGAACCTGGGAATGCACGTATGGTACGCTTCTTTCACGTACTGTCCCCCGGCATGGTTAACTTCCCCCTCGCACACTTCTTCTCTCTCGGTCATGGGGTACCGTCATTGCCTGTGAACATCATAATATATCGGCCAAAACACCAACGAAAACAGTCCTAGGTGAGTACGGCTCATTCATTGAGTCGCTCGATCGGACCGATGGCTCAAAATGCCCGAAAAAGGGCATTTTTCGATTTAACCAGTGAAATGGATGGGCCCAAGGTGATTCGAACACCTGACCTCCCGGTTATCAGCCGGGCGCTCCAACCAGGCTAAGCTATGGGCCCAAGTAAAGTGGCGAATGCGGCATTCAATTTTAAACCTTTCCATTGTCCTGGTATGCCATGAGATAATTTTCACCGATTTTTAGGTATAAATCATTAAAAATATTATTTTCTGGCCGGTCGGTCGAACAAAATGAAAAGAGAAGAAGGCCAGTTTGCGGCCGGAGCCGCATCCTGGGGCGTTAAAGACTTTGGGTCCTGTTGTTCAGGGGGGCGTTTTAGGTCCTGAAGACAACGGAGTACTCCATCTCCTCTGCGCCGAAGTAGTTCTGGCAGAACTCGGCGGTCTTCTTGGGGGGGTATTCTCGGCAACTGAAGACATCAATGAACGCGCGGTCGGTATCTTCAGCGAAGTGACCGGAGATCATGGAGGTTTCGATCAGTTGGGCCAGGGAGTATCCCTCAACCTTGGGGATGGGGCCGAACCGGACCACTATGGGGTCTCCGAACCTCTTCATTTTTATGTACTCACAAAGGTCGATGGCGAATTGGGAAATGACCTCTTTGCTCCGGATCTTTTCCGGATCACATTTTCTTAGGTCTATGGAGGTGAGCAATCCCCACTCGTCGTCCTTAACATATTTCTCCATCACTTCTTCGTCATTCAGAAGCTTACCTGCCCTGGGACTCATGCTGTACATTTCTGGTAACGCCCTCTAGGTGACACGCACCTTAAATCGACCGCATGAGCGCTTCTGATATTAAATCTTAACCCGTAACTATATGTAGGAATGAAGGATTTTGGCCCTGAAAAATGAAAATAAAGGATTAACCTTTATTTGATAACCCCGTATAATTATTAAAAAAAATTTGAACATATGGTTTTTCCGCCGTTATCGTTCGAACGGACCAAGAAAAAGACCCAAATCCTCGGCGACCTCCGAGAGCGGGATCCCTTCATCGGGAAGATCGAGCATCTCGACGATGCTGTTTGTTAGGACCGCCCCCCGACTTTCAGAAAGATAACCCAATCCCACGGTCTCGCCGACCTCAACAATTTCAAGCCAAGGCAGTTCATTGCGCATCATCTCCACACCGGTGCGGCAGGTCAATGGGATCAAGTGGGTGGCCTTTTCCGCCATCATGCGGAGATCCGCCCTATCCAACCTTTTTCGGATGACGCTTTTGAAGCAGGAGACGCTCAATACCTCACCGCCCACTATTTCCAGGCCGTCCTCGGCAAGCATTGAGCAAAGAGCCTTAGTGGCTTCCTTACCACCGAATCCGTTGCAGAGCCTGGCGCAGGTATTGCAGCTCCACACCAGCACGCGGGCGTCCCTCGGCAGGAATGCTATCAAGGCGTGATAGTCCAACCTTCGCAGGGTCATGATCATCGGATCGCCTCCGTGTTGAGCGAGGGGAACCGTGCTCCTCGAGAGGTCTCATGCCCAGGGAAGGGAAACAACAAGGTGGCCGAACCAGTATCCGGATCGTAGGACCCTATTCCCAGAGTGGAGTTGGTGGGCACTATCACTGCGTCAGGCCACGCCTCCTTGGCGCTGATCAGTCCGGAGCTGCAGGCCATCAGGACGATGGTCTTTGTATGGTTGCATCCACGCAACTGCTCTTGAATACAGACCTTGGTCACCAGCTCCTTGCCGACCACGGTGACACCGTTATTGTTCAAATGAAAGGCCAGATGGTCCATGGCCAATCGTCCCCCGGTGCCACAGTAATGGGCGCAGGTGTTACAGCTTAGGATGGTGACCTCCCTGGTAGTGGATAGCTGTTCCAACGTATGCTCCAGTGGTTTCCCCTCAGTGATGCTGACCATGGGATATCGTTCCGAACAATCCAATGTTCGAGAGTTGGAACGGTCAACAATGCCGCAAGAATAAGATATTTTGGGAGGATGAGGACGTGAACCGCGGCGTGAAGGTTATCTAATACCACCCTGATTCCTTGGTGATGAGCTCGACCAACGGTCTCAGGAACAAGGGAAGGACCCGCGCGGACATGGATGACCGGCGCAAGGCCGTGGAAAAATTCACCGGCGCCCGCCTGGAGCATTCCAAGAACTGCTCCTTCGATCCGATTGCCGCTGAAAAGAACGTCGAGAACATGATAGGGTGCACCCAGGTCCCACTGGGCTTCGTCGGACCGCTCGCTGTCCGTGGGGACCACGCCCAAGGAGAGTTCCTGGTACCTCTGGCCACCACTGAAGGGGCTTTGGTGGCATCGGTCAACCGTGGAGCTTCCATCATCACCGCGTGCGGAGGCGCTGAGGCATTGATAATCAAGGATGAGATGACCCGTGCACCGGTGTTCCGTACCAAAGGCGTTCGCCAGGCCAAAGAGGCTACGGACTGGGTCAACGAACATTTCCAGGAGATCAAGGCCGCTGCCGAATCGACCACCAGCCACGGAAAGCTGGTGAAGGTGCGGGCCTTCGCCTCTGGGCGCTCACTTTTTCTGAGATTCTCCTATGATACTGGTGATGCCATGGGCATGAACATGTCCACCATCGCCACCGAATCCGCCTGCCGGCTCATCGAAGAAAAGGTCGGTATCAAGATGATATCCGTTTCCGGCAATATGTGCGTGGACAAGAAGCCGGCGGCCATGAACTTCATAGACGGTCGGGGAAAGTCAGTGCTGGTGGATGTGAGGATACCGGGGGAGATGGTAAGGACGAAATTGCACACCTCCCCGGATGCCATGGTGGAGACCTGTTACCGCAAGAACTTGATCGGGAGCGGTTTGTCATTATCCTACGGATCGAACGCCCACGCCGCCAACATGCTAGCCGCACTTTACATCGCTACTGGGCAGGATGCCGCACAGGTGGTCGAGGGCAGCATGGCCAGCACTACCTGCGAGCTGAGCGAGGAAGGATTGTACATCTCAGTGAGGCTTCCCTGCCTGGAGGTAGGTAC
>SPCU01000009.1 GCA_004525545.1 Methanomassiliicoccus sp. | reverse complement strand
GAGATCGCCATCGTGGGGCCGGAGGGTGCCATCAACATCGTTTTCAAGCAGGAACTGATCATGGCCGATGACCCGCAGGAGAAGAGGGATGTGCTCATCTCAGAGTACCGCAAGCTGTACGCCTCGGCGTTCTTCTCTGCAGAGCGTGGGTATCTGGACGATATAATCGAACCGAACAACACCCGCATGCGGTTGATCGAAGCACTGACCATGCTGGACCGCAAGCGGGAGGCGCGCCCGGCCAAGAAGCACGGCAATATGCCGCTGTGAGGGATGATATGAAGATCAAGATCACCGACACCGTGCTGCGCGACGCGCACCAATCTCTCCTGGCGACCAGGATGAGGACAGAGGACATGCTGCCTGCCGCCGCCATGCTGGACGAGATAGGCTACTGGTCGGTGGAGATGTGGGGCGGGGCGACGTTCGATACCTGCCTTCGCTTTCTGCGCGAGGACCCATGGGAGCGCATCACCAAGCTCAAGAAGGCGATGCCCAACACCCCCTTCCAGATGCTTCTGCGGGGGCAGAACATAGTGGGCTATCGTCATTACTCCGACGACATCCTGGAGAAGTTCGTCAAGAACGCCAAGCGCCGGGGCATAGATGTCTTCCGCATCTTCGACGCCTTGAACGATCACCGCAACATGCAGATGGCCATGCGCTGTGTGAAGAAGGTGGGAGGAGTGGTCGAGGCTAGCATCTCTTACACCATATCTCCGGTGCACACCATCGAGGGTTACATCAAATTCGCCCGGAAGCTTCAGGACATGGGCGCCGACACCATCTGCATCAAGGACATGGCCGGCATGCTGGCCCCGATGGACGCCTACGAACTGGTCAAGCAGCTACGGGAGGAGATTGGTCTGCCAGTGCATATGCACTGCCACGCCACCTCCGGAATGGTCATGGGCACCTACATGAAGGCGATCGAGGCCGGGGCGGAGATAGTTGATACGGCGATCTCCAGCTTGAGCCTGGGCACCTCGCAGACGCCCACGGAGGCCGTGGTGGCCATGCTCAACGGTACGGAGTACGATACCGGCCTGGACCTGAAGAAGCTGAAGGAGATAGCCGAGTACTTCAAGACGGTGCGGACCAAGTACCACGCGTTCGAGAGCGATTTCACTGGCATCGACACCAACGTCCTGGTGTATCAGATCCCCGGCGGAATGATGTCCAACCTGGCCTCTCAGATGAGGGAGGCCAAGAAGGAGGACAAGATGGCCGAGGTGCTGGAGGAAGTACCGCGGGTGAAGGCGGAACTGGGGCACGTTCCTTTGGTCACCCCTACATCGCAGATAGTGGGAACCCAGGCCGTATTGAACGTCATAGCCGGCGAGCGTTACAAGATGGTCACCAACGAGACCAAGAACCTGGTCCGGGGGCTCTATGGCAAGACCCCGGCCGATATCTCTCCGGAGATCAGGAGGAAGATCATCGGGGACGAGAAGCCCATCACCGTTCGCCCGGCTGATCTGCTGGAGCCGGAGTTTGATAAGCTTTGCAAGGAGGTCGAGGAGTACGCCTGCAACGAGAAGATGGTCTGTTCCGAGGAGGACGTGCTCTCATACGCGCTCTTCCCCCCGGTGGCGTTGGACTACTTCAAGTACCGCCAGATGATGGAGAAGGGCGTCAACCTGAATGAGCTGGCGGCGATCGCCGTGCTCTATATGCGGTCCACCGAGAGGCACGCGTCCGACAGGACGACCTCAGGCGGGAACATGGACGCCTGGAAGCTGGTGGCCCGTAAAGAGGCCGTCGGCAAAGGGGGGTGGCCGCTGTGAAGCTGCGCATGACCGTCAATGGCCATGAATACGAGGTGACGGTGGAGAAGAACGGCGGCGACTACCGTGTGGACGTGGAGGACCACGTCTTCAAGTGCATTTTCAAAGAGGACAAGGTCCTGGTGAACGGAGAGGTCGTCCCACTGACCATCGAGGGCGATCTGGAGACCGGGGCCAAGATAACGGTCGAGAACCACACCATGGAGCTGAAGCTGCAGCAGGTGCGGGAGATCGAGGACAGATCGATCGAGGAGGTCGTTGAAGGTGCCAAGGGCGAGGGAGGTTCCGGAGCGGTGCTGTCCCCGATGCCGGGCAAGATCATGGCCGTCAAGGTGAAGGCCGGCGATTCGGTTCAGGCCAACCAGGTCGTGGTAGTGCTGGAGGCCATGAAGATGGAGAACGAGGTCCAGTGCGAGACCGCGGGTAAGGTCAAGGACGTCAAGGTCCGGGCCGGTGAGACCGTGGAAGGCGGGCAGGTACTGCTGGTCATAGAGGCTTAGAAGTCCAAGGACCCCGCTGCCTCCACCATCTCCGCCCTCATCTCCTCCCCGGCGCATATGGTGGTGCACACCTTCTCTCTTAACAGGATGTCCTGCGCCACCTTCATGACCTGCTCCCCGGTGACGGAATTGATCTCCTCCAGCTGCTCTTCGATGCTCTGTACCTTGCCGGTGTCCAGGTAGTGGTGCAGTTGGGAGCTCATGTTCTGGTCCGGGCGGCAGGCGTTGCGCAGCAATGCCCCCTTCAGGACGTACTTGGCCTTCTCCAGCTCGCCTTGGACCAGACCCTCGCCTTTGAGCCTGGACAGTTCCTGTCCGTAAGAGTCGAAGAGCCTGGGCAATTGCTCCATGGATGTGGAGCAGTATGTCATCATCGAACCGCAGTCCCTGAACGTGAACGGGTACATGCTGATGGAATATACCAGACCTTCCAATTCCCGTATCCTATGGTTCAATCGAGAGGATGTGCCTCCGCATAGGATCGTAGAAAGAATGGACTGAGCCATGACCAGATCGTGCGACGCGGGGTAGGCTGGCACCCCCATGCCTATGTAGGCGCGCTCCTCACCTTTGACGAAGAAGTTGACCCCTTGGGCTTGCTTTGGTTTACGGCGGCTTTTCCTGGCGGCCTGCCCTCCGGTCCGATCGAAGTTACCGGCCCATTCAAGCACCCTCTCGAAATCCACGTTACCCACTGCGCTGACCACCAAGTGCGGCTCGTAGTAATGGGTATCATGATAGTCCACCAGGAACTCGGAGTTGAAATTGTTCAGGCTCTCCGGCGTACCCAGGATCGATCGGGAAAGCGGATTCCCCTTGTACATGACCTCCACCATCCTGGTCCGTAGGTGGGATGATGGATCGTTCATGCGCATGCCTATCTCCTGCTTGATGTTGTTGCGTTCCAGTTCCACTAGGACCGGGTCCATGCGCGGGTTCAGGAAAATGTCGGCCAGCAGTTCTTCGGCCACCTTCAGCGACTCATCTATGGTGAACGCGTAATAACAAGTGGCCTCGTGGGTCGTATAGGCGTTCAGGTACCCCCCGGAGGACTCGATCTTTTCGTTCACGTCGCGGAAGTTTTGGGTCTTTGTCCCCCTAAAAAGCATATGCTCCAAGAAATGCGATACTCCGGACTCGCCTTTCCTCTCATCCCTGGAGCCGACCGTGGCGGTCACCGAAAGGGCCACTGTGTGAACGTGGGGCACGCTCTCCACGATAACTGGTACTCCGGCTGGTGTGCTCCCGACGTGGATCCGCTGGTCCACACGGCGGCCGTTTCGTCCGTTCATCTCCATCTTACCAGTATCTCTTCCCTACCAAATATACGCGTCGCCAAGTAAAAAAGGATGATGTCGACACAGACCATTACAAGGGCGAAGGCGAGCAGATAGGGCAGTGTCAGGGAGATCACTCCGATCAGGGCTACGGCGAAGAAGCCCACGATGGGCAGCACCACCAGGCTCCCCAGTTGCTGGGCCGAGCGGACGTCGTTGACCCTGGAGGAGATTATGACGTTCCCTAGGATACTGACCAGACAGAAGAGGGGGCCTAGCAAGAACACCACCACCAACCAGGTCAGATCGGGGAGGGGCAGGTAATCGAGCACCGGACCGGCTATGAGGTTCACTATGATCACGAAGGGAACGAAACATATCCAGGTCACCAGCATGCTGGGCAGTAGTATGGATACGACCTTCCCGGTCAGTATCTCCAGGTCGGAGGTGGGCGTGGCCAGCAGAGGTTCCAGGGAACGGTTGAGCTTCTCTCCCACCAACGTGTAGGAGGCGATGATGGTCGGGAGGATGGTGGGGATGAGGGTGAAGAACAGCATCTGGGCGTCCAGCAGGAGCAGTAAAGTGCTCTCGGCCTCGGTGGGCTCCCCAAGCACCCGGCTGTCCTTGAGGGAAACATTGAACCGGCTGACGTTATCCAGATTGCACCGGTCCACTACGCATTCGCTCAGGGAACTGTCCGAGATATCGCTGTTGCGCAAGAGACAATAGTTCATTTCACAGTCTACGAACCGGCAGCTGAGGGCCACGATGTTTCCCAGGGTGACCCCGATGAACAGGGTTCGGTTATAGTACCCGTTCTGCACCGTACCCCCGTACACGATCTCTATGGTCTCTATTCCCAGGTCCATGGGCTCGTCGGGAGGGTCGCTGGCGAAAGAGGCCACTGGTAGCAGGTAGACCATCGGCAGGATGGTGGTCATGATCAAGGGCATGAGGATCAGCGAATAGACGATGTACCGGTTGCGCCTGAACTCCGAGAATTCCTTAAGAGCGATTGTCCAGACCTTATCGGGACGCGTTCTCCTCACCCCCTATTATCCGGAGGTATACATCCTCCAGGCTTTTCCTGCTCTCGTATACCTGCTGTACCTCGGCCCCCTCCCTTATCAGCCTGCGCACCACCTCCGGAGCTCTCAGCTGGGGATCGTCCAAGGTGAAACAGAGACCTTCACTTCCAAGGGTCACCTTGACCAACCCCGGGATGTCGTTGAAACGGGAGAGGTCCAAGGTCTCCTGCTCCTTCACCTGCACCAACAGATGTCGGCCGAAATAGTCCTGGGCCAGTTCGTTCGGGCGGCCCATTGCCAGGAGTCGGGTGTTGAGGACGGCGATACGATCGCACAGTCTCTCGGCCTCGTCCAAGTTGTGCGTGTTCAGAAATATGGTCCTGCCCTCCTTCTTCAGGTCCAACAGGTAGTTTCGTACGGTGACCGAAGCTGAAGGGTCCAACCCGGAGGTGGGCTCGTCCAGGAACAGCAGCTTCGGTTCATGCACCAACGCTCGGGCGATGGCTATCTTCTGCTTCATGCCCTTGGAGAAACCGGCCACCGGTTGGTCGCGACGGTCCCAAAGTTCCAAGGCTTGAAGCAGCTCCTTGATCCTTTCCTTACGGCATTTAGGATCGCAACCATACAGCTTGGCGTAGAAGTCCAGGTTGCGATAGGCGCTCAACGACTCGTACAGACCAGGTGATTCGGGCAGCAGACCGATCATGCCCCGTATCCGCAAACGCTGCTCGGGGTCCTTGACGTCCAGACCGTCGATGTAGGCCTCTCCGCTGCTTAGGGAGATCAAACCGCAGAGCATCCGTACGGTGGTGGTCTTGCCCGCTCCATTTGGCCCTAGGAGCCCAAAGACCTCCCCTTTCTTGATGTTCAGGGAAAGGTCCTCCACCGCAACCGTGGCGCCGAAACGCCGACCCAATGCCCTGGTCTTGATCAAATGCACCTTCCCCCAAATGTTTGAGAGGTTTCTTTCCAGTTCGAAGGAGCGTCGAACTGTCTCCCTTCAATTGGATCTCACTTCTTGGATACCTGCTTCTTGGTCAGATAATCCTTCAGCTCACCGATGTCCAAGCGCAGCATTACCATGTCACCGACGGTCTTGACGTCCTTGGTCATTATGGTGATCTGGGAAGAAGGAGCGATGCCTTTCTTGAGGCCCAAGGCCTGCTTGGCCGTCTTTTCCAGCTTCACGCCCAGCTTGGTGATCTCCCAACCTTTTCCAGCGTCGAAGTAGACGTTGTCCAGGTAGCCGACCTGTTTGCCGTCCTGGGCCACCACCTTCTTGTTGAGCAGGTCCCCGGCGCTCATGGGGACCTTTTTAACCTCCAGCAACACATCCTTGACCTGGTCCATTTTGACCGCCAATGTGACCGTGTCACTGACCGACGATACCTGCGGGGTGGCCAAGTACACCCTCTGTACTCCGATGGCTTTCTTCTTCTTGTTCAAGGAAGCCTCGTTGCCCTTACGTACGCTCACCCTGATCGCGGGCACCTTCCAGATGTCCGTATCAACTGAGATTCCCTCAACGGTTCCGATTATGATGGCATCCGCGCTGATGACCTCCTTGCCGACGATGTCCTCTAGTCCCGACATGTTCTCCCAGACCGATTACTGATTAGGGCGCTATTAATTCTATCGCCTATAATTTTAATGTTCACGAATTGAGAAGCATCTGCGCAGTTTAATATAGCTATCTGCCGGTCCATAAGTGGATGGGACATCCATGTCGTTGACATCGATGAGGAAAGTGATCAAGGTCCTGGTACTTGACGACGAAGTTAGTTTCTTGGACCTTTGCAAAGAGTTTTTTCAGAGAGAGAAATGTATATTGGCGGACTTCGTGACGTCGCCGACCCGGGCATTAGAGATGGCCGCGGATGGCGACTATCAGGTGATCGTTTCCGATCACTCACTGCCAGGAATGGACGGGCTGCAGTTCCTGAGGGCGCTCAGATCGCTGCATCGGAACATGCCTTTCATTCTGCTTACCGGAAACGGTTCCGAAGGCTTGGCCATCGAGGCGGTGCAGAACGGGGCGGACTTCTATATGCAGAAGGCCGGCAATCCGAGCTCCATGTTCTCTCAGCTTTTGAAAACAGTGTGGGCTTTGGGGGACAGCGATCTGGTGGCCGAATGTCTGTCCGATCCTTTTCAGGTCTACAGCAAGGGCAATGTGCTCTTCGTCAGCAATGGCGGGGAGAGGGTACTGGCAGCGGCCAGTAAATGATCAGCGTACCGTGGTCCGGCTCTGCTGCCTCATGTATCGGGTGAGGTACATGCCCGTACCGCTTCCAAGTCCAGTAGAACCCGATGCTTTCCAACCGCCGAAGGGCTGCGCCCCCACCATGGAACCGGTGGTCGCGCCGCGGGCACGATTGGCATAGGTCACCCCGGCCTCGATGTTCTCAAAGAAGTAATTGACCTCTTCCGGATCGAGCGAGTATATGCCTGATGTCAGACCGTAGTCCACGTCATTCGCTCGGCGCACCGCGTCCTTCAGGTCGGTGAACCGCTGCACGCAGAGGATCGGCAGGAAAAGCTCGTTCTTGATCAGATGGTGCTCTTCGGGCAGGCCGCTGACCACCGTAGGTAGGACGAAGTGACCTTTGGACAGCTCCGGGGAGGCGACCTTCTCCCCTCCCGTGTGCACGATCCCGTCCCTTTGGGCCAGGGAGATGTGGGACAGGTAGTCGTCCACTGCCTTCTGGTGGATGACCGGTCCCATGAACGTGCCTTTCTCCCGGGGGTCCCCCACCTTCAGACGAGAGAGGTGCATCAACAGTGAGACCATGAAATCGTCGTAGACCAGTTCGTGGACATAGGCCCTGGAGCAGGCGCTGCACTTCTGACCGCTGAAACTGAAGGCCGAAGAGGCCACGCCGGCGACCGCTCGCGCCAGGTCCGCCTTCTCCGTCACGATGGCCGGGTTCTTGCCTCCCAGCTCAGTGATGACCGGGATAGGTATTCGGCGCAATGATGATGCTAGCAGCTTGAAGCCGACCTCCTTGGAACCTGTGAAGGCGATGCCGTCGATCTTCTCATTGGAGACCAGGGCCTCGCCGGCCGTCGAACCTGTCCCAGACAGCAGGTTGATGACCCCGGGGGGCACGCCTGCACGCTCGTAAATGTCGTACAGCATATGCACCGCCAACGGCGCGGGCGATGAGGGCTTCAGTACGGCGGTGTTCCCGGTGATGATGGCCGCGGTGAGCATGCCGGCGGAAATGGCGATGGGAAAGTTGAAGGGGCATATCACGGCCCACACCCCATAGGGACGCATGACACTGATCGGCCTCTCATCTGGATACGCCGCCGGTTTCTTCTCGGTGAATCCATTGCGTCTCTTCATCTGCTCCGCGTAAAAGGAAATGAAATCGATGGCCTCGTCCACCTCGCCGACCGCCTCGTAACGGTCCTTTCCGTTGTCGAACGTCACCGCCGCGGCGATCTCGAAAAGCTCCCTGCGCATGATCTCTGCGGCCTTGTGGAATATCACCAGTCTCTTGTCCAGGTCCATCACGGACCAGGCCTGATACGCCCTATAGGCGGAATCGATGGCCATGGACGCTTCCTTCTTTCCCCCTAACGAGAACTCCCCGATGACCATCCCGGTATCGATCGGGCTGGTGTCAGTGAAATATTTACCTGTGGAGACCGGCCTGCCGTCGATCATGCTCTCGTACCTGCTGGCCACTTCCAAGGACTGGGCGAACCTCTCTACCGCCCTTTCATACCTGGTGTGAAATGAGGCTTCCTCCCCCTCCTTGACCATGAGATCGTAGGTGTTCTGATTCTTGAAGGTCATGCCTATCTCCTTGATTATTGAATATGACGGGCATCTTTAATAAGCGCATCGAAGTCATATTTCGCCTTCACACGCCAGTTCCCGACACTACAACTTTATATTGGCTGGAACTCGATGGTACCTAATCAGGATTGGAGAGGTTCCTTTGACCCAGACCCACTATAGATCCGAACCGTTGGCAGCGGGCGATATCCTAATAATTGTACGAGCGGAGCGGAAGCGCTTGCTTACCCTACTGGAAAACGTGGAAGGTGGAAACGTGGTAAGGGAATCAGTGCGTCGGGTGGTAGAAGGAACGAGCCCGGACGATCTTTGGACCGCCGACCTGGGAAAGACATTGGACCTGGTGAACCGTGACCTGGCCAAAGCCACGGGTTGCGAACCGATGGCTTTGAGGGAGAAGAGGATATGGGAGCAGGCCGGGCTACTGGCACCGTTGACGGATGTTCCTCGGGGAGAGGCCTACGATCTGCTACTGGGTGCGCGCGAATCCTTAGCCTGCTCCATCCTCAGCTGGTGCTTGAGGGCGCTACAGGCGCGCCCGGAAGAGATAGATGCTCTGCCGGAACTGCGACAACGGCTGCGGGAGGGAGTGGTCCGAGGATCGCTCTTGGAAGAGCATGAAGGGGTGTGGTGTCTTCGGACCACGGATGATGGCTCGGTACAGCTCGAAGGTCATCCGGCCCAGGTCATCGCCGCCTTCCTGGACCTGCGTCGAGAATTGGTCAGGGAATTAGGTTCGGCGGCAGCCCATTTGCCCCTGGCCATGAGCACCGGGGATCTGCCCTTGGCCATCGGCCAAGCGTTGATGGGGTTCCCTGTGCTGCTGACCGACCTAACCCTCGACCCCCTAGCGAAGGAGTTCCTCACCAACACCGTGCGAGATCTCTTCCAGGGATCGCTCCTAACCAGCGAGGATGACCTGAGCAGGGAGATGGAGCGCCGCCGTTGGTTGAGCGGCCTGCCTCATCGATACGACCCTCCGTCCCCGGTCAGAGTGAGCAACGACCAGGTCATCGCATTGGGCTTCCTGGGGGCGGAGCTGCTGTTGGCTCTGGCCATGATAGCCGTTCTCTCGACGATCCAGAGGAGGGGAGATGTCCCGGTCGAGTATCCTGAGACGGGCTACTCCCTGCCATGCATCCTGGGTTGGGACGGGGCGGAGATAGGCAATGCCAAGGAGCTGCTGGACGTGGTGAAAAGGTATTCCGCCCTGCCGAAGGAGCGGAGCCTGGGCGCGGCGCTGACCGCCGGACGCTCGGCCCTGATCGCCGTCGAGGCCTTGGAAGCGTTGCGCTATCTGGACGGAGATCCCCATATCGGCTCTTCCACCGTAGGCTTCATCCCTGACAAGGTCCTCAGAGAGCTGGGACTGGCCTTCGTGGACGATACCATCCCCGGAGCGGCCGTGCTCATGGGCATTCCTCACGACCGCAAGCAGCTGGTGACCACCGTCAGGGAGCTGCAGGCACGGGGATTGCTGATCATGGCCGCGGACGAGGTGGTGCGGGTACTGCAGGAGAACGATGTGCAGATGGGGCTGGAGATGATGCTTTATCCGTTGGGTAACTTCACCCAGCTGGTGCACGCCCTGGACTTCCTGACCCGGGCCGCGCTTTCGTTCGGGGGAGTGCAGAAGGGGGACGCGGAACGGCTGTCCGCCTACTTGACAAAGAGACCCAAGGCCTTCGTGCTGCACTTTGGGCCGTTGGACTCCTGCCGGGCGGCCATGGCGCTGGCGGCGCTGACGCATGGGGTCCCCATCATCACCGACCAGGAGGTGGAGGGCGTGCCGGACCTTTTGTTCCACAAGGAGCCCCAGCATATGCTCCAGGGAGGTCTGGAATCACGGGACATTCGCGTGGCCGTGACCATGGTGGACATCCCCGTGCCTTTCGGACCGGCGTTCGAAGGGGAGACCGTCCGTCGGCCGGACACATATCTGGAAGCGGGTGGGGGACGGACACCGTCCTTTGAGCTTCTGCGCAGGAGGTCGGAGGACGAGGTCCGCGACGGAGAGGTGCTTGTCCTGGGACCGGAGGCGGACCAGATGGCCGAAGGCTCACAGACGCCCATGGCCATACTGGTGGACGTCTTCGGCAAGCGCATGCAGGAGGATTTCGAATCGGTCATGGAACGGCGGATACACCTCTATCTGAACTTCGCCGAGGGGGTATGGCACACTGGGCAGCGCAATATGAATTGGCTCAGGATTAGCAAGAAAGCACGCAAGGCGGGTTTCCGCCTGGAGCATCTGGGACGCATTTTGGTCACCAAATTGAAGGAGGAGTTCGGAAACATCGTCTCCAGGGTGCAGGTCATCATAATCACCGATGAGAAGGAGATAGGGCGCCGTCTGCCCGAGGCCCTGGGGGTATACCAGGAGAGGGAGGAGCGCATGGCCGGACTGACCGACGACAGCGTGGACACCTTCTACTCCTGCCTCATGTTCCAGTCGTTCGCCCCGGACCATGTGTGCGTGATAACGCCGGAGCGCCTCGGCCTCTGCGGGGCCATCAACTGGCTGGACGCGAAGACCGGCAAGGAGATCGTTCCGTCGGGACCCAACCAGCCCATAGCCAAAGGGGAGCCGGAGGACCTGGAGAAGGGGTCTTGGGAGGGAGTGAACGAGGCGGTGACGGCTTTGACCCGCGGGAAGATATCCCGTTTCTGCGCCTACAGCATGATGGAGGACCCAATGACCTCCTGCGGCTGTTTCGAGTGCATCGCGGCCATGAGCCCGGACATGCAGTCGGTGATAGTGGTGAGCCGGGAGTTCCCCGACATGACCCCATTGGGCATGAAGTTCTCCACCCTGGCCGGTTCCATCGGCGGGGGCAGGCAGACCCCGGGGTTCATCGGTATCGGTCGTCGTTACCTGATCAGTAAGAAGTTCATCACCGGGGACGGTGGATTCCTGCGCATATCCTGGATGCCCTCCTCTTTGAAGAACAGCATGAGGGAAGAGCTTATTAATAGGGCCACGGAATTGGGAATGCCAGACTTTCTGGAGAAGGTGGCGGACGAGACGACCGTCACCGACGCGGAAGGACTGATGAACTGGATGATCGAGGCGGACCACCCCGCCTTGAGAATGCCCCCGTTGCTTTGAGGTGTATGTAAATGGCGGACGTACCGTTGCCCAAGGAAAAATGGACAGGTTCCATAGGAGAGCTGGAACTGGGAAACTCCCAGGATAAGGGAGGTTCCCGTCGCTCGGTGAGGCTGGGTGGCAATCGAGGCATGCCTTTCCTGTCCTTCGAGGACGGCGAGCGCCGGATGATCGCCATGGCCGGACTGGTGGCCGACTCCCTGGATGAAGTGCCTCAACCGGTACGGGACGCTTTCGGTGACGACGCCAAGGACCCGGTGCGCTGGGCAAGAACGTGGGCGGCCCGTGGCGCCGACCTTATATGTCTTCATCTGACATCCACCAACCCTGAGGAGGGGGATGCGTCCCCGGAGAGCGCGGCGGACACTGTCATGGCCGTCCTGAAGGCAGTGGACCTGCCTCTCATCGTCTACGGCAGCGGGCACGAGGAGAAGGACTCCAAGGTTCTGGAGAAAGTGGGCGAGAGGGCCAGGGGCGAGCGCCTGCTGCTGGGACATGCGGAGGAGAGCGCCTATAAGTCCGTGGCCGCCGCGGCCATGGCCAACGGCCACGCGGTGATCGGGTTCTCCAACCTGGACATCAACCTCGCCAAACAGATCGTCATTCTGCTCACAGATTTCGGGTTGGGGAAGGGCGACATCGTGATCGACCCGCTCATGGCCGCCCTGGGCATGGGACTGGAATACTCCTACTCGGTCAACGAGCGGATCAGGATATCGGCGCTCTCGGGCGACAACATGCTGCGGGTGCCCATGATCTGCGACTGCACCTCCGCCTGGAAAGCCCGCGAGGCCACGGACGATGTTCCCCATGCCGGCGATACCCTGGAGAGAGGTGTCTGGTGGGAGGCGACCACTGCCTTGGCGGCCCTGCTGTCGGGCGCGGACATCCTGGTGCTCGGGCACCCCGAGGCCATGGAGCTCGCTCGGATGGCCGTTTCGGACCTGGGGGGTGAGAACTGATGGCCACGGCGATCGAGATATTCAAACACCTGCCCAAGAAGAACTGCGGGGAATGCAAGTACCCCACCTGCCTGGCCTTCGCCATGCAACTGGCCAACAACAAGGCCAAGCTCGACGACTGCCCCCACATGAGCGAGGCCGGTCGGAACGCCTTGGCCAGCTCATCCGCTCCACCCATACGGTTAGTGCGCATCGGCACAGGAAGGAACACGGTGGATATGGGGGATGAGACGGAACTGTACCGTCACGACAAGCGTTTCTTCCATCCTACCGCCTTCGCGCTGCGGGTGAGCGACGACCTGAGCATCGAAGAGCTGGAGAAGAAGGTCGATCATGCCCGCTCCTTGCACTTCGAGAGGGTGGGCCAGGTGCTCAAGCTCGACATCGTGGAGGTGGAATGCCGATCCGGAGACGGTGTAAAGTACGTACAGACCCTGGAACATGTCTCCAAGTTGGTCGACTGGCCCCTGGTGCTGCGCTGCCGCGACCCGGTCATAATGTCCGCCGCCGCCAACCGGATGAGGGAACGGAGACCCCTGTTGCACGGCGCCGACCCTGACAACATCAAGGAGATGGTGGCTACGTCCAAAAGCTCGGGATGCCCGCTGGTCCTCTGCTCTGATGACCTGGGAAAGCTGACCGACATGGTGGAAGTTGCTCGCAAGGAAGGCGTGGAGGACCTGGTGCTGGACCCGATGCCCGGGAACATGAAGGACATGCTGGAGCGGTGCACGGTCATCCGGCGCAGCGCCATCCGCAAGACCTTCCGTGGACTGGGATACCCCATATACCTAGGCATGCCCGTCGGGAAGAACGGAATGCTGATGGCCCTGACAGCGGTCATGAAGTACGGCAGCCTGCTCTCGTTCGAAGAGATGCCGTCATCGCAGGCACTGCCGCTCCTGGTTCTAAGACAGAACATCTACACCGACCCTCAGGTGCCCATACAGGTCAAGCCATACCTGTACCCGGTGAACAACCCCGGGCCTGACGCCCCGATACTCTTCACCACCAATTTCTCGCTCACCTATTTTACCGTGCTCTCGGACATCGAGAAGAGCAAGGTGCCAGTATGGCTGCAGGTGGTGGACACGGAGGGTCTCTCCGTGCTCACGGCCTATTCCGCGGGAAAGCTGACCGCTGACAGTGTGAGGAACGCGCTCGAGGCCAGCGGCGCTAACGGTAGATCGAACAGAGGCATGCTGGTGATCCCGGGCATGGTGGCCCGGATGAGCGTCAAATTGAACGAGAGCACCGGACTGCAGATCGTCGTCGGACCCAAGGAATCCTCCGCCCTGCCCAAGTTCCTGAGGTCCATGAACTGAAACCAGTGTGTTTTTAGAAACCATTATAATTTTCATTCATCGTTCGGGTCCATTTCGGATCTACGGTGAATCGATGCAACAAGGACCATACGACCCAAATCAAGGCGGCCCGTCGCAATACCAGGGGCCGCAGCCGGGACCATAGCAAAACCCTCCGAACCAATATCAGCAGGATCAACCCTGGCCCTGTTCATCGAGGATACCGGGCAGGAGATCTGGGACGAGGTCACCTGCACCGGGTTCCTGGGAACGCCTGGAGGCAGCAGTAGCGCCCACTCCTTCGCCTCTGGAACCGGGTGGTCGGGGATAATGGAGTTCGAGTGCTACGAAGTGGACCTGGACGACTACGACATCCCCGAACCGCAGGACGTAGTGTTCAGCTAAACCCCTTTCCTTTCCCTTTTTTTAGAAAGCATTTTGATTTGACCAGGCAATGCCCCTTCATGTTTCGGACCTTCGCCGTGGTCATGTTTCTGACCCTCTGTCTTACCTCTTTAGGACCGCTGGTCATCGCCGACGAGGTCCCCGGAGCCCCGATGGACTTCGCCGCCGAACGCGATGGCACCAGGATCGTTCTGTCCTGGCAGCCGCCCGGTGAAGTGGACGTGATCCATTACAACGTCTACCGCGGCACGAACCCCGACGAACTGACGTTCTATGATGATGTTGATGCCAACGTCACCGCTGGCTATGACACGGAGGTGCTGCGCGGAACGACCTATTACTACGCCATCAGCGCTAACGGCACCGCCGGCGAAGGACCGTTGAGCCCGGTGGTAATTGTGACGCCTCCCTCGGACCAATATCCCACCCTGGTGATGAGCGCCATATTGATCGTGGTCATCGCTACGCTTCTTTTCGCCTACTGGAAGGGAAGATCTCCAGAATGAGCGATCGGATCTCCCGTGCCAGAGGCTCGTCCCCTTTGAGAGGCGTGCCGTTGAACGCCGCCTCACGAACGGTTTCGTCCTCATGCAGCATCAAGAAAGGAAGGCCTACCTCCTTGGACATTTTCGCCACCCGTTCCTCTTGACCCGGGCGAACGGAGTTGATGAGCAGCATCTTCCTCCCCACCTTCAGCTCCAGTTCCCCGGCGAGATCGGAGAGCCTCTTGGCGGTCGATATGCCTACATGGCTGGCGTCGGATACCAACAGCAGCATGTCCATATTTCGGGCGGTACGGCGGGACAGATGCTCCATTCCCGCCTCGTTGTCTATGATGACGTATGGATACGAATCCATCAACTGGTCCACGAAGACCCTGAGCAGATTATTGACGTAGCAATAGCAGCCAGGACCTTCCGGCCGTCCCATGGTCAGCAGGTCCAAGGAATCGCCCTCGGAGAGTATCTCCCGTGATTTCAGCTTCAGGTACTCCTGCTTGCTCATATCCTTGGGCAGCGTCCCTTGCTTGGAAAGCAATCCTTCCCGCACCTCTCCGACCGTGCCCTGCACATCGACCCCCAGTTTCTGCCCCAGGTTGCTGTTGGGATCGGCATCCACTGCCAGGACGGTCCCCTGCGCCGAAAGGGAGCGAACCAAAAGAGCGGATATCGTGCTCTTGCCCACGCCGCCCTTACCGGCCACGGCCACCAGGAAGCTCATGACATGTTCCCAAGGCGATAGCGTTGGCGAATCGCCTCTACAGTGCCGTTGAGAAGCTCCAGAACCCTTTCTGCGTTCGGTACGTCCAGACCCCCCAATCCGCATTGCGGGGTTATGAGCGAACGCTCCAATATCAGGTCCAGGTCCATGCCCTTGCGGAAGAGCATGTCCATGTAGTCCTCGAATCGTTTCAACAACGTGCCCACCGTTTCCTTGGCGATCTGGTCCTCCATGTTCGGGATCAGTCCCCAGGCGATGCTCCCCCCTCGTTCCAGGAAGACCGTTACCTCCTTGGGGAAGAGCGATACTGTATGGGCGTAATTGTAGGCGTCGAAGCTCAGCACGTCGATGTTGGTAGATAGCACCAAAGGCCAATCGGTGTTGCCGCAACAGTGCAGTCCTTTCACCGCATCGACCCCGTCCAGCACCTCGTTTATCCACTCCACTACCTGCCTTTGGGAGATGGAGGCGAACGGCGTGCCGATGAGGGTCAGGGATGGTTCGTCCAAGAACAGCATGGGACGGTCGGATATCTCCCTCAGCTTCTTGGCCTGCCATTTGGCCTGCATGTTCAGGTTGCGGCGGATGATCTCCCCGTACGCCTCGTCGTAGATCGCCGGTTTACCATTGAGGTCCAATATCTGAAGCCCGACGCTCACCGGACCGGTGACCTGCCCCTTTACCGCTCTAAACTTTTTTCCCTTGGCCGCTTCCAGCAAGGTATACAGTCCACGAAAGTTCTGCTTTGAGTGGAAGAAATGCTCCACATCGTCGGAGACCACCGCGGTGTAGAACATTTCCGGGTCGTAATCGTTCAGGTCCACGGTCAACCGCTTCTTGCGGCCGTCGACCTTCACCCCTGGAAGCCGGGTGGAGAACTGGGCGTACATGTTCTCCCCGAAACCCAACGAAGGAAGCTGAGGCCAGTAAGGCACCTCCTGCATGCATGAGAGCATCAGGTCGATAGCCTCCTTGGGGTCTTTATGGGGAAATGACCCGATGCCGGTGGCAGCGCAGTTCCAGACCATGCCCCAAAGTATTCCTGGGCGCTAATAAACTATTTGGTGGCGTAAATGGTTAAAAAGTAGTGGTCTATGGAGATCTGATCGCCGATCTCCTCGATCCTCATTCGCCGCCGCAGATCGGAGGAGAGCGTGGCAACGGTCCTCTCTATCTCCCTGGCATCCTCCGGTTCGGCGTTTCCGGTGAGCGATGTCAAAGGCAGATGCCGCCTGTACTCCCGGATCTGCCGGAGGTTCAGTCCAGCTTCCTGAATGGCGATCTTCCATTCCCCGACCCTGTACTCTCTGACGTGCGAGGGATCGTGCAAACGGTCCAGAAGGTTCATGGTGCGGTCTATGTCCTCGTCGTCGGGCACGCTGCGGTCGTCAATGACCATGGTCCCGCCTTCCTTTAGCACCCTGGTCATTTCATTCATCGCTTTCCCGAGATCGGGGAAATGGTGAGGAGCGCGACGGCAACTGACCACGTCGAAACATTGGTCGGGGAAGGGGAGAAGGTTGACGTCGCCCTGCAACCAGTGCATGTTCTTCAGACCACTGTTCTCCGAAGCCTTTCCAGCCAGTTCCAGCATTTCCCGGGTCATGTCCAGACCCACTACCATCGAGGCCTGGGGGGACAGGGCCATGGCGGTATGCCCGGTACCCGTGGCAACGTCCAGTACCTTTCTCCCGCGTAGCTCGCTGCATAGCTCACGGACCATGTCCAGCACCTCCCTGTCGGCGCGGACGCCGCTATCAACGTAGAAGGACGCCCTCCTGCCGAAGACCTCCTGGACCTTCCGGGTGCTCATGGACCATCATCTGCATGATTTTATTTCAACGCTGTCGAATACATTTATGACCCGCCCCAATAATATAATCGGTATGCGACTCATCACTCTCAACCTGACCAGGCCCAATGCATCGGTGGAGTTCTATGGTTGCCCCATGCAGTGCAAGTACTGTTCCCACACCACGGCGATGTTCAAGGATTATAACATTGATCAGGTGGTGCATGCCCTTTCGGACAACGGCATACGGAGCGTCTTCATAGGCGGGGCGGAACCATCCTTGCATCAGAAGGAGACCTTGGATCTTATCAATATATTGCACAAACGGGGCAAAAATATCTTGCTCAAGACAACTGGACATGACCCCGATTTCGCCGCATCCACCAAGGGAATGGTCTCCCGATACGTGTTAGAGCTAAAGACCCCCCTGGACGATCCGCAGAGCTTCAGCCGGTTGACCACCTACAACCTTGAGCGATCGAAGGAGCAGTTGGAGAACATCAAGAGGACGTTGGACATACTCAAGGGAGAGAAGGTCCGAGCGACCCTGCGCATCATCCCCGACCTTTACGACACGAACATGGTGGAGAGGATCGCCCAGGACCTGACGGGGCATGTCGATGAACTGCTCATTACACAGTTCCTTTCCAATCAGAACGATGTCTCCTTCACTGGATCATACAATCCTGGCCCGTCACAGGAAATGATGTTCGAGATGGGAAAGGTGGCACGCAGGCATATTCCCCGGGTGCGGATAAGGGGCAACGGTTTCGACGAAACGCTCTAATCTAGACGCAACGATGGGAATCGTTCCAGATCGGTGTGGGGCAGGAACGAGGCCGAAGAGAAGCGGTCGAAGAAGCGTTGATCGGTCGAGAGCTCGATGTAGGTCATGGAGCGGTGCACCTGCAGCGCCTCCTTCCTCTTCTCCTCGGAGAGAAGGCAGAGGCGTGCACCGTCCAGTGAGGCGTTTCCCAGGAATTTGAACCTGTTCCGCGGCAGATCCGGCAGCAACCCGATCGCGATGGCGTTGTCCATATCGATGTGATAGCCGAAACCACCGGCGATGTACACCATTTCCAGATCGTTGAACGTCAGATCGGCCGTGTCCAATAGCACCTCGGCCGCGGCGTAAATGGCCGCCTTGGTGCGGATGATGTTGGCGATATCCTCCTCGGTGATCGTTATGTCCCGTCTCCGCTCAACTTTCTCCTTCAGGCAATCTGTAAGATCGGTGGCCCGGACATCATAGCCGTCCTTCTTCGCGTCCCTGGAATAGACCAGGACATATTCCGGACCGGACTCTCCTGATCGCACCCTCCCGTCCTCCTGTAGCCTTCCCTTCTTGTCGACCACCCTGGTGACGAAGAGCTGGGCTAGGAGGTCGATGAGCCCGGAGCCACACAGGCCCTTCGGCCTGACCTCACCGATGGTGTGGAACTCCACTCCCTCCTTCAGGGAGACGCGCTCTATCGCCCCGTCCCCGGCCCGCATACCGTGGCATACCTCCCCGCCTTCGAAGGCCGGCCCGGCGGAGGCCGAACAGGCCAGTAGCCAGTCCTTGCCGCCCAGGACGACCTCCCCGTTGGTGCCCACATCGATGAGCAGGCTGATGCCGTTCTGGGAGGTCAGGCCGCTGGCCACGATGTCCGCCACCACGTCCCCTCCGACGAAACTGGCCCGGCCTGGTACTATGTACACGGCGGCCAACGGATTCACCTTCAGTCCCAGTTCCCCGGCGGTGGTGGCCGGGGGCAGGTTTGTGACCGAGATATAAGGATCGTAGCGAATGTTCTTGGGGTCCAGTCCCAAGAACATGTGCATCATGACGGTGTTGCCGGAGATCCCTACGGCGGTGATCTCATCGGCACAGACCTTTCCTCCCTTGTCTTCACATATGTCGTCCTGATCGCATACCCGGACCAGCATGTGGTTTATGGTATCGATTATCAGTTGCCTGAGCCTCTCCAGCCCGTGCTCCTCGGCATGCATGATCCGCGCCAGCACGTCCTCGCCGTACATGAGCTGCTTGTTGTAATCGGATACCTGAGCCAGTACCGTTCCGTTGTTCAGGTCCAGCAATTGCAGCGCCACCGTGGTGGTCCCGATGTCCACCACCACCCCGAAATTACGGGAGGCGGTGTTCCAAGGCCTTACGTCCACCAAACGGTCGTTGGTGAAGAAGGCGGTCACTGCCCCGTTCCCCTCTCTCAGTAACCCAGGCATGTCCCTCAACAAATGTAGCGGGCATCCTATCTGACCTGGTTCGAATCCCAGCTGCTTGACCAGCCGTTCCAGGTCCCCATCGTTGTCCTGCAAGGACGGTTCCCTCAACTGCAAGTACTTGTCCCGGACCAGAGGGGTGACGGCCTTCAGATCGTTGACCGTGCTACCTACCTGGATCTGCATGCCCCGCAGCTGGCTCTCCTCCGGCACCAGGACATTACAGTCCCCGGTCACTTTGGTCTGACAGGCCAGGCGATAGCCGATGTCCCACCCCTCCTGGTTAATGCTGGATGCGGGCGAAGATTCGTACGTTCCCTCGATCACCACCCGGCACCGACCACAAACACCCCGCCCGGCGCAGGCGCTGTTGATCTCAACGCCAGCCAGTATGGCCGCTTCCAGTAGATTGGTGCCGGACGGGACCTCGATGGTCCGGCCCTTGGGATGGAAACTGACCTGGGGACTCATGCTCAGCGAATTCCCGCAGGCTTTATTTAATGCTCTTTGCCAGCCCACGGGGAAAAGGCTAATGTCCTTCGAACGGGTCTCCATTGGCATGGAGGATGATCACCACGTTCATCGGCAGGGCTCTACCAAGGCCTTGGGCGTCGCCCTGGCCTTAACCGTGGTCATCGCCCTCGTTGAGGTGGTCGGAGGACTGATAAGCGGTAGCTTGGCCTTACTGGGGGATGCCGGTCACATGTTCACCGATGTTCTGGCACTGGGATTGAGCCTGGGGGCGTCAATGGTCGCCACGCGAGGAGCGACCGAACGACATACCTTCGGTTTCCTCAGAGTGGAGATACTGGTGGCATTGATCAATGGCATGGCCCTTGTAGGCATCTCGCTGCTGGTCATCTACGAGGCCATTGGTCGGTTCTCAGACCCGGTGGATATAGACGCCGGGATCATGCTGCTGGTAGCGACAGTGGGATTGGGAGCTAACCTGATCGGTATCAAGCTGCTGCATCACGGTTCACAGGAAAATCTGAACGTACGGGGGGCGTTCCTGCATATGATGGGCGACCTGCTCTCCTCCGTCGGGGTCATTCTGGCCGCCCTGCTGATATACTTCTTCTCCTGGCAGGCGGCCGATCCACTGATCAGTATCGGTATCGCCATCATAATCATGGTCGGGGCCTACCGCTTGGTGAGCCAATCGGTATCCATATTGCTGGAGGCGGTGCCTTCCCACATAGACATAAAGGAGGTGGAGGAGGCCCTGCTGGGCGTGGAAGGGGTCATCGGAGTGCACGACTTGCACGTGTGGACATTGTCCTCGGGGGTATACTCGCTTAGCGGGCATGTCCTGGTAAAGGACCGGGACGTCAGTTCGTGCTCCCTGGTGCTGAGAGAGATAGAGGAGATGCTCGATGAGCGATTCAAGATAGCGCACACCACCATACAGGTGGAGACCGAGACCTGCCCGCTCAACGGTTGCTCCCTGAACGGCAGGGAGAACGGAGATCGTCAGGTTTGCGATCTGGACCATCAGCGGAAATAAAAAAAGGTTCCTCGACCTATTTCTTGCGAGACCTCAGGAACAGCATCGCGCCGATGATCCCCGCTATCCCTAACCCGATGGCAATGAACACCTCGATCCCCAGACCATTGTCCGTCGCCGGTTCCTCTGGCACTTCGTTCGATGCCAGGGTCAGGTCGTCCATGAAGCCGTCCCCCTCCATCTGAAGGTCCACCGACCGGGTCAGGTTTTTGAACCCTTCCTTCATCAGCTTGACCTGATGAGACCCTGGCCAGGCATAGAAGGAGAAGGAGCCTTGGGCATCGGTCGTTCCGACCTTCGCTCCATCCAGCAGGACAATGACCCCTTGGACCGGCTCACCTTGCGCGTCCCTCACGGTCCCGTTCATCGTCAGACCAAAAGGATAGAAGGTGAAGGTCCAGTTGAGCAGGGCATCGTTGCCCGCCAGATCTTTGCAGGTAAGGCTTACCGACAGGGAGGTGCCCTGCAACGGAGCGTCCATGGCGATCGTCAGAGAATTTTGAAGGACGTTGTCCGTTCCCATTTCTTCCCCGTTGATAAGCAGAGTGTAGTTGACCGGATCGATCTCCTCGCTCAATGTGATGGTCACGTTCCAGGAGTTCGACCAAACGTCTCCTTCAAAGACGCATGAGGCCGTAGGAGAGGTCGTATCGATCTCGAACATCACGCTGATATTAGCGTAGTGGCCGGCTTCGTCGCGGCAGGACAGATAGATGGTGTGGTTCCCCTCGGTCAATGCTGACAATGTAACGGTGTCCCCGCCGATCGTGTGCCAAGGCCAAAAGTCCAACCTCCAGGATCGCATCACTTGGCTGACGTCCGTCACGGTCCATGTCACCGTCAATTCCGTGCCATTGAGGAGCTCCCCCGGCATCGGTGAGGTGATGACCACCACCGGCGCCATGGCGTCGACCTTGAAGGAGACGGAGGCGTTGGCGTAGTTTCCGGCCTGGTCACGGCAGGACAGATAGATAGTGCGCTGTCCGTCGGATAGGTTGCTCACCGCGGTGCTATTGGACGTTGTGACGTTCCACGAACCTCCATCGACCTTCCAGGAGCAGACCACATCGGTGGCGTCCTGCACCTGCCATGTGAGATCGACATCGGAAACGTTGAAGAACTGATATTGGAAGGGCGTTAGTATCTCCACCGTTGGAGCCGTGCGGTCGATGGTTATGTTCACCGAACTGGTGGCGTTGTGACCCGCTTCATCCCAGGCCCTCAGTGTAAGGTTATGATCGCCTTCCCCCAAACCAGTTATTTCATAGCTGTTTCCAGTGACCTCGAACCAATCCTGTCCATCGACGCTGAGCTCCACCTTGTCCACAGCGGTGATCCAATCGTACGCCGCCCAGGTGAGAGTGACGTTCTGGACGTTGGTGGCGCCGGCGACCGGGGTCATTATCTCCAGATGATTGAACTCCAGGTCAACGAAAACGTCAAAGGAGACAGAGGTGTTCCAGCCCAGGGAATCGTAGGCGGTGATGGTGATGTTGTGTTGGCCGTCCGTCAGGTTGGTGAGGAGATATGTGACGTTTCCTGTCACGTCGATCCATTCCCCGATGTCCGCCTGCATTTCTACCCGCTGCAATCCTATGCCCGCGTCGGACACCGACCAGTTCAGTCTGACCTCCGGATCGGTATAATAGGGTGCCAATGGCTCTACCGTGAGCACCGGGGCGGTGGTGTCGACCATGAAGGTGACGTTCCTGATCGCGGAATTGCCCGCCAGGTCAACCGCCATGACACTGAAGATGTGCGTGCCGTCGACCGTCCCTACCTCGGATTCCGTGGCCAGACCGACGTTCTGCCAGCCGTCGCCATCCAAGTTGATGTAATGCTTGACCACCGAAGTTTCATTGTCCCCGGATTCCCAGGTGATGATCAGGTTCATCGAATCACTCCAGGTTCCGTTGGCCGGGGAGGTGATGGTCAAGTATGGCGGGCTGTCGTCATCACGTACCGCTGCAGACGCCAGGGGCAGATAGTCCTTGGCATTGGCGCTGCCACCGATAGGGTACGGGGAATCAACGAAACCGTCATCATTGGCGTCCGGTCCAGGCCAGTCGCTCCATTCGTTTCCGCCTGTCGTGCTGTTCCATCTGTTCCTTAGACCGATATCTTGGGCTTGAACGGTGCTAGAAGAAAAGACCGCCCCGGCGCCGCTGTTGTCGGAGAATAGATTGCCAGCTATCAGGTTGTCATCTGAACCGGTGTAGATGTATAGACCGTGTTTGGTATTTTCGTGGAAGTAATTGCTGAGGACTTCGCAGTTATCTGTGTAATAGAATACACATCCATATTCCGCATTGGACATGGTATTGTTGATCATCAGGACTTCCGATGAATCGGATATGTATATGCAATCGCGACCGTTGAAGAAAGTGTTGTTGTCCACAGTTAGATCGATCACGGTCTCCGCCCTCAGGCCGAAATAGGTATGGGAAAGGCTGTTATCGATGACCTCTGAACCGTCGGCCAGGATTAGCCTCAGACCATAGTAGTAGCTCGCGATGGTATTGTCCAGTACTTCTCCCCAGCTCAAGTATAAGAGAATGCCGTGCTCACCGGTGCCTATGTAATCGTAGGAATCGAAGTAGTAGCTCCCGTTCATATCGTTGCCGGAGATCAGCAGCCCCTCGGAGCTGAAGGATTGGACCCCTTCAAAGCAATGCAACAGGTCGTTACCGATCACTGACACCTGATAGCTGTCGGCGATGACCAGCGCGTAAAGGGACCAACTGATGGTGTTTGAGGAGATCGTGATGTCCCCACAGGATTTTGCAGTAATGGCGTTACTGGTCCCATTCAGGTATTGTCCGATGATCGTGGCGTTGGTGACGTTGTAGAGAAGAATCTGTCCAGTCCCCGCCGGGACGGTACCGCCACCAAGGTCGATGTCCCGAACGAACAGCAGAGGGAATCCGTTCACTGAATTATTGATCGGGGCCGTCAAGGTTCTGAAGAAGAGGTCTTCACCCATGGCCAAGGCGGGAACGCATATCGAGCAGTTCAGGAAGGTGTTGGACCAGAATGTGATGTTGCTTGAATTGACCAGCGCGACCCCTTGAACAACTGTTTGGAAGATATTGTTGGTCAAGGTAACATAGGTGCAACCGTTGATGTAAAATTGTCCCAGGGAATCCAGTTGATTCCCAGATATCATTATCTGTTCACATGCGGAAAGAGAGAAACCATCGGATTCGTCGATGGTGTTGTTGATAAGAGTGATATTGCTGGAATCCTCGAATTCCACGGGGCCGAGGATGCAGGTGGAGACCGATGAGTTCCTGACTACGCTGACCTGAAGTGAGGTGGTCTGATCGCGTTCCGCGACCACGTTCCATAGCTCGATTCCAGACGCATTGTATAATGAGATGAGAGGATGGTACTCGTCCAAACAATCGTCCTCCACCACGATGTTCTGAAGCCTAAGATGCAAGGTAGTGTTCTGTACCTGCAAGCCCGGTCCTGAATCGTTGGCCACCAACGTAAGCCCGTTGATAAGGTAGGGGTCCAGGTCCGTTCCGTTCCCAGGCCACAAGTTCGCTGTGGCCTGCGATTCCAGATCGGCGTCGCCGTCGATCTTGATCGCGGATATGGTACTTTCCATTGGTATGATGTCAGAGCTGGCGGCATCATCCTCGTATGCCGAACATGTGAGCAATGCCATAGGGACGGCTGAGAGCACGATCATAATGATCAATAGGCTCGCACTGAAGCGGGATCCCGCGAACGACATATGTAGATGGAGGGTCGGGCACTAAATAAAATTATTTCTTCCTTTCAGGAAAGGAGAGGATCTGCCTAGTGCCTGAATATCCTCACACCGGTGAAGACCATGGCCATACCATGCTCGTTGGCGGCATCGATGACCTCCTGGTCGCGGATGGAGCCCCCAGGCTGAATGACCGCGGTGACGCCGGCCCTCGCCGCCTCGTCCACCCCGTCGCGGAAGGGGAAGAAGGCATCCGATGCCATGACGCTGCCTTTGGCCTTGTCCCCGGCCTTGTGCGCGGCGATCATCGACGAATCCACCCGGGACATCTGACCGGCGCCGATGCCGACCACCGCCTCACCCTTTGCCAGGATGATGGAGTTGGACCACACGTGTTTGCAGACCTTGTTGGCGAAGAGCATTCCATGGACCTCCTCGTCCGTCGGCGCCCTCTTGGTCACCACCTTGAGATCGGCAGGGGTGATGTTGTTCTTATTATTGGTCTGTACCAGCAGTCCGCCCTTGATGCGCTTCATCTTCCATTCCGGGGACTCGTCATGGGTTATTGGAGCGTTGGTCCTGAGAAGGCGTATGTTCTTCTTCTTTTCCAGAAGTTCCAATGCGTCCGCCTCGAAATCGGGGGCGATCACGCAGTCAACGAAATGGCTGGATATCTCCCTGGCCGTCGCAATATCGACATTCCGGTTCAGACCGATGACGCAGCCGAAGGCCGCCATCGGATCGACGTTGAAAGCGGTGACGAACGCTTTGGAGATGCTGTCGGCGGAGGCTACCCCGCAAGGATTGGTATGCTTGATGACGATGGCCGTGGGCCGATCGAACTCCCGTACCAGCTCCAACGCGGACTCCAGGTCCAGGATGTTATTGTAAGAGAGCTCTTTCCCGTGCAATTGCTCGGAGAGGGAGACGCATACCCCTTTGACGAACGGATCGACGTAGAACGCCGCCGTCTGATGCGGGTTCTCACCGTAACGCAGGTCCTGCCGCTTCTCCATGCCCATGCTAAACGTTTCAGGGAACTCCTCCTGTCCGAACACACCGCCCAAGTGGGCGGCAATGAGCGAATCGTAGTAGGCGGTGGAACGGAACGCATCCAACATGAGCGATCTCAGCGTGGCCGAGGTCAGCTCCCCGCCGTTCTCCTTCATCTCCTGGATCAACGTAGCGTAACGTGAGGGATCGGTGACCACAGCGACGGAATCGGAGTTCTTGGCCGCGGCGCGTATCATCGACGGTCCGCCTATATCGATGTTCTCGATCACCTCTTCCAGGTCCGCGCCCTCCTTGAGGACCGTTTGCTTGAAAGGGTAGAGATTGACGACCACCATGTCGATGCGTTTTAACCCGGCGTCGTTCAACTGGCGCATGTGCTCCGGAGAGTCCCTCCGGGCCAGCAGCCCGGCGAATATGGCCGGGTGCAATGTCTTAACCCGTCCGTCCATCATCTCCGGGGAACCAGTGTACTCTGAGATGCCGATGACCTTCAGGCCGTTGGACCTTAGAAGCTTGGCCGTGCCCCCGGTGGAGATGATCTCAACGCCCATCTTGCTCAGGTATTTGCAGAAATCGACCACGCCTTCCTTGTCCGAGACACTGACCACAGCCCTTTCTATCCTGACCATTTGAATTCCTTCAACGGGATAGGCACACCAATGAAGGAAGGTATGCCAGGGGTATATTGCCGGATTCCTATTAAAGATAACGACCGAGGACATTTCATCATCGATCTTCGCCAGCACCCTCTGGGATTGGACGTGATGCGTAATGTCTTTTGGATCACCTTCCGTCGTTCGGGCAACGCTTTTAACACCGGCCGACGATAGCCATCCGAAGGACGATGTTGGTCATCAGCGAACGTATCAACGGCCTGTTCACCGCGGTGGGAAAGGCCATAGACGCCCGGGACTCCAAATTCATCCAGGAACACGCTCTGAAACAGATAGAATGTGGTGCCCATGCCCTGGACCTTAACGTCGGTCCTGGACGTGACGACGGACCGGCGGCCATGGATTGGCTGGTACGCACGGTCCAGGATGTCACCGACGTTCCGCTCTGCATAGACACACCGGGCATCAAGACCATGACCGCGGGGGTCAAGGCCTGCCGGAACAAGATCATCATCAACTCAACCACGGCCGAGATGAAGAGGATGCAGGCGTTGTTCCCGTTGGCCAGGGAGCATGATGCCGACGTCATCTGTCTGACGATGGACGAGAGGGGGATCCCCAACGACGCCGAGTCGCGGGCCGAGATGGCCATGCTCATGATGACCACCGCCATGGAGTACGATATCATGCCCGACCGCCTCCTCCTGGACCCCCTGGTCATGCCCATAAAGGCCGCCCAGGACCAGGCTGTGAAGGTCATCAAGGCCATGCTGCTCTTCCAGACCCTGAACGATCCTGCCCCTCGCACGGTGGTCGGCCTTTCCAACGTTTCCAATGGAGCGAAGGAGAGAAGCCTCATCAACCGTACCTATCTGGGAATGCTCATAGGCGCGGGATTGAGCGCCGGCATAGTGGACGTGCAGGACGCTGATCTCATGGAAGTGATCAAGACCGGCGAGCTGTTGCGGGCGGAGAAGCTATACTGCGACGATTTCCTGCGCGCCTAGTTCCCCTGGACGTTTGTTGAAGGGGGCAATAACACCCATAAGTAGAGCGCCGGCAGAGCGAACACTGTCCAAGTGACGCCCCCTCCCCGGAAAAAATGAACAGGAGGGATGTTAATCCTTTCCCCGCCTCTCACCAGGTCCCGTACGTCCCAAAGTCCTTCGCCGCCTTCACCAGTGCCAGCATGTTCCCCGGCGGGGTGTACGGCGGTACTTCGCAAGCGGTACCCAGGATGTACCCGGAGGAGCACTCCCTTCCCTTCAACAGTTGGTCCCTAGCCTGCTCGTATATCTGCTTCGGCGTACCGTGCAGCATGAGCTTGGTGTCCACTGTGCCCATGCAGGTGGCCCAGCCGCCGAACTCCTGTATGAGCAGGTCGGATGGGAAGACCTCACGGCCCTGGTAGGCCACATGCACCACGGTCATGGGGGACCATATCAACTGTTCCTTCAGAACTTTGTAATCCGTTTCGTGGTTCCCGCACAGGTGATAGAACACCTGCGGCCCGGCGCCTTTCTCGAAGCATTTGGTGACGAACTCGTTCAGATACTTGCCGGAGAAGTCGCGGACCATCTCGTCGGAGAATATGTCGTTGTTCCCCAGTACGGAACCGGTGGTCACCATGGCCGTGCCGTACTTCGCGGCGATCACTTCCGCCCCGGCCGCGGCCGTTTCGATGTGCGTCCTTACAAGATGGTGCGCCAGGTCCGGCTCGCTCAGCGTCCACATGATGAAGTTCTCCACCCCGCAGAGCTGGGCGGCACTGCCAGTGAGGTCCGACGCGATGGCCAACGGCAGGAACATCTTGGGCAAGTGCTTCTG
>SPCU01000017.1 GCA_004525545.1 Methanomassiliicoccus sp. | reverse complement strand
GTATATGAATGATTAATTGCACAAAAGTGCAAAAACAAAATAAAACAAATAAATAAAATAATAAAATAAATAAATTGACTTGATACCCTATTGTAACCTACAATCTCTTTGAAATGTTAAAAATACCAGATTTCCCGCCTGGGAATGGAGTAGATCAATGTCCTTTCCAAAAGATGAAACTGTCAATTGTAGTAATTTATCCTCATCTAATGGAAATGATCTCCCAAAGATAATTACTCTACAGTCTTATTCTCTCCATGAGGGTTCTAATGCCAAGCGAAAGCCTGGTGACGATAAACCCTCTGTGGTCAAACGCAAAGCTGGCAGGAAAAGGAAGGGGTGGAGCATGGGCAGATATCCCTCCTTAACCTGGGCAGACAAATATCTCAATAGCGTAGGAAATGGCTACGCAAAACCACTTGGGTTGAGATGGATAGAAGGTATAGAAGGATGAATCAGGTGTTCGTGGAGCTTTATCAATCTGGAAAGGTCAGTTCATACAACCCAGAGAAGATAACGGCCGACGATGTCTTGACCTATGTCAATCACCTTAAACAGAATGGAATGAAGGAGAACGGCATACTGCACAACTTAGGGCCTCTGAACAACCTGTTATCTTATGCTGGCAATCCTGCGGTTAAAAATTTCAAAGATAAATACCGCTCTTCAGTGCCCAAAAAAAGATTGATCCGTTATCCATCTCTAGATGAACAGGAACTGAATAAAATACTGCAGCTCTCCAAGCAAATAAAGGATAATGATTGGAGAAGGTCACAGGCTTTTACTTTGGTTATTCTGGCATTATCTACTGGATTAAGAAACAAAGAGATCAGGCTCTGTAACATTACAGACCTAGATACTAGGAATTGGGTGATTCATGCAGAGCATGTCAAGGGTGAAACCACCTATGGACAAGCTAGACCCATTCCCATAAGACCAGAAGCTATTGAGATCATCAAAAAATACCTTAACCTGCGGAATAAGAAAGTAATGGAGAAATGCCCAAACAATTTGGCTCTATTTCCAGTTTTAAGGAAAAACAAAGACGGTTATTTCTCTTCCAATGGAATCCGTATGCTCAAGTCCCTAGTTGAGAAGGAAACAGGTATGAAGTTCGATCTAAGAACCCTTAGACGAACATATGGACAAATGGCCATAGATGAAGGATTGGAACTTGATTCCGTTTCCGTGATCTTGGGACATCAGACAACAAAGACCACAGAGATGTATTATTGTCGCAAGCAGGCAAATACTGCGATAAGGGAAGCTCAAAACATATGGAATTATGGCAAGAGCGACTCAGGTGCAAAAAGCCCTAAAATTGAATTTAAAAATGAGGTGACTGGCTATGCGTAATGGTGCGGGGAAAGGGATTTGAACCCTTGGACCACTAAGGACTAGACCCTCAATCTAGCGCCGTTGACCAAGCTTGGCTATCCCCGCATGGCTTTTTTGGGAATGGGGGAGACCGTTATTAAGCTTTGCATATGGGGTCATCTCCCATAAGACCATATGAGACCCGCTTACCTGTCTGGCCGGAACCTTTTCACTTACTATATTCATGCCTCTTTCCTCTCATTTATATACGGGAATCCCATAAGTTAGAACGTCGGGAGAGGGAGGGCGACTGACGGTAGGGCCTTCGGGCCCAGCTGAGGAAGGTCCCTCCTCCATGAGAAAGGTGGACCGCGAAAGTGGTTTGGCGAGAGCCAAGGCAAGGGCACAGAAACGACACAGCCCCGGGGTAGAATGAATCGCTTGGCGAGGACGTTCCCCGAGGATATGGTGAAACGGCGACTCCCCACCGGAGCAAGCCCAAACAGCCGGGATGACCGCTCAGGACCGGCGGGTAGGGCGCGCAGTTGAATGTTGCCTGAAACAGAAGGGGGCCTACTACCCTCACCTGACACCTGGTCCGCTTTTCCAGCGGCCTTTATTATGCATTCGCGCTCTCTGCACAGCGCAGATAGAGTAACTCACACCCCTTGGTCTGTTCGAGGGGAAAAATGAACAGTAAAGAAGGAAAATTAGTAATGATCAAGGAGAGGGTGCCTCTGCGCACCCACGAGATGTTGCGCCGCGAGTTAAAGAAGGGACGCAAGGCGCTATACATATCCAAGCATTCACCCAGGCAGCTTGAGATGCAGTTCAAACCGGTCAAGGATAACATGACCGCCCTGTGGCTTTCACCCCGTACCGAGGACGATTGCATCCCTCCGATGAACCTGCAGCGCTTCGAGCAGAGCATCGTGGATTTCCTGAAAGACAACGACGATTCCATCGTCGTGCTCAACGGCCTCGACGTCCTCTACATGTGGAACGGCATTCGCCCGGTCATCAATTCGATAAAGAGGACCAAGGGGACTTTGGGAAATGCGGAATTCGTGATCAGTCTGGATCCCAAGGAATATTATCCAGGATATGTGGGCGCACTGGAACGAATTTCCGACGAAGTGGTCTGCACCTGAGGTCGAAAGCGGTCCTTCCGCTCGATCCCTCTTTTTTTCGAAACCCTATTGACCATGAGAGACCATGGGCGGCATCATGTCCGCTTTGAACGTTCTTCTCACCAAGGTATCCGACGATACCGTCTCAGGCTCTTCGGAGATCTATTCTGAGCTATTGCGTGAACTGACGAAGTTGGTCTCGCAGAAGCCCTCGTCCAGGGAATGGCAGGAGTTCGCCACCGGACTTACCAAGGTCAAGAGGTCCATGGCCCCGATACAGAACGTGGCCGGTTCGTTAAAAGTGCTGCTCAATGCCAGCATACCGGAGGAGCAGTTGAACGGATTCATCAAAGGCTTCCTGACCGACCTGGTGGAGAGGGAGGGTCAGGCTGCCGGGACCATAGCTAGGACCGTGACCAGAGAGCACCGGCCGAAGAAAATTGTGACGATCTCCTATTCCAGTACGGTAATGGCGGCCATCCTGGCCCTACCCAAGGAAGTGGAGGTCTCGGTGGCTGAATCATTGCCCTTGGGAGAGGGAGCTGTCACCTACCGCAGGCTGCTGGAGAAGGGGGTCAAGGTGTCATTGTTCCGAGATTCCATGATCGCCCCGGAGGTCGCCGCGGCCGACCTGGTACTAGTAGGGGCTGACGCGATCAGTCCAGAAGGTGTGGTCAACAAGGTCGGCACACGACTGCTGGCGATGGCCGCGAAGGACCAGGGTGTTGATATGGTGGCATTATGTTCCACGTCCAAGCTCATCCCGGTGTTGGACATGGACCCTATGGCCTCGGTCAGGAACTCCGAGGGATTACGTTACAGTGAATCGATCTTCGAAATCACTCCCCTTTCACTATTTCATTCGGTCATAACCGAGGAAGGAGTGCTCTCTGGCGTAGAGATGGAGAAGCGCTTACTGCGCGACCGGAGCAAGATGAAGGAGAACGACTGCCACGACTGCTGATCAGCCTATCCGTTGCAGGAATTGTTTGACCTGCGGATCGAAGCCGTTCGTCTCGATGTCCAGCTCGGTACCCTGCTCCTGGGTTACTGTCACCTGGACGTAACCGGAGTCGCTCTTGAACAGCAAGTGCTGAAGGGATTCCTCCTCCACGGCTATCTCCATTTTTCCGAAATACTCCTTGGCCTTTTCTAACGCCCTTTCCGGGCTCAGCTTGGTTGTCGCTCCGTATCTCATTCGCAATTCCCCTTGGGAAAAGCCAATGCGTCCATAACTATTTTTTTATCTGGTCCACTGATGCGATCTCGATGCCCCGTCATTCGAACCTCAGGACCTCGGCCGGAGAGACCTTGCTGGCACTTCTGGCCGCTGGCAGAACGCTCAGCATCGTGGCCAGGAATGCCAGGGCGCCCACGATGATGATCGACTGCCAATCGATGACGAAGACGAAGTCCTGGGACTGCAAAGCTTCGTTCCATAGCTGATATCCCACCACCACCCCTAGCAATGAACCGGCGATGATCCCCAGTAATGATATGAACGCCGATTCCAAGGCGAAGTTGACCACCACCATGCGTTTGGTGAAACCGATCGCCCTCATCATCCCGATCTCCAGCCTCCTCTCGTGGATGGACCGGATAGTGATTATGCCCAGCCCGGCGATGCCGATGATCAGGCCCATGGCCAGGAAGGCTCGGAACAGAGTGAAGATGGAGTCGATGCTAGAGGTGATCTCCTCGGCCAATGCCTTGACCGATATGGTGCTCATGCCCACGTCCAAGAAGTCCTTCTCCAGCAATACGGATTGCTCCTGGGCGTCCAGACCAGATGTGTAACTGATGAGCAATAGGTTCAATCCTTGGGCCTTGAAGCTGTCATAGGTGATGTCTTCATTGACGAAAAGACCTGCCAGGGTGCTCTGCTTCATCACTCCCACCACGGTGATGTTGGTAATCGTACCATCGAAGGCTATGACCCGAAACGAATCACCCACCACTAGATCGGGATTGTCGGAAAAGGATGTGAACTGGTTCGTGTTCGACGCCGTTCCGCCGTCTATGATCGCCAAGGAACCGTTGTTCATCAATCCATCCCATACTTCCTCTTCGCTTGCGAATCTGGATAGGTCCCATTCATCAAGAGGGTAGTAGCCCTCGGTATAGAACCGCCGGTCCACGCCCAATCCTACCGTATCGAACTGATACGTTTCCTCCCCTCCAGCGATCTCGCGTGTCCCATTGATCCTTATCCCCACCGTAGGCAGGGCCACAATGTTGCTCACGTTACCTTTCTTCAGGAAACCGTCGCTGGCGTTGATCCTGTCCCAGGGGTCCTGGTCCAATACCGTACGGGGGTCCAATGTGAAGGCGACGGTGTCGAAGCCCCCGGAGGTCTCCTCCACCATGATCGGGATGTTGTAGTCCAGTACCCCGGAGATCATGGTCAGGATGGTGACCGTGAATATCACGAGGCCGAAGATGAAGATGCTCAATCCGGTCCGTACCTTGGCCTTCAAAGGATAGGATATGGCCGTGCGGACCACCGCCCTATAGGAGGACTTGGCCCTTATCACAGTGGTGAAGAAGCGAATGATGGCGTCCGAGTTGAACATCACGAGCAGGAGCAGCGAGACCAACATGAAGAGGCCAGCCACCACCAACATCTCTATCTCTTCATCAAATGGGAATATCTTGAACCCGATCGCCATGCCCAACCAGAGACCCAGTGTCACCAGGGCCGCGGCGTTCCAGGCCGGTCGGTCCCCCACGAACCGCCTTATCAGGAGTCCCAACGAAAGGGTGACCAAAGAGAGCCCGCTGTAGGCCGCCCCTAAATTTTCCAGGACCGCTCCTAAAGCGGTCAACAGGAACCCGGCCGCCAACATGGAAACGCCGATGAGAAAGGACCTACGGTCCTTGATCGGTACAGGAGGCTCTGGTATGTTCTTTATCGCTCGCACGATGTTCATCTTCGAGATGCGACCCGTAGCCACGTATACCGTGGATATGGTGATCAGGAACCCCATAAGGTAAGAATAGGCCATCCCGGAGGGCGTGAAGATGAAATAGTCAGCGATCGAGAGCCCGGAAAAACCGAACACGCCTGAAACCGAAAGGATGATGATGTATGCCAGAACCACTCCTAGCAGAGTGCCTATTCCGGCGGCCACCGCCCCGTAGATGACACCTTCGTATAGGAAGAGCCGCCCCATGGTGGACCTCAACATCCCAACTGCCCTGGTGATGCCCATTTCCGATTTGCGCTCTTCTCCCAGCATCGTGAATATATTGAGAACCAAGGCCGCCCCGGCAATGACCGAGAAAGAGCCGAACACGAAGAACAGGGAGGTGAACGATGATAGGGCGTCACGACCGTCCTGCAGGGTCTCCTGCTGGTCCTGGATGATCTCCAGCCCGAGGTCCGATCGATCGTCCAAAACCGACTGGAGCTGTTGGCGGGCGTCTGAAACATGTGCTTTGCCCTCACTGAGCAATGTTACGAAGATGAGATTGTTCCTCCCTTCGTTCCCGGTCCAGGATTGCAGTGTCGAACGGTCTACGAAAATGTTAGGGGCGGATTGGAACTGCCCAGAACTGAGCTGATAACCCCCCAGACCCTCAGAGGTCACTATCATTTCTAAGGTCAACGGGAGAACGTTCGTCCCTCGGACCAGCAGTAACTGGTCCCCGATCATCGCATCCAGTTCCAAGGCGGTGCTCTGCGGCAGGAACACCCCTCCGGGCAAGGGGGCTGTGGTTATGGATTCCCCACCAGCTACCGTGAAACCACCGAAATTGGCCACCATGTCCCCTGCCACCCCCAGGGCGACGTTGTTGAGCGAGGATAGGCCGGTCCTTTGATCGATCACCACCGCATTCTCCAGACTAGCTTGTGACACGTGTTCGATCCAATCCGTGGAACCGAGATCGGATAAGATCGCTTGCAGTTCGGTATCATTGAGGTAGACGTAATTGGTGGCGAAGGGCGAAGCAACCACGAAATCGACCTCGCCAAGTCCCTCGGTGACCTGATCCACTATGAGATTGTCCAGGGTGTCACTGACCGCGAAGGATGCGGAAATGATCGCCGTACCCACCATCAACCCTCCGACCACCAGGGCGGTCGTGGTCGGCCTTCTAATGGTGTAACGAAGGGCCATGGTGAAGACCATCAGATTATGACGGGCGTCCATAAGCACGATCAGAATGATGAGCAGTATGTTCACGATCAGGGAGAGTGCCGTATCTAAAAACAGCCAGGGGGCCAATAGCACCATTGCCACCAAGATAATTTTAATGATACCGAACCACTTGGACAATGGCTCAACCCCTGGCGATTATATCCTGGCAGACGGTACTGACCTTGCCGTCAACGTCCACGATCTCCCCGTCCCTCATGTGGATGATGCGATCGCATTTCATGCCAACCTCGGGATCGTGGGTAACGATGACGAAGGTCTGTTGGTTCTCCTGATTGAGTCGCCTCATTAGCGCCACGACCTCGTCGGCGGTCTTCTTGTCCAAATCCCCGGTCGGTTCGTCCGCCCATACAAGCGCGGGTGTGTTTACTAGCGCCCGGGCGATCGTGACCCTCTGCCTTTCGCCCCCTGAAAGGGAGGCTGGACGGAGGGAGGCCCGGTCCTTAAGACCCACTGTCTCCAGTAGTTCCAGAGCCTTCTCCCTGGCTATGGACGGGCTCTCTCCTGAAATGAGCAGGGGGAGCTCCACGTTCTCCTGGGCGGACAGTACTGGCAACAGGTTATAGAATTGAAAGATGAATCCCATCCTTCGGGCTCGAAAACGGGTTTTTTCGTTATCGTCCATCTTGGTCAGTTCCACCCCCTCGATCAGAACCTGGCCGGAACTCACATCATCGATACCGGACAGGCAGTTGAGCAAGGTGGTCTTTCCGCAGCCGGAAGGTCCCATGACCGCCACCATCTCTCCCTTCTTGATCTGCATAGAGATGCCTTTCAGAGCCTCCACTCGGATATCCCCAGTAACATAGGTCTTAACGATATCCTGGCAACGAATTATGGACAATTTACTCCTCCAAGGCGTTGTTGATACCCAGGAATGTGATATATAATCGTTGTCCGGGGGACCCTTTTGTTCAACGTAAGAACATGAACAGGTTTACCAGAACTAATAACGTTACCAGGGAACCGACGTTCAACTTCACCTGTCGTATCACCTTCCTTCGGTCGTCGGTATCCAGGAACAGACCGGTAAAGCTAGCAGCGATCGGTATCGCACACAATATCATTAGCGTCGACAGTTCCAGCTCCCAGTACCCACCGAGCAAGGTGAGGATCGACCATGTCAGAGTACCGAGCGATACGCAGATGAATGATATCGCCGCCCCTCCTCTTAGACCTAGATGAACCATTAGATTTACCTTCCCCCCGGCCCGGTCACCCTCTAGGTCGGGCATCTCAACGCTCAGTATGAAAAATCCCACGAAAGCCAACAGTGGCAGGCAGGTGATCAAGAATACGAGGTCTAACCCCCCAGAGACGACCATGTATCCCATGCTGGGCATGACCAGCCCCGCGGCGAACACGGTCGATACCTCTCCTAGCCCCCGATAGCTCAAGCGGAGAGGTGGCGCAGCATAAAAATAGCCAAGAAGGGCACCGAACAGGACGAAAGGAAGGAAGTACCAGGGCATATTGAAGACGAGTTGGAATACGAACGCCGCTACCATTGCGAGACATATCAGCGACCAGGAGATGTAAAGGGCGGTCCGGGCGTATTCTGGATATTTATTTAGAACTCCGCTCCCACCTGAAAGGACCGAAGGGGTGTTCGCTGCGTCGACCTCTTGATCGAAGTAATCGTTAGAATAACTAAGAGATATCTGTGCGAGGAGAAATATCAAGTAACCCAGAGCGAAACGGCCAGCATCCGGTCCTGTTGGGTACCCTCCCGCTAAAAGAAATCCAAGTAGGAAAAGCAACAGACCCGGTAATAGAAATTGTGGGCGGCTCAATCGTAGGAGAGCCCACATCTTCCCTCGTTCCCTGGCTCCACCCAACATCAGGTCCTCACCTCAACGTAAATGACCTAGATCGGTCGTAAAGGAGCCCCCAGATATGGTTAGGAAATACGAGGGGGGGCCGTGGGCATGCGGCAATTACATTTCTTCTCATTGCTATGACATATGAGGCGTGCTCGAATATTTCACAATAAGGGGTCTGAATTACTTGTGAACGCCCCCTTACGAAATGAAGTTGAGATGCAATCATCAATTTGAGAGCTAGATCGTTGAACGCTCTTTGAGCTATCATTGCAAAGTCGGCTTTGAACATCTTCATAAAAAGGTTGTAGCAAAATCAAATAATGTATTATTATGTACATCATAGTCCATAAATGCTATATATTGCATTAAGCTTTTCTCTACTTCATGAAAGATGATGTCAGGATCACCCTAGGCGTTAATGACATTCCTAAGCGCTGGTACAATATCGCTGCCGATTCCCCTGTCCCGATCCCTCCGCCGTTGAATCCGGGCACCAACCAACCCCTGAAGCCGGAGGAGATGGAGGCCATCTTTCCCAAGAACATCATCGCTCAGGAGTATTCTACCGAGCGGTACATTGACATTCCGGAAGAAGTGCGTGATGCCTATATCATGTTGAACCGCCCCTCCCCCTTGGTTCGGGCGGTCCGACTGGAAAAGGCGCTGAAAACCCCAGCTAAGATCTACTACAAGCGCGAAGATCTCAGCCCCTGCGGTTCGCATAAGCCTAACACCGCGGTGCCACAAGCCTACTATAACATGGTGGCAGGGACAGAGCACTTGACCACTGAGACCGGTGCCGGGCAATGGGGATCTTCCCTTGCCCTAGCATGTTCCATGTTCGATCTTAGCTGTAAGGTCTTCATGGTGAGGGTCTCCTATGACTCTAAGCCCTATCGCCGCTTCGTCATGCAGACCTACGGCGCCGATGTCTACGCCAGCCCTAGCCCGGAGACCAATTACGGCCGCACTCTCTTGAAAAACGATCCCGATAACCCGGGCAGTCTAGGTATCGCCATCAGCGAGGCTGTTGAACTGGCGGTCAGCACCCCCCACACAAAGTACAGCCTTGGCAGCGTGGCCAATCACGTCATGATACATCAGTCGGTGATCGGACAGGAGGTCGTCGAGCAACTGAAGATCGCCGATGTCGTTCCGGATTACATGATCGCCTGTGTTGGCGGTGGCAGTAACTTCGCCGGATTCGCCTTCCCCCTGTTGGCACAGAAGATCAAAGGGAAGATAGACACTGAGTTCATCGCCGCCGAGCCCGTTTCAGTGCCATCACTGACCGAGGGAGAGTATCGTTACGATTTCGGAGATACCGCGGGAATGACGCCGCTGTTCAAGATGTTCACCATGGGTCATGAGTTCATGCCCTCCCCCATACACGCCGGCGGTCTGCGCTATCACGGAATGGCCCCCACCGTCAGTCTGATGAAGAATTTGGGATTGGTCAAAGCAGTGGGCGTAGAACAAATGGACACTTTCTCTGCTGGTGTGCAGTTCGCCTTAGCGGAAGGAGTGATCCCAGCACCCGAGAGCACCCACGCCATCCGAGCGGCCATTGACCTAGCCTTGGAGGCTAAGCGCAACAATGAGGAGAAGGTCATCGTCTTCAACCTCTCTGGACATGGGTTGCTGGACATGGCTGGGTACGACAGCTATTTTAATGGCAAACTGTAGGAATCTTCTTAAATCCGACCCGGGGGCGTATGCCCCCATATTTTTATTTTTATCATCGAAAAACTTTGATTTCACAAATACAATTATTTATAAAATATCGCTATTACCATTGTTAGTGGGTCGGGGAAGTAATTCGAGGAAGTGTCTTGAACGCCGAACTTGAAGTCGAAAATGGATTGAAATTCTATTCCATCGAGGTTCGTTCAGATTTCGGCCTGTTCACTTTGGACCACGGGCGCATCTACATTATCATCAATGAACGCCTTGACAAGACGCTTTCATTGATAAATGGCATGGCTTCTGCCGGTAAGGACATCATTTGTGTCAGCCGAATGCACCCGGAAATGCTGCGAGGGCTATATCCATTACAAGAAATTAGATCCCTTTGGCTTAGCGAGAGCGGCAAAAGCCCTAGAATATCACCTGATCAATTGGACCAGATCGTGGAAGAAATTTCTAATTTCGTTCAAGAAAGAAAGAACGCAGTAGCCGTCTTGGACGGACTGGAATACATTTCCCTCTTCACCGATTTTCGCTCGTTGAACATCTTTTTGGAGGAATTGAACGACGTCGTTATGGCGTCGCGGTCAATCCTTTTGATACCAGTAGATCCGCGCCTATTTGACCCTTGTCAACTGGCGCGGTTGCGTCGCTATGCTGAAATCCTTCATTGAGCGGTGAGGTGTCGAACTGGGGAAACGCCCCCCATAACCTCTTCAGGTCCCTCTCCTCGAAGGTCAGCGGATCTATGGATATGATCATGCTCCCTTTCGACGTCCCGAGCATATGGTCGATGTCCTTCAGTGCTGAGACGATCTTGTTCATATCGTTCCATAGTAATAGGTACTCAAGTCCATCCAAGAAAAATTTCTTGTGCCCCACCTTGACCTCGGTCCGCACCTGCTTGACCAGGTTCGATAAGTTCTTAGGGCAAAGGGCGTCCTTATGCTTCACGCCACTCAACCAGTGAAATTTAGAATTGGCCAGGCCGTATTTCTCAACCACGTATTCGGGATGTAAGCGGGTGATGCACACTCCGTCGTCACCAGATAGGTATTTAGAGAATATTTGGAAACCGTTGCGAGGGTAACCCTCCACCAACAACGAGACATTGGCATTTACACCTTTTTCCATGAGATCATTCCTCCGTTCCTTACTCCATGACTTTGTTTTGACCCTATTTAAAGGGAATTTGAGCATGCTACTTTAATTGAATGCGAATCGACACTGACCACTGCGTGAAAGGTTATTGATAGAAGAACGTGGTTTTTGTTTTGTGAATCGTGTAGCAGGCAGATCGTTATTGACCGTCAAGGAACGGGTCTTTCTTCATCTGCTGTTTCAACAACGGTTCATCATGGATTCCGATTCTCCCAAGACCGTGACCCAAGAAGGCGTGGCCAAGGCCGTCGATGTGGGCAGGAACAACGTAGCCAAGGTCCTGGCGGAGATGAGTAAGGAAAGTTACATCGAATCATTCACCCGCCACGTCAAGGGATTGCCCAGCGTGCGCAAGGTATATTTCCTGACCCCTAAAGGTCTGGAGGAAGGGAAGCATATCAAGCAGGATGTGGAAGCCACAGTAGTGGATATCATAGATCTACAGGGTGCAAGTCACCAAGACGAGATAGGGCGGTTGGGCAACTACTTGCCAAAGCGGTACGACCTCTTAGAGCTTATCGTGGGCATTAACCAGGGCAGTATCGATTGCAGATCGTTCCATGAGAACAAGATGCGCGAAGAGCGTCGTTATGTTGACTTCACTGATAAGAAGCCGGCGGTAAGGAACTTCTTCGGCCGGGAAAAAGAGCTCACCTCCCTATCCGATCTGCTGACCTCGGAGACCAAGCGCATCGTGGTCATCAATGGCATCCCGGGAATCGGAAAGACCACCTTGTTGGCCAAGTTCGCTCAGACGGTGAAGGAAAACACCAATGTCTTCTGGTACAAGGTACACGAATGGGCCAGTTTGAAAGCATTGCTGCGTCCTTTGGCTGAGTTCCTATCGCAGATGGGGCGGAAAAACCTTGAATGGTACTTGAATCAGACGGAAGCACCTTTGGTTGGAGAGGTTACCCATATCCTGGAGGCCGATCTGAAAGATGTCTCCACCCTGCTAATATTCGATGATGTGCACAAGGCCGACCCCACGGTCCTGGAATTCCTGGGAGCGCTGCTCAGTGTGATGGAGGTCCTAGGGCAAACCAGGGCGGTCTGTACCGCCAGAGAGCTTCCCTCGTTCTACTCCCGCAGTATGATCTTCCGCGGTTTGGTGGAGGAGATCAATCTGGATGGTCTGGATCGGGAGAGCAGCACCAAGATGATGCGGTCCCGCGGATTGAGCGACAGTACCTTCGAAGAGATATTTCGTGTCACCAGTGGCCACCCTCTCTTTCTAGAGCTCATTGACGACCCCAAGCTAGCCTTGGGAAAGAACATCCGCATTTTCATCGAGCAGGAGGTCTTTTCGCGCCTGGACGTCGCCGAGCGCAAGATCATGAGCATCGCTGCTGTGTTCCGTTATCCAGTGCTCATAGACGCCTTCTTCATCATGGAAGAAGAGATCCACCTGGCCGCGGGCATGGACAAGGTAGAGATGGAGGGTACGGACTACGCCATCAACTACGAAGCGGTTGACTCACTGCTTTCCAAGGCCATCATTTACGAATCCGTTGGTCGCATGATCGGCATGCATGACCTGCTACGCGAATTCTCATTATCCAGATTGACCCCCAGACAGAGGCGGGTCTATCATCGGGCAGCGGCGAGGTACTACCTAGAGGACAGCTCCGCCCCGGCGAGGGTGGAAGGACTATACCATTCCATTATGGCGGGCGATCTGACCACCGCATCCTCTATCGCCGCCGGTGACGGTCGCACTATAATCAACAAGGGTTACGCCACCCAGTTCGCTCCACTCCTGGACCGCTTGGCACGTGACATGGGGACCACTGACAAGAAAGACCTGGTGGAGATCAACCTGTTGCTGGGAGAGGTGCTTTACCTGCAGGGAGAATGGGACAGGGCAATTGAGGTCTTACAGTCACTTAGGAAAACGGCACCTGGAGATCGGGATGGCAGAGTGTTTAGTGAGATCAATCGCATCATTGGAGTGATCTACCTCAATCGGGCAGATTATGAGAAGGCCGTGGTCTTCCTAGGGGATGGCCTCGAGATATCGATGCGCACTGGAGATCGCTCGACCGAGGCCGATATATTATACGACATGGGCGGTCTCCTAGAACGCCGGGGGCGTAATAAAGAGGCCGTGGAACATTTCATGAAGGCCAAAGAGATCGCCCTAGAATTGGCCGATGACCTAGCCTTGGGCAAGGCACTATACGGACTGGGTCGGGCTCATTCCACTTTATGTGATTATGATATGGCCGTTCGTTATAAGAAGGAGGCATTGATGGTATTGGAACGCCGGGGCGATATTACCATGATGGCCAAGACGTGCATGAGCATCGGTAACGACCTTTGCACCCTGGGGAAAAATCGGGAGGGAATGGAGTTTCTTGAGCGCTCCACGGAACTGGCCAATATATTGGGTGACCTTAGCACCGTTGGTCACGCCATGGCCAACCTTACCGGATGCAAGATCAATCTGGGGGAACTTGACGATGCGGAGGATCTCGTTCAACGGTGCCTGCCAATCTCATTGAAATTGAACGATCCTTTAATGACCTCCATGCTGCGGTTCTACAGTGGATATATCAGCACCCAGAATAATGATTGGACGGGAGCCAGGACAGAGTTCAGAATATCGATGGATATTTTACGTAAGCTCGATACACCGGTCCGACTGGGACAGTTATTGATGGAGATCGCAGATATCAACATCAAGAACAATGACCGAAAGGAGGCCAAGGTCCTTCTTCAAGAAGCATACGATATCGCAAGTAGAATTGGGCACCAAAAACTTTTAGAGCAGGTCAAGGAAAATATGGAAAAGTTGTGCACATGAAGATGTGCACATTGTTATGCCGTTCAGACCGAGATAGCGTGGGGGTCTAGGAACGGTATCGAGTGGGGGTCTAGGAACGGTATGGACTGGATCCCAGCAATAAGACCGGGGGTCGAACCGAGTAGCAACATGCAAGCACTGATGGCGAAGAGCGCCACCAAACCGATTATGATCTTATTTTTTACCATCATTCAAAGCACCTATTAGCTATTGTGAATCCTGTTTCGACTTGTATATATTAAAATGGTCTTTGAGCATGCTACCGCAATGATTATATACTAATTTTGGGAAAAACTGATAATTTTGACCCACTGGATAAAGGAAAAAAATAGAGATTAAAGAATATCGGAATATTTATTAGCCGGAAGAAAGTCATACGGAAACGACCATGAACTCGACAGACCCCTTTGGCCTGAACCTAAAGGCCCTTAAGGCCGTTATTTTCGATTTGGACGGCACCCTGATCCAAAGCACCATCGATTTCAAGGCAATGAACCAGGCGGTGGCAGAAACCCTGCTACAGCACGGGCTACCCGAAGATATACTGGATACCAAAGGCAGGGTCAATGAGAGCATCGTTCGCGCCTACGCCTATTTCAAGGGGCACAGTCAAAATGGTTGGATGGACCGCTTGGAAAGCGACCTGAACCGTGTCAGCGCCGCGGTGGAGATGCGCCGTGTGGACCGGACCACGGTGGTGCCGGGCGCTTTCGAGGTCCTGGACCATTTGAAGAGAAATGGATTGTCCGTGGCCATTCTCACTCGGGGAAGCAGGCCGTATACATTACGAGCGCTGCGCGCTTCCGGCCTTGAAGGATATTTCCATACCATCGTTTGTCGCGACGATTATCCATTGACCGAGGCTAAACCGAATCCTATCGCCTTACGTAGGGTGTTCGCTGACCTGGGAATGGAGAATCAGCAATGTCTGTTCATTGGGGACCACGAAACGGACCATCAGTGCGCCGTCTCCGCTGAGACCTCTTTCGCCGCCGTTCTCACTGGATCTCATGGGCGGGAAGTGTGGAGTGGGTTTCGGCCGGATATGTTGATGTCCAGCATAGCCGATCTTCCAAGAATGCTGGAGGGTAGATCGTGAAGGCCATACTGACCAAGGGCGACCCCGAGCCCATAGGCCCTTACTGCCAAGCATTGGTGCATGGGGACCTGATATTCTGTTCCGGACAGCTGGGACTGGACCCAGCTTCCGGGCTACTAGCGGCCGGTGCGGTGGAGCAGGCTCAGAGAGCCCTCGATAACCTTGAGGCGGTCCTGGAAGAGGCCGGCAGTTCCGTTGATCGGGTCCTAAAGGTGACCTTGTACCTAACGGACCTTTCCACCATGGCCGATGTGAACATCGCCTACGGTGAATTCTTCGCTCGACCTTATCCAACCAGATCGGTCATTGAGGTTTCCGGGTTGCCCAAGGGAGCGATGGTAATGATAGACCTCATCGCTGCACGATAGTCCTCAGCAAACCTATTTCAGCCCCCCACTTCGTTATTGATATGATGAGCGAGGAGACCGCTGAAGGTAAGGAAAGTAAGCGGAGGAGCACGACCTTCTCCGTGACCGGCATGACCTGCGCCACCTGCGCTGGGACGATCGCTGATTCCTTGAACGAACTAGAGGGGGTGTTCGGTGCCGATGTCAACCTGGCGACGGATCGGGCGTCCGTGACCTATGACCCGGAAAAGGTTGACCTGCCCAAGCTGCGCAAGGCGGTCGAGGACGCCGGATACGGCGTCATCATCAACGAGCTGACCTTGTCGATCTCGGGAATGAGCTGCGCTACCTGCGCCAACACGATCGAGGAGACGGTCGGCGAACTGGACGGGGTCTACTCCGCTTCTGTCAATTTGGTAACGGAGAAACTTACCGTGAAGTACGACCCACAGAAGGTCAGGGTAACCCAGATCAAAAAGGCGGTCGAGGACGCCGGATACGAGGTCATTGAAGCTCAGACGATGGACGTGGAGAAGGATGTCCGGGAGAAGGAGACCAAGCGACAACGCGCCCTATTGCTGCTCTCGCTGTCCTTAGCTATCCCAACCATGATAGTGATGATGACCATGGACTTCACCGACATCGGGCAGGAGTTCCTGATGGATAACGGCAATCTCATCATGTTCCTGCTGGCCACCCCGGTGCAGTTCATCGCTGGTTACCAGTTCTACGTGGGCGCCTATAAGGCGTTGCGGAACCGCACCGCCAACATGGACACGCTGATCGCTGTTGGCACCTCAGCGGCCTACTTCTATAGCGTGGCGGTCGTCTTCCTACCCGGCGTGGTGGCCTTTGAGCATGTCTACTTTGACAGCTCGGCCATGATAGTTGCGCTTATCCTGTTCGGCAAATACCTCGAGGCCAAGGCAAAGGGTAGCACCTCGGAGGCGATCAAACGCCTCATGGGACTGCAGCCCAAGACCGCCCGGATCTTGCGTGAAGGGGCGGAGATGGAAATATCGATCGATGAGTTGGACGTCGGCGACGTGATGCTGATCAGGCCGGGAGAGAAGGTCCCCACGGACGGAGTGGTGATCGACGGTCGTTCATCTGTGGACGAGAGCATCATCACTGGAGAAAGTCTGCCGGTGAGCAAGGAGGAGGGTTCGGCGGTCATCGGCGCCACCATCAACAAGAACGGGCTGCTGAAGGTGCGGACGACGAAAGTGGGAAAGGACACCGCCCTGGCCCAGATCGTCAAATTGGTGGAGGACGCTCAGGTAAGCAAGGCGCCGATACAACGAGTTGCTGATCGCGTATCGGCCGTGTTCGTACCTACGGTGATATCAATAGCTCTGATCTCCTTTCTGCTGTGGTACTTCGTAGGAGTGAACGCCTTCGACGTGCAGCAAGCAGCTTTCACCTTCTCCCTCACCATATTCATCACCGTGATGGTCATCGCCTGTCCCTGCGCCCTGGGATTGGCCACTCCGACGGCGATCATGGTCGGGACTGGGAAGGGAGCGGAGAACGGCATACTCATCAAGGGCGGAGAGTCGCTCGAGATAGCCGGCCGGATACAGACCGTCGTCTTCGATAAGACCGGTACTTTGACAAAGGGGGAACCGGAGGTGGTGGAAGTGCTGAATTTCGAATCCAGCTGTCCGGACATGTTCGGACTGGTGGCCAGCACCGAGGTCGGTTCCGAACACCCGCTGGGAGAGGCCATTGTACGTAAGGCCCGGAAGGATGGTCTGGAACTGTACGAGGTGACCGACTTCGAAAGCTTGGCCGGAAAGGGAGTGAAGGCGACCGTACGGGGACGGCAAGTAGTGGCAGGGAACCGCGGATTGATGAAAGAGATGAACATCCCCCTGGACGACAAGGAAAAGGACATTACCGCACTTGAAGAGCAGGGAATGACCGCGGTGTTGATCTTGCTGGACGGACGTTTGTGCGGAGCCGTCGGCATCGCGGACGTCATCAAGCCTACGGCCCAGGAAGCGGTCATTGCCCTAAAGGAGATGGGCATCGAAGTGGTCATGCTCACCGGGGACAATAAACGAACGGCGAAAGCTATCGCAGCCAAGCTGGGCATCGAGACCGTACTGGCCGAAGTGCTACCGGGTGACAAGGCCAAGGAGATCGGTCGGTTACAGAAGGAGGGGCGGATCGTGGCCATGGTGGGCGATGGCATCAATGACGCTCCGGCATTGGCACAGGCGGACGTAGGGTTGGCCATAGGCTCCGGTACTGATGTTGCGGTGGAAGCTGGCGATATAGTGCTCATCAAGGACGACCCGCGTGATGTGGTTGCGGCCATACAACTGAGCAAGCAGACCATGAAGAAGATAAGACAGAATTTGTTCTGGGCCTTCGGCTACAACACTGCCGGCATACCAGTGGCCGCAGGCGTCCTCTATCCCTTCTTCGGCATCCTGTTATCACCGATCATCGCCGCCGGGGCCATGGCCATGTCCTCCGTGTCGGTGGTATCCAACGCCGCACTGCTTAAGCGTTACACGCCTGAGATCAAACGAAAAGGGGGTGAATGATTGGCCGTAGATCCGATATGTAAGATGCAGGTAGACGAGAAGAGCGCCAAGTGGAGCTCGGAGTATAAGGGCGAGAAATACTACTTCTGCGCCCCAGGCTGCAAGAAGAAATTCGACACGGACCCGGAGAAGTATCTGAAGTAGTGAGACCAAAACCTTTTATTTTTTTTTAAAATAAAGAAAGGCGGGCTTTGCCCGCTAAGATTTTTAATGGCTCTTGTGCCGCCCGTCACGCTCGGCGTTGGCGCGCTCTTGCGCATAGGCTTCCTGGCGCGCCTCGATGTCCGGGGACTCGCTAGGCAAGGCCTTCTTGACCACTCCCATCATTCCCATGCCTAGGTTGAATAGCGCAGGAGGGATCCTGATCCCGTAGCGGGTAGTGGTACCGGTGAGCTTTCCAGGGTTCATGATGTCATCGGGATCGATAAGCTTCTTGATCCCCCGAATGTACTTCGCACCGGTGCCGCGGATGGTGTCCAGGTTGGATGCGAAGAAAGCACCGAATCCCAATGGGCGCCCGTCCATGGTCAAAGAGGCGTCAGCAAACTTCTTGTTGAATGCGAAGGAGGTCAGGTTCTGCATCTCATCCGGGTTGAACAAGTAATAGGGCATGAACATGACCGTGTTGCGGTCGACCATGGAACCTATTATGGCACCGGTCATACGCAGCTCCTTTAGTATGCTGTAGCAGGTGTCCACGGCCTCCTCGAACTTGTTCAGGGGCAGTAGCGCCTCTCCCGGTATGTGGCCTATGCCGATCTCCCGGGCGCGGAACTCGTAGCAACGTTCTTCCCACTCATGAGTGGCGTCGGCGTCCGGTAGCCTCTTGGCCCCGTATTTGGCCATGATCTCATCGAGCTTCTTCTCTTCCCAGGCTACGATCTCCTTGTCACCCTCTAACTGAATGTTGAGGACCGCCCCCACTTCGAGAGCGTGCTTTCCGGCCTTCTTCAACAGATCGAAGTGATTTCCATCGCTAAAGCCCATGTGCAGGGGCCGGACGCGGGACCGGGCGACGTCCATCAACGGTTTTCCGACGGCCCTTAGGTTCTCGAAGCCGTAGGATAGAGACTTCATCTCCTCTGGAGCTGGCTCTAATTTCAAGGTGACTGTGCATATATAGGCTAACGTGCCTTCGGCCCCGATGATCAGCTGGTTGAGGTTGTAGCCGGTCTCGTTGTCCATGATGGGGTCGTAACCGGTCTTTACGATGGTACCATTGGGCATGACGACCTCCAAATTGCGGACCAGCTGGGCAGAGGTGCCGTACTTGTAGGAACCAACTCCCACACCGTTGACGGAGACCCATCCGGCCAGTGTGGCCGACGGGAAGCTGCTGGGGTAGCCGCCCAATAGAAGCCCCTTTTCCAAACAGGCATCGTAGACCTGCTTCCAAGTGCATCCGGCTTGAGCAACGACGTATAGGTTCTCCACGTCGATCTTGATGATCTTATTCATGCCACCGCTGCTATCGATCAGAATTCCGCCGAACACCGGTATGGAACCACCCAACCCCCAAGTGGATGCTCCACGGGGGGTGATGGGGATCTTTTCCTCAGCGGCGATCTTGACGATCTTGACCACGTCCTCAGTGGTGTGAGGGCGGACCACGACGTCCGGAATGTTCTTGAAGGCTAATTGGGTCACATTTGGAAGCGGGGCGAGGTCATGGCTATAGAGCAACCTTTCCATTTTGCTCGTCTTTACGTTATCCCTTCCAATGGCATCTTGCAGTTTTGCCACGACCGGAGCCATGGCCCTGCTGACTTTCTCCTCCGCAGCATCCATATGAAGTCCTCAAATTACTAGGATATAAACAAGATTATCCCCTAAAGACCGTAATGTATTTTAAATGTATTCCAAAGCCATACGTAAAAAATCTAACATTCCATTCATTGTGGAATAGATGAAAAGGGTGCCCGAGTATCGGTGCTTTTAGGTACTTCGTCCCGTCTTGACGATCTCGCATCTGCAGATGGGAGAATCATCATTTTGATGACGTCCTACCTAGCTCACGAACCCCGAAGGAATCGATCGCTTATCCGTATCACCGCTCACCCGCCTTAAGCCGGGCGATGGTTGGCAGACCTGCTCCCGAAGGAGCATGGATAGGACCTATACCTATGGGCATGATCCTCAAATCATGCTGGATCCATCCTGGTTTCCCCACAGCCTTTCCGACTCGGGCAATATTTACTATTGTCGCCCATAGTATTAATAATTTATGTTAATCTAGGGAATGGCCAGAATATTATTCTATTTATATTAATAAATTAGATCAAGAATGTCCAATAACACGCAACAAGAGTGCCCGGGCGGAGGGGAGGAGTAAGGTGACCCTTGGTCCGACCCATTCCTCAAAATGGAGATGTTCCTCAGGCGACCACCCCTTCATCTCCGCCCGATCACCCGAAGGCTCGGGGGATCCGTTGGAACTGCGCACAGTTATCACATGTGCCGTTTTCGAACGGTTGCATCTTTGGCTGATGAAAGCTCAGTGATACGTTGTTAACGAATCACGGGTCCTGCCCTCTCCATTCCACGGGCAACTTAATACTTGGCGTTACTAACTATAAATAGATTATTTTTATACCTGGCAATGGAATTTGAGTTCTCCTCACTTGAGAGATTCTATTTCGGTCCGGGATGCCCGGATCTTTTCCCCGATCGAGTTCATCTTTGATTGGCACTTGTTGCGAATGCGGTCCGCTTCCTCCTGACTCATCTCCCTCTTATTGTAACGCTTATCGGCCTCGTCCATTTCGCCCCTGTATTCGGCCATAAGGGCGTTCAGGTCCTTTATGCGTTTTTCAAGCTTCTCTGACCTCGGTGCGAACATGAAAATCAATATATATTATACACATGCCAAATATAAATTATTGGACAATTGCCCCATTACCTCAGTTCTATACCTAATTTGACCAACGATTCTACGATCGTAGCAGATAATGGTAATTTACATCTTTCAATGGAGATCGGACCATTTATTAGTTTGCTATGAACAGCTCCCTCCCCAATGTCATGATTTTTTGAACCGATATCCATAATCAATGATCTACTTGATCTATGATCTGAGCCAGGGTGTTTGGTAGAGTTTGATCCTATGTTACCAGAAGAAATTACTCTCTCCTTATGAGTAGGAGGATGTAATGAATGAACAGATGCCCCTTCGATCCTTTTTCCATACTGAGATCCCCCCTCGGTTTTAACAGTGATGGTCTCGTGCTCATCGGACAATAAAATATTGCCGTTATTGTTCATTTGTCCTTGGACCACATCGGGTACAAGTAGACATCCAATTTCAGAACCTATCGATGATCTCACAATCTCCTTTGACCTACTACGGGTGGAACCTTTGTCCGAATTGTTCGGATCGATAATATCCACCGAAGACCTGATGTTCGATGCAATTGAAGCGGATATCAATTTAGCCGTTAAGCCGATGTCTCGAGCTATGTCTTCAAATTCATGATTCAATGAATCGAGATCTCCAATCTCAACTTCCTGTCGAGCCTTTAGGATGGATATGTTCATTTTAATTAGGTAGAATCGGGCTAAGGAATCGTTTAAACGATCGAGCGCGGCGTTGACCGTTACTCTATCCGGGATTTCTTGAGACGAAAATGCGATATCCTTGTTCAAATGACACTTCCCCTGAATTAGGAAATATTTTATAAATTCGTTATTTCTTCGTATACATAAATATTCATTTACTTATTTTAAATGATTTAAGACTATCACCAACGGAGAATACTATCATAATCTATTTATATATAGCAATTATTTACATATCTCCCTCTTAAGATAAATAAAATATTTCTAAGTGCCAGCTTTCAAATGTTTTCTTAAGTTTGTATTTTTATATTTTCTTAACAAAGTTTTATTAATACAAAAAGGAGTATATCCTCTTAAGCAGAGTGGGATGAGGGGAAGCAACTCACTCATTTTGCTATCAGGGCATCTTTTGCCCTTATAAATTTGGGAGATAGTAAATGCAGAAATATAGAATGGGAAAGAGCAGACGCGCTGAAATGGGTGTCGGGACGATGATCATTTTCATCGCTATGGTACTCGTTGCAGCCGTTGCGGCATCTGTTTTGATCAGTACCGCAAATCAGGTACGGGAGCAGGCCCAGACCACCGGTGAACAGGCCATCGCCAATGTAGCTACTGGCTTCATTGTGCAGGATGTCGTAGGCCAGGTTAACGCTGACTTAGACAATCTGAACAACGTCACGATTTTCCTGAGGGTAACCTCCGGTAGCCCTAATGTCAACATGGACAATGTTGTTCTTGCGATCAACACAGGAGCGGACTCGATATTACTAAATTCCAGCATTAACGCGAGTGCAACTGACTTCGGTTACATTAAATTGAAGGATGTCCAAGGCCTTCCCGATAATGTAGTCGGACAGGGCGACATTCTGAAAATAACTATAGGTGTTACTGGTTCCTTCCTGGATATCGATTTTAACCAGCTGGTTGAGATAAAGATCATGCCCGCCTATGGACAACAGACCCTGATCACCTTCGTGACCCCGGAGCAATTCAGTGCAATGAATATCACACTGTATTAAACAGGGTGATGTAAACCATAAATACACAAGGGGGTGAAACGACGAAAAAGAATCGCGTCCACCCTCTGCCCTTTACTTTTTTTTCTTCACAACTTGCCATATTCGCATTCAAGAAGAACAAGAAAGGGGCGGAGGCCATACATTCAGACCAAGATGAGATCGATTTCGAAGATGATCTCAGATTCAAAGATAACGGCGATATCGATTACGACGATGATAACCGGATCATAGATGATGATGGATCATTGGATGATGATCAAGAACTGACCGAGGGGATAGTTGCCATGAACAACAAGAAAATTGAAGAGTTGAATGGTAACGTCTTGGACATTCAGTCTCGGCTGGAAAAATTTGATCTCACCATGAAAGGGGTGAAG
>SPCU01000055.1 GCA_004525545.1 Methanomassiliicoccus sp. | reverse complement strand
TGGCCTTGATAGATGACCGTACAGGCCGGGCGATCATCACCTCTGGTGAGGACGGGGTCATCGCTGGTGTCGAGGAGGCTGTCGAGGTCTTTCGAAGGACCGGCTGCACCTGCCGTGCACTGGCGGACGACGGTGAGCGCGTCGTTAAAGGCCAGGAGGTTCTTGAGGTGCTCGGTCCCTGGAAGGGGATACTGGCTGGGGAGCGGTTATCTCTCAACATCATCATGCGTATGAGCGGCATCGCCACCCTCACGCGGCAGGTGGTGGAATCCTGTCATAAGGCAAACCCCAACGTGGTCATAGCCGCCACCCGCAAGACCACGCCAGGATTCCGCCGATATGAGAAAAAGGCGGTACGTCTGGGTGGAGGGGACCCGCACCGTTTCAGACTGGACGATGCTTTTCTGATCAAGGACAACCACCTGACAGTTGTCGGCGGGGTATTCCGTGCAGTACGGAAGGCACAGGCGTATTCCTTCGGCAAGAAGGTTGAAATTGAAGTGGAGTCGCTGGAGCAGGCCCAGGAAGCAGCTCGGGCCTCGGCCGATATCATCATGTTGGACAACATGACGCCCTCCCAGGCCAAGGAATGCTACATCGCCATCAAGGCCATAGAGGGTAGGATCAAGGTCGAGGTCAGCGGAGGTATCGCCCCGCAGAACGCCAAGGACTACGCGCATTACGCCGACATCATCTCGTTAGGGGCGCTTACCCATTCGGCCGTGTCCGTTCATTTCTCGTTGCACATAGTGGAATGATCAGTAGCGTCGAGGCACATTCCCCTTTCGGTTATGTTCTTCAGCACATCGGTAGGCGTCGACCACCTGTATGACGAAGAAGACCAGGTAAACAACGATAGCTGTCACGGACCACCAAACAAAACCAAAATGGTTGTCCATGTTGACCAAGAACAATCCTGGTACAATTGCAAGGCCGACCAGGGACATCAGTATTATGATGATTATGCCCCTCATCACCCTACCGACGTATATCTGTCCCAATCCAGGTAACAAGAGGGACAGAATGACGGCTATTATCGGCTCCTTGCGGTCCACCGCCCATGTGTACGTCACGCTATGATCGTACGGATTTGCCGATTCCTGATGCAGTCCGGCGTATCCAGCGGCAGATGGTGCACCGCAGCGATCGCAGAACGATCCCCCCTCTCTGATCTGATTTCCGCACTTGGAGCAGTAAGACATCCTTCTTCCTTATGGAGAAAACATCATCCACGTTAATCATCATTTCGAAAGTGTTTTATCGTCGTCGATCCCTGGGCGGTCCATGGACTTCGAGAAATATGAATGCCAGTTCTGCGGCCGACCGGCCAAGCAGTACGTGTTCGCCGCTCTTGTCTGTGAGAGCGAGGAATGCGTGGACAAAGCCCGTGAGGAACGGGGCGGCCCTGGCGGCCATATGAAAGCTAAGTTCCATGGCGACATCGTGGACATCAAGGACGATTGATATCCTCAGGGAATATGATTAATAGCCCCCTGCTCCCATCATCCTCCCGGATGCGCGCCAGGATCGTCGGATTCGCTAAGACCTCATTGCTTGACTGGGATGGCATGGTGGCCACCACGGTGTATCTTCAGTGATGCAATCTTCGCTGCCCCTTCTGCCACAATGTTGACCTATTGTCCACCAACGCCGAGGTGAACGAGGTTCCCTGGGGATCGATCGAGGAATATCTTCTAGAAAACAACGATTTCCTGGACGGGGTGGTCATTACCGGCGGAGAACCTACTTTGAACGAAGACCTTCCCGAGCTGATCTCCAGGATCAAAGCATTGGGTCTCAAGGTCAAATTGGACACCAATGGTACCAACCCGGACATGCTGGACGACCTGATCAAGGCCGGCCTGCTCGATTTTGTGGCCATGGACCTTAAGGGACCGTTAGACCTCAAGTACGACCAGCTGTGCGGTACCGCGGTGGACCTGGTGGCGATCAAACGCTCCATAAACATGATCATGACCTCAGGCATCGATTACGAGTTCCGCACCACCGTGGTGCCTCATTATCTGGACGCCCAGGACATAGAGCGCATGGCCGCTTTCATCGGCGGGGCCAAGAAGTATGCGCTCCAGCAGTTCAAGAACGACCGGACCCTGGACCACCGCCTGAGCCAGATCGATCCATACAGTGAAGGAGTGATCCTTGGAATGGGCGAGATCGCTCGCAAGTACGTTCGCAAGGTGGTATTGCGCGGAATTTGATAAACGCCCAAGGAGATTTTAATATCTGGTAAGGTCATGGAACCCCGTTAGGCCGCGAGGTCCGGGGGAAGTACTATGGAAGCAGGCGACAGCAGGCTCAAGACGTACATAGAAGGGTTCGACCGCATCCTTGAAGGTGGAATACCGCAAGGGCACACAGTGCTGGTTGCCGGCACGCCAGGGACGATGAAATCATCCATAACCTATTACATACTCTACAATCATGCCATGGAATCGAAACGGACCTCCGTTTACGTGACACTGGAGCAAAGCCGGGAAAGCTTGATGCGACAGATGGAAAAGATGGGCATGAACAATGAAAAGGTCAAGGACCAGTTGCACGTGCTGGACCTGGGCATCATCCGCAAGAAGCTCAAAGAGATCGCTGGCGGAACGTCGTGGTTGCATGTGTTCAAGACCTACATCGCCAATCTGAAGCAGAACCTGGACTTCGACATGCTGGTCATTGATTCCATGGAGGTGCTGGAGACGATGGCGGAGATACGCAATCGCCGCGCCGACCTCTTTTATTTCTTTGAATGGTTGCACGACCTAGGGGTCACAGTTTTCCTCATATCGGAGAGCTCTTCCGATCGTCTGATCGATGGTAGGTTCGATGAAGGATACCTATCCGACGGCATCATCACATTGAAGATGCAGGTCGTCCGGGACGTGGAGATGCAACGGCGCATCCGCTGCGTGAAAATGAGAGAGACCAATCACGATCCTTCCTACTACTCTCTCCTATACAACAATGGTCGCTTCCAAGTGACGCGGGTCATAAGCGAGTGATGTCATGCTTCCCCGAAGTAGGTTCGAGTGCCCACGTTGCGGCTACGGGGTGCGTCCCAGGGATGAGCAGTGTGGCCGCTGCGGTGAGAACATGAACTCCGCTGTCACCAAACCCGTAGAGGACACCTATTCCGCCGTGCGTTTGAACAAGATGAAGGTCGAGGAGTGCTCCACCATGCGTATCCGATCCGTGGAAACCATACCGGTGGCCAGGCCTGACAGCACAATGCAGTTCAGGAGCGACAGTCTGGAGCGACGTGAGAAGGCCCTGGTGGAGAAGGAGAGAAAACTGGAGGCCTTGGCCGAAAGCCTGAAGGAACGGTCTCAGAAGCTCGAATCGTTAGAAGGGACAAAGACCGTCGAGGAGATGCCAGAACGTTCGGATATGGACGAGCTTAGGCAGAAGGTCAGAGAGGACCTGTTACGTCAGTTTCAGCCGGAACTCGAGGCGCTGCAGTCCCAACTGGAGGTCAAGGAGGCAGAGCTGGAGGAGGCTTGGTTAAGGACCAGGATGCTCGAGGCCGGTGAATTGATCGAGCAGCCGGTGGACCAGGAAGAGCTGGCCCGGGTGACCGAGGAGATATTCCAGGAGCTGCGATCGCAGGTCGACTCACCACCAGGGGTGACCGATACCGGTCTGATCGTGACCAAGATCCCTAAGCTAGATGAAGTGATGGGCGGCGGCATTCCTCGGGGGCATACCATTCTCTTCAACGGGGCGCCCGGTACCATGAAGAGCACTCTTACTTACGCGATTCTTTACAAGGCCGCCCTTAACGACAAGACGAAAGGGCTGTACCTGTCCCTGGGGCAGAGCAGTCGGTCGATCATTCGTCAGATGGAGAAGATGGGAATGCCGTTGTCGGCAACCGAAGGGCGGTTGGTCGTGGCGGACCTGAAGGGGATGCGAGAGAGCATGAGCGAGGAACAAGGCACCTGGCGGGACGTGCTTTTACATTACGTTCAGAAGATGCAGCGGGAAATGGAGTTCAAGATATTCGTCCTCGACTCTCTGGAATCGTTCAAGGCCATCACGGAACACAGCTTCAATAGGCAGGACCTCAAGGACCTGTTCGACTGGTTCAAATCCTTGGGCATAACCGTGCTGGTGGTCTCAGAGAACATCTCCGATGAGTGGAACGAGGCAAATCAGGGTGAAGCCTACCTGTCGGACGGCATCATGGAGCTGTTGATGCACGAAATGAACGATTCACGAGTGCAACGCTGGATGCGCTGCGTGAAGATGCGCGGAATGAACACCGACCCTCGTTACTACAGTGTATTCCACGATGGAAAGGAGTTCAATCTCTCCCTGCCGCTATCGAATCAGCCCTTTTAATTTGTAAAACGGTATTATATACTAAAAACAGGTTATATTTCCGCGAGGGGATGGGCATCGAAATAGACAGAGTCAAGACCTACATTCACAATTTCGATGATTACATCCAGGGCGGAGTTCCGAAGGGGCATGTCATTCTTATCTCTGGGACGCCTGGAACTATGAAATCCTCTGTCTGCTACAGCATTCTTTACAACAACGCTAAGAATAACGGCATACGAAGCGTGTACATGACCTTGGAGCAGAGCAAGGAGAACCTATTGCAGCAGATGAACTACATGGGCATGAACGACCCAGAGGTGCAATCCAAGGTCCATGTGCTGGACCTGGCCATGATCCGCAAGAACGTCACCGAGATGATGGCCAAGGGTTCCTGGCTCCAGGTCTTCAAGATGTATGCCGAGACCGTCCGGAAGGAGAAGGGTTTTGACATTCTGGTGTTGGACTCCCTGGACGTGCTGGAGATGGCGGCCCAGCTGAACAGCGATCTGCGGAACGATCTGTTCTACCTCTTCATGTGGCTGAGGGAATTGAGGATCACCTCTTTCCTGATCTCGGAGACGTCCCCGGACCAGATGTTCGGCAGCCGTTTCGAGGAAGGCTTCCTGGCGGATGGGGTCATATCCCTCAAATTACAGACCATCGGGGAATCAGATGTTCAGCGTAGGATCAGGGCGGTGAAGCTACGCTCCACCAACCACAAGACCGGGTACTTCTCATTGATGTTCAACGACGGTATGTTCAGAGCCACCCAGGTCATCAACGAGTGAGCCGGTGGCGCCAATCTATAAACATTTTTATATCCCCTTCCCATTTGCATGGCCTACCGAAGGGCTCATGGTCTAGCGGTTATGACGTCTGCTTCACACGCAGAAGGTCGCCGGTTCGAATCCGGCTGAGCCCACTCTTCTAAATTCCCATGTGCATTTTCCGTCTTTCCTCAGTCATCCGGTCTAAGATGGTTTTTGCCTCCTCTGCGCTCATCGCCTTATACCCGCCATTTTACAAGATTTTTTATCTTGATACGATTATCTTTTTCCCATGAAAGAATGTAAAGTGTGTCACACGCAGAACGAAGATAACGTCGCAAGATGTACCAATTGTGGAAGGCCATTCCTCTTTGGACAGGTTGCCCAGAAGCAGTGCCCGGGGTGCGGAAGAGGTAATCCGAGACACACGGAGGTCTGCCTGTACTGCAAAACGCCGCTTTCATGATGCCGATCCAACTTTGGAAGGTCACCAATACATCACCGCTGAATGTAAGAGATGGCGATAACGGATAAGACGAATGGAAGAGACCTGCGTTTGATAGTATTTCACCTTCTGATCCAAATGGGAACGCTGGCTCTGTAACCCCAAGATCGTTTCTGTTCCTTTATCATGCTCGTAGGAATTTATGTGGCGCAATCATCTCTAAGTAGGAATAAGTCCATTTACGGGCCCATGGCCATGTCAAAGAAGGATCTGCAGAAGCAGAAGAAAAAGAACGCTGAGAAGAAGGCTTCCGTTGCCGCCAAGGGAAAGAAGAAGTAAAGCGTCTCTCAGATCTCAATTATTTTCAGCTACCTCATATTGGCTGTAAGATTTTCCCCACTGGGGGTCCAATTGGTTTTTTTCATTTTATCCAATGAGCTAATGCGGGATCGGAAAACAAGAACATGGGTATATACCCTCCATCCGATACGTGGGGCATGTCCTGCGACCCCCTGATAGAGATCCACGGAGTGAGTGTGGTCAAAGGCACAGCCACATTATTGCACGATATCGACCTCACCATAGGTTATGGTGAGAAGATCGTCATTCTCGGTCCCAACGGTTCCGGGAAATCGTCTCTGATCAAGACCATGGTCGGCGAGAACCGTCATGATGCCTCGGTCGATGATTCCTACGTAAAACTGCGAGGTACCAAGCTCTGGAACCTCTTCGACCTGCGACAGGCGTTCGGTCTGGTATCCTCCGACCTGCAGACGGACCTCTCCCGGGACATGGACTGTCTGGACGCGGTACTGTCCGGTTTTTTCGGTTCCATCGGCACCAATCGCTCTCAGGAACTGACCGGGGAGATGGAGGAGGTCGCCATGAAGGCCCTCGCCTCGGTGGGCTCTCAGCACCTGGCGCATCGCCGGGTCTACACCCTTTCCACCGGTGAGGCGCGACGAGTGCTCATGGCCCGGGCGCTGGTGAACGCGCCGGAAGCCCTCATATTGGACGAACCGATGAACTCCCTGGATCTGACCGGAAAGCACCTTGTCCGTCAGGCCATAAGGTCCTTGGCAAAGGAAGGCCGTGCGCTGGTGCTGGTGACCCACGATCCATCCGATATCGTACCAGAGATCGATCGTGTGGTCATGGTCAAGGACGGCACCATCTTCAAGGACGGAGGGTTGGAGCTGCTGAACGAGGAGAACCTGACCCGATTGTACGGTGTTCCGATCAGGTTGGGGAATATGGAAGGTAGGTATTTCGCCTGGTCATTGGATTAGAAATGCCCTTGGGTCTGACTTGCAACAGATAAAGAACGAGGGGATGAGCGCCCCTGGCCGGGATGCCAAAATATTGACCAGGGAAGCGTCCCAGTTCCATATCGTGTTCCATTAGCGGAAACCATAAAATTCGTTGCAAGGTTCAGAATTTTCGTTATGATACGGTCAAGGGGCCGTAAATTCCCAACCGTGATATACCCTCAGAGGAATTTACCGGACTCGTATGTTAGACCCCAGAATGCGTAAGTTGGCCGAAGTGCTCATCGATCATTCCGTCAGATTGCAAAAGGGTGAGACGGTCTACATCGAAGCGTTCGATATGCCAGTGGAGATGCTGGAAGTATTACTGTCCAAGGTCTATGAGGTCGGCGGGATCCCGATGGTGACCACGAGGTCCGCCCGAATAATGAGGAAGCTATTGATGGGAGCGGACCAGAAGACCATCGCTCAGATCGGCGAGGTCGAGATGGAGAAGATGAAGAAGGCGCAAGCGTACATTGGCATGCGCGGTTCGTATAACATAACCGAGCTCTCCGACGTACCCGCGGAGAAGATGGACCTTTACAACAAGCTCTGGTGGGGGCCAGTCCACTCCGAGTGGAGGGTGCCCAAGACCAAATGGGTGGTGCTAAGATGGCCGACCTCGCCCATGGCCCAGCAGGCCCAGATGTCCACCGAAGCCTTCGAGAATTTCTACTTCAACACCTGCACTCTCGATTATTCCAAGATGTCCAATGCCATGGACTCCTTGGTGAAGTTGCTGGAGCGGACCGACAAGGTGCGCATCGTAAGTCCTGGGACGGACCTGGCATTCTCAATTAAAGACATACCGGTGGTCAAGTGCGACGGCGAGCGCAACATTCCTGACGGAGAGGTCTACACCGCTCCGGTCAAGAATTCCGTCAATGGAGTGATCACCTACAACGCCAAAACACTGTACCAGGGCAAGGTATTCGAGAAGATCATGCTGAAGTTCAAGGAGGGGAAGGTGGTGGAGGCCACAAGCTCGGACACCAAGGCGCTCAACACGATCCTGGACACCGACGAGGGTGCAAGGTTCGTCGGGGAGTTTGCCATTGGCGTTAACCCTTTCATCAACAAGGCCATACTGGACACGCTCTTTGACGAGAAGATCGCCGGATCGATCCACTTCACCCCCGGGAACGCCTACAAGGAAGCAGACAACGGCAACCGTTCTACGGTCCACTGGGACATGGTGCTGGTGCAGACCCCGGAATGGGGTGGGGGCGAGATATACTTCGATGGAGCGCTGGTGCGAAAGGACGGCCGCTTTGTCATCGACGAGCTCAATGGCCTTAACCCTGAGAACCTGGTCTGACCAGGTGGCCGACATTGGTCCGGGAGGTGCCGGCCTCCGTTCCATGGGGAAGAAGGGCTAAGATCACAATGGCGACACCGATGATGATCGCAAGATAGATCCCAACACCAGGCATTATCAACATGAACCCCAGACTCGTGTCCGGGGTGTTCATGATGAATATCATGTCGATACCGGCCAATCCTATGCTGCCCATGCCCACCAAGAGTAGGGCGATGCGTTTCTGCATATGATCAGTTATCAGTCGTTCTGACAGGACCACGACCATTCCGATGATGGCCAGCAGCGAAATGTACTGTCCATAGAACTTGTCTGAGTAGAACGCTGGGAACCCTATTGTGGATTGGAGTACGCCCAGCCATGATATGAACGGGGACATGGCGCAGACCGTCAGCAGAAAGCACAGGACCATCTTGTGCTGTAACGGTCCCTTCTGGCAATGGAAGGACCTAGGTGCATGTCTTGGTGCATCGACAATGATCTTGGGAGCGGTGATATTGTTTCCGCTCGCCGACCTGATCGTTTCATCTCTTCTCTCTGGGAAACGATATCCGCACAAGTTGCAGAAGAGATAGTCACTTTTCAATCTGGCTCCGCATTTAGGACATTTCGTCATACTACCCACCACGTCCTGGTCAACATCTCGGGGGCACATCTCAGGTGGCAGTACAATTAGGTTAATTCGAGATCACGGCGTGAATAGTTAAATATTGAAGAATAGAATCAAGTGATGTTGACTTCAGATTGCCGCATTGAGATCTCCTACATCGACCCGGAAACCTACACTTCCATTGTGAACCATGATCCGCGCAAGCGCATATTGACCAAGCTTTACCGGTCTACACGTGACACGCCGATAAACAAACAGGCACTGGCGAACTCGTTAGATATCGAGTACCATCAACTGATCTACCAACTCAACCATCATCTGCGAGATTTCTGGGCGATCAAGGAGGAGCAGAAGGTGCGCGGCACACGCATGGAGCTGATCGCGGCCGCCAATCCTTACGAGATACTCATCACCATCGGCAAGGACCAAGGCATCTTCTTGGTGGATCCCTTGGCCGATCTGTACGGTGCGGTGGTAAAGGTTGGCACGCGATGTGATCAGTGCAGCAGCATGGAAGCCGAGCAGTGCATGAACTTCGCTCAGTCCCGTTTCGCCTCCGAGGCCCTATCACAAGCTGAGATGAACGTACTGGCGGCGAACAATCGCCACCCTCCCTATCGGCCAATGGACCTGGCACTGTTGGCGGCGATAAAAGGCATACCGGAGGGACAGAAGTGCGTGATCGATATACCCTGTCAGACCTGCGCATTCCTTAGGCGCACCATCCGTATCGAGGGACTGTAATATTGGAGTCCCAAGAAACGTATAAGGCTGAAGGTACGATACCCCGTGCATGCAGTCCGAAGGCAAGGCTCCGACCCGATTTGTGGTACTAGGCGGTTACCTGGGAGCTGGAAAGACCACCCTGGCCGCCGCCTTGGGTAAGGAACTGAGGTCCAAGTACGGAAAGTCCGTGGCCATCATCACCAATGATCAGGGCAACGTACTGGTCGACACCGAGTACATGAAGAACGCCGGATTCGATGTCAAGGATGTGCTAGGCGGCTGTTTCTGCGCCAATTTCGGTGAGTTCGTCAAGAACGCCCGCACCCTGGTCTCAACGGGCCGGCCTGACGTGATCATCGCCGAACCGATCGGTACATCTACAGCCATATTGGGATCCGTGGTTGCACCGCTAAGGACCATGTATCCAGACGAATTCCAGGTGGCACCGTTCTTCGTGGTGGTGGATGGGAC
>SPCU01000032.1 GCA_004525545.1 Methanomassiliicoccus sp. | reverse complement strand
GTGACTGGCCTGGCCTTTACAAACCTGCCCAAGGAGCTAGTATGGCTGGAGCAGCTCATCACCATGGAGAACTACCCAGTTATAGGTAAGACGTCATGGACCATTTTCGACCTGGTGAACTATTACGACCGTCTCATAGACATGGTCCGGGCGATGAATATTGAAGAGAAGAAGATTCCCCCAATGGTTGATTCCCTGTACCGTTGGAGGGACGACGCGGGAAAATTGGCGCAGATCGTCTGTCAGCTGGAGGACCTGGAGAGCGCCTAAGAACGGGAAAAATGATTAACGCATAGGGCAGTGTCCCTCCGGGGTATGCATGAAAGAGATAAAGCTCAGGCACCATCACTTGCTCTGCACGCAGACCTTCGCTGGAAAGGGGTACGATTACCGGTTCGTGGCCAACATGGAGGACGTGGTCGCAGCCCTTGGATCCCCAAAGGACCTTGTCATTCGACTGTCCATTGCCATCGACGACATATGTTCTTCGTGCCCCAATGAGGTGCGCGGCCTCTGCAAGGACGAATCGTCGGTGATCGAAAAGGACCGTGCCGCCGCCATGTTCCTGAACCTACCTGAAGAGGCCACCATACCGGCTGAAAAGCTGATCAAGATGGTGCAGGAGCGCCTGCGAGGACTGGACGATTTCTGGCTGTTGTGCGGGGAATGCGAGTGGTTGGACCTGTGCAACGAACGATTGGCCGCCATCAAGGGCAAATGACCGCTCAAGTCTGAAGAAAGAACGTGATCCTAGTTGACTATTTGACCAATCATTAAATCATATTTCCTAAAAAATGCCATGAAAGGCGCTCTGGTCTTCCTGATCGTCCTTGCCGCCGTGCTGTTGGTGACCCTTGCCGCCCCAGGCATCCCTCCCGGTCAAGCTATCTACGACGCAATAGGTGCGGAGGAGACTGATTCCCCGGTGTTGGGAATTGGCGCCACGACCTTGGTGGTGGTATTCAACGGGGTGATCTATGGGGTCATCGCTTGGCTGATCTATTCGTTCACCCTAGGCCGCATGGAAAAGGCAAAGAAAGATGGTGGACAGCAGGTCTGAAGGTTTCATTGAAAGCAGATCTAATTGATCGATCACCAATCGACCGGGAGAGTTGACCTTCGAACCTGATGAACAGTATCGATCCGGATCGTCCATCGGTCGATCTGGTTGCGACGATCGATCGTTATCCCTCGCCTATGAACGCTTTTTGTCGGATGGGTGTCATTTTAAGGCTTTTAGGAAATCGTCGATCTCGATAGCGGCGAGAGTGGTGGTCTCCAATGTTCCCCTGGAGCCCAGCTCCACCATGATTTTGGCCACTGTTTCATTGTCCGGGGCCTCCAGTATGGTCAAGAAATCGTATTTTCCAAGCAGGGCGTACTGATACAATACCTTGGCCCCCATCTTGGATATCTCCTTGTTCACTTCTTTTAAGCGCTCCGGCTTGGTCTTCAGGGTCTTGCGACCCTCATTTGTCAGTCTGGACAAGACTACGTATTCGGACATTTTACCCCCTGTTGCTCATTTGGGGCTGGCGCACCTTATAATTTTGCATCCGGACCTAAGACGTCTGCGCAGACCTCTCGTCATCCACTTTCACGTTGCGGAAGTTGAAGTATAAGGCTATGACGGCGGACATGTAGAAGATCGCCGCTAGGATGAAGGGCAGGGCGAAGTATCCTGCTGCCAGCATCGCGCCGCCGATGACCGTGGTCAGATATCCGTAACCTATGGAGCTGAACGAGGCGAGAAGGATCATCCATTTGACCTGAGGGGGCACCTTGGGGCCGGCCGCCTTCTTTTCATTTTTAGCCACTTGCCCTTTCATGATCATAAACCTGTGCCCTTCGATGGTTTGGATTCGTTAGGATGACCTTGTAAATTCAAGTGTCGGATATTTACCGCCTATTGTTTATCATGGAGAGGTCGGTGTTAGAGAAGATCCACGTCTGAACCACATAATGCATCTGTCATTCTTGAACGCGGGTAATGACCCGCAGGAAATGTCGAGATCGTCGGTAGACCGCCCCTCGGTCTCAAACTTTATGTCCGGTCGGGACCAATCATTAACTAATGACCGAGGCAGGCGTTGGGGAAACGTTTCAAAGGGAGACCAAGCACCGCCGGGACCGATTGGTCGGAAGGAGCATGGACTGGGACAAGAGACCGGAGACCTACAAGACCTATCCAGACCGGGCCAAGATGAAACTGCCTGAACGGAGACGGTCGATTGTTCCATTTGACCAGACCTTGCGGTCCAGGAAGAGCGTGCGCGACTTTGAGATGGAGCCCCTGGCGTTGGAGGACCTGGCCTATCTCCTTTGGGCCTCCACCGGCATCACCAGACGCGAGAGGGGCTATGAGTTCCGCACCGCACCATCCGCTGGTGCGCTTTACCCCATCGAGACCTATGTGGCCGTCAATAACGTTCAGGGGGTGCCCCCGGGGATATATCATTACTCCATCGCCGACCATTCCTTGGAACTGGTGAGGAAAGGTGTTCTGGGAAATGAGGTGGCGCGAGCGGCGTTGGACCAGGACATGTGCGCCAGGGCGCCGGTCGTCTTCATTTGGACGGCGGTCTTCGAGCGCTGCCGTTGGAAGTATGGTGAACGCGCCTATCGCTACGTCTATTTGGATGCGGGACACGTAGCGCAGAACCTGGCCTTGGCGGCGGTGTCCCTTGAACTTGGAAGTTGTCAGATGGCCGCTGCCTACGACGACGAGGTGAATGAACTGTTGGGCGTGGACGGGGGGGAGGAGAGCGCACTATACATGAGCGTGGTGGGAAGGCCGTGGAATTCGATAAAGAGCTGATAATTGGCGTAAACTATTAATCGTCCCTAGGTAATTGGTCGTCGATCATCATGATCTGCCCCAAGTGCAAGTCCAGCCCCTCTGAGACTGATAATTATTGTATGGAGTGCGGTACGCCGAAGTCGAACTTCATGATGGAGGCAGCACCGCCCGCGCTCAGTGCCCCCTCTCCGCCGGTGCAGCCGGTACAACGGTCCCAACCTTATTCTCAACCGGCCTATGTCCCGCCCCCATCGGCATATCAGCAACCGCACAACCAACCCGCTCCCAGGCCAGCGCAACCTTACTCGCAACGAACGTACCATTCGGTGCAGGCGCCGCGATCACAACCACCTTTACCTTATTCACCACTTGCTCCGCAGCAGACGTATGCTCAAACGCCACCGACCTATCAGTCCCAGCCGGTATCGGCGCCTCCGCGGCCTATCCCGCCGGTCCAACCACCTTTACCTTATTCACCACTTGCTCCGCAGCAGACGTACCCTTCGGTGCAGACGCCGCGATCCCAACCACCTCAGACCGCCCCGGTCATTTCCACTATTGGGTCGTCGAGCGCCCCGCTTGGTCTGCCTGCCTTGTTGCCGCAGATCGTCATGGCCGCGGCCCTCCGTCCGAACGAGAGACCGATGCAGATATGGAGGGCGGGGCTGGAAATGCCGAACCGCAATTTCGACGATGATCAACGCACCCCCATGTTGAACGGATTGCTCCTTGCTACCGATCAACGCCTGGTATTCGTTGAGGAAAAAGGCTTTTTCAGTAAGACCTACACGGTCAGGGAGAACATCGAGTTCGGTCAGATCTCCCATTGGCAGTTGCATCGATTCATGCGCATGAAGACGTTACAGGTGGACCTGATGGGAGGACATAATGGAAGAAAGGTCTTCCAGAACATATACGAGGTGGACCCGATGACCATGAAGGTTTTGAACCCCATGCCCGCGGAACAGGTACAGGGATTGCTAGAGACCCTGATACGCAACCAGGTTCGTAAGTAAGGTCAATCGTCGAACTGCTCGGACATTCTCTTCCTGAACATTGAATGCTTGGCCAGGGTGGCTTCCATCATCCGGTCGAACACTCCGGGCAATTCCCTTTCCAGGACCCTGAGCCCCTGCTCGGTGATACCGCCCTTGGTGGCCACCTTGCTCTTCAACTCTTCCACGCCGATACCGTTTTGGAGAGTGAGCGCAACTCCTACCAAGGTCTCCAGGACCATGCCCCAGGCCTCTTCGGGAATGATCTGCCCATGGCGAACGCCGGCAGACGAGAACTGCCCCATCATCTCGGCGATCAGGGCCGGTCCGCAGCTGGTGATGTCGGTGGTTACCTCGAACTGTTCCTCAGAAACGATCTTGACCATGGACGCCTTGCGCAGTATGTTCTCCAGTATGTCCCTCTGTTCCGGCTTGACCCGGGAGCCGTGGCAGACCAGCGAAACCCCGCGGCTCACCTCCATTGTTATCGAGGGGATCAGTTTGCTCACCGCCCCTGGACATATCTTTTCCATCTGATCCAGGGTGAAGCCTCCGTTGGTGATCACCAGATGAGAGCCCTGGCGCTGAGACGATATCTCTTTCAGCACATCGAGAACCTGGTCCGCCCGTACGCTGACGAAAACGATATCACATTGTTCGGCCAGCCGACCGTTCTCTTTCACCACCTCGGCGCCAGGGAACCTCAGGCAGAGATCCTCCGCCTTTCCGGGGGAGCGGTTGGCCAATTGTACCTGCCCGGGCTCCAACCCTCCGTTGTCCAGCAATCCGACCGCTATTGCCGAGCCCATGTTTCCTAGACCGATGAAACCGACCTTCAAGTAATGACCTTCGCGGTCGCAGAGGCGCCGCTCTGATTAAAAAGTAACGTTTCGTCAGAGGCCGAGTTCGTCGGAAGCATTGACCATGCCGTCCAATGCCACCTGAAAGAACTCGTCACGTGGGATGCCCAACTGTTCACAATAGACAATACGACCGCGATCCACGCCCCTGGCGAAGTCCTTGTTCCCGAACTTCTTGATGATGGACCTGACCTTGACGTCCACCAGCTTTTTAGAGGGGATGACGAGGGCGCAGGCGATGACCAGCCCGGACACGGCATCCGCCGCTATCAGTGCCCGCTTAAGATCGTTATCCACCGGTACCCCGGTGGCCTCGTAGTTGTGGGCAAGGATCGCCTGGACGATCTCCTCGGACACCTTCCCCGACAGTATATCTTTGGCGATCAGAGCGTGGTCCTCCATCCCGTGGCATTCCTCGAAGTCGATGTCGTGCAGTATCCCTGTGACCTCCCAGATATCCTGGTCCTGGCTCATCCTTTGGGCCGTCTGCCTCATGACCGCCCCCACCGCGATCATGTGCTTCAGGTTGCCCTCCTTTGAAACATGCCCCTTGACCAGATCTAGCGCCTCCGTTCCATTCATATGATGATCTCCCTGAGATAACGTCCCGAATCGGTCATGGGTCTTTGCAGATCAGACTATCAACTTTCCGGCGGATGGTCCCCACATGGCATCGTAGATCGCCTCGATCTTGACCACCACGGCGGCCTTGGCAGGAAGCTTAGGATTGACCCCATGGACCCATTTCCTCATCTCGTCGAACTGTGGGCCAGCCTTGTACACCTTGGACGAACCTTTCAGCTGATAGGACTTTTTAGTATCCGAATCATAGCACAGCAAAGATATGCGCGGGTTCTCCGATAGGTTGGCCGCCGTCTTCAAGAAGAAGTTGTCGGCAAATAGCAGAGTCTCGTCGTCCAGGATCTTCATCAGGCCGATGAAGATGACGTTGGGCGTGCCATCCTTGGTAGCGGTAGCAATCGGAATGGGCTTCTGTTTCGCTAATGCATCTTTGATCTCGGACGGCATCTTGACCATTTTTATCACCGTGATAAGAAAGATTTAGTGGTCTATTAAAAGTAAGCCTTGTTCGTTCGCGATCGACCATGGAAAAACAGTGAAAAGGTCATATGGTCGTTGGCCCATTGATTCCCCATGAGCAACAAAGACACTGTGCTGATGGTGGGGCGGCTTATGGAGCTAGCAGCCCGCACTGCCCCCAAGGCCACCGGCCAGGACTTTATCGAGACCGTTCTACTGAGCGATGAGCAGAGGATCAAGCTGGGGGAGGAAATGGTCGAGTATGGGACGAGACACAAGATATGGCATCATGAAAGGGATGGATACAATGTGCTTGCTTCCGACGCCGTGGTGTTGATCGGGCTCCTTCCTCACCTAGGCGTGGGATTGGACTGCGGGGCCTGCGGCCTGTCCGGATGCGCCGAATTGAACACTGTGTCGATTACCAAGGAATTTCGGGGGCCGAGCTGTGCCCTGCGCTTGCTTGACCTGGGCATCGCCCTGGGATCGGCGGCCAAGGTCGCCATGGACATGAACGTGGATAATCGCATCATGTATAACGCCGGCGTATCGGCCATCAAACTCGGTTATTCCCGCGCCAACATATGCCACGGCATACCCCTGTCGGCGACCGGCAAGAACATCTTCTTCGATCGAAAGGGCTGAATCACCGGGGACGGTGGTCCATTCCCACCTTGAAGGCCTCGGCCACCGTCCTCCCTTTTGTGAAGTAGGGGCCACCAGGGCTCAGATACATGAGCAGCTCCAGCTTCTCCATGTCTGGACGACCGTCGCTCAGGCAGTCCTCGTTCACATAGACCTCCTCCACCTCGCCGACCACCATATCCGTCCCCTGGAACTCCACGATATCTTCCAGGATGAGCTCTATGTTCACCGGACACTCCCTAGCCATTGGTGCAGTGAGCGTCTTTCCAAAGAATACGTCGAAGACCGCGGTCTTGTCCACCTGGTATCCGGAGTGGGTGCCGCAGTAGTCGGTGGCTGCGACCACGCCCGCCCCTGGCAGGTTGATGCTGAACGTCCCGTTCTCTTTGATGCCGTCCTTGGTCCGGCGTTCCTTCCCCATCACCACCGCCATCCTTGGCGGCTCATCATCGATCATGGTGGCCCAGGCCACGGTGCAGAAATTGACCTTGCCTTGGACCTTGGCCCCCACCAGGACCACCGGGAGCCCCATCATTGGTACCTTTTTTCCGAGGGTCGTCTTTGCCATATGGATCATCTGAACTATGTCCCTGTTAGAATATCTATACTGTCCTGAGCGAATTGGATCGTTCTCTGTATTCGGTTTCATGATGAGGGTCGGGGAAAACGCATAAATACTTTCATGCTATGCTATGACATAGCACGGTAACAGTGTTTATAATTTAGGAGGTTATGAGATGGCTGAAGCGAAGTCTGATTTGCTGCCGTTCGCGGCAGACGCCTTGCAAACCAACGCTCTGGTAGCGCCGAACGACGCTGCATTGAAAGAGGGCGGGGCGGAATATTACGGACTTCATCAGGTCATTTTGGAGATAGGGCGCTCGATCCTTACTCCCGGTTCCAGGGTCTTGGACCTGCACTGCGACCTGCGAACACTGATGCCACTGGTCATGGAGCACGAGGACATGTGCAAGTTCGTTGTTCTGTCCCCGACCGAGGAGAGGAACTGGACATGCTTCGACCGGCTGCGCACCCGGGTGAGACTGGGGTTCGTGGACGCGGCCCATCTTCCTCTTCAGGACGGTTTTCCGGAGATATCCGCCCGGCTGATGCTCTCCTTGAACGCCCTGAGTGATCTGACGATGTCACGTCGTGTCGAGGTACTTGAATCGATGCACCGACGCCTGGAGAGAGGCGGTGCGGCAGTGGTCATGGAGATGGTGGAGACCGATGGGGACCATGTGCAGAGCCACAGGGCGTTCGGGCACCCAGTATTCAGGAGGCGCCGTTTCTGGTCGGCGGCGGAGTGGGAATCGGCCCTCATCGCAGCGGGATTCGGCACTGTCACCAAGATATGGTCGGATGAACGCAGAGTGGCCTGGCTGGTAAGGAAATAGATCTAACGGAGAGGACCGTCCACCCCCACCTCCCTATTAGAAATTAGGTTCCTACCCCCCGATCTTCTGGAACATCCCCATCGAATAGATCGTTTTGAACGATACTGGGTTGAGAGCTCAGCCTATGGAGCAACCTTTGTCATCGTCGGTTCGGAACAGGGGGGAACTTCGAGAGCCGGATTCGTTCATGCGGTGCGTGATTTCCAATATGAGGATGGAATGGTCCGATAGCCCGTTCTCTCTCTCCCAATGAGAATACTTAGCCCATAAGGGATGCCGGATGTGCGGGGAGGCCAGGACGTGATCGGTCCTCATGCCCTTCCCGGCCGAGGAATACCAGGAGTACTCCCTGGCCACCTGGTGATATTCCCGCCACACATCCCGCCACCCAGTATCGAGCAGGGAGGAAAGGTGCTCCTGACCCAGGAAGCTAAGGCCTTCGGTGTCCTGTTCCAGACCGGTATTGAGGTCGCCGACTATGATCGCCCGTCCCTGCTCATCGATGGTTTCCCGTGCGAAATTCAACAATGCCTGCCAATGCTCCAGCTTGATCGCCAGATCTGAGGCCCCGGGAATGTGTAGCGCCAACAATCTAAGGTCGGAACTTTCCAGAGATATCTCCAGCCAGCGGTATCTATGGCTGTGAACTCGCTCCCCCACCTCGGCCCGGATGGGCAACTTGGATGCCACCAATATCCCATTTGTGCGCGGCGGCGGTTGGGAGTTCAGGATGTACGAGTAACCGAGCGCGGCCAGGGAAAGGGACATTTCGATCACCTTCTCTGGACGGAACTCCAGCAGGACCAATAGGTCCGGGTCGTGTCGGCGTACAGCCTCGATCATACCCGGAAGGCGCTCATGGTCGCCACCGTATTGTAAGTTCCATTCCATTATTCGCATGGCCAGAACATCATCTGTTGCGGTCCTATCTTAAATTATCCATGGAAGCAGGAGAACGATGGTCGGACCATATGACGACAACGTTCCTACATGTGAACATATACTAGCACGATAGGTGGCAAGATATGATTAATTAGGATCCGTGGAATTATGAAACTCGTGAACCTGGGCAAAGACGTTACTAGCTACCGTCTCCGACTCAACAACGGAGCGAACGTTCCAGCCCTGGGCCTGGGCACCTATAAGCTTGTTGGCCGGCAGGTCTATCATCCAGTGAGGTCCGCCCTGGCCTACGGATACCGCCATATAGATACCGCCTCCTTCTACGAGAACGAGGAGGAGGTGGGAAGGGCGGTCCGCGACAGCGGCGTCATGCGGGAGGAGGTATTCATCACCAGCAAGGTCTGGAACACCGATCAGGGTTACAAAGAGACGCTCGCGGCCTTCGATCGTTCCCTGAAAAGGCTGAAAACGGACTACCTGGACCTCTACTTGGTGCATTGGCCGGTCACCGGGAAACGATTGGACACCTACCGGGCCTTGGAAAAGCTGTATCGAGAGGGGCTAGTACGGGCCATTGGAGTGAGCAATTTCACCGTCCGTCATCTCCATGAACTGTATGCCGCCTGCCAAGTGATGCCATCGGTGGACCAGGTAGAAATGAGCCCCTTCCTTTACCAGAAGGAGCTGATGCAACACTGCCAGACGCGTGACGTACTTGTGACCGCCTATTCCCCTTTCGCCCGAGGAAAGGTACTGGAGAACCCTACCTTGATCGACTTGGGGAGGGAGTACGACAAGAGCCCGGCTCAGGTCATAGTCCGCTGGTGTCTTCAGAAAGGCATGGCGGTCATTCCCCGTTCCTCGAACGAAGGAAGGATAAGGGAGAACGCCCAGGTATTCGATTTCTCCTTGGACCGAGAGGAGATGTTGAGGTTGGACTTCCTTCACGCTGACCTGCGCACCACCACTGACCCGAACACCTACCCATGATGGGTCGCCGGGAAAGCATTAAGTCATCGCACCGTTGATGGAGTGCTGTATGATAGAGCAGGTGCCGAAGATCGCCATCTACCTGGATTTTGAGAACTTGGCCATTTCGGCCAAGGAGGTTTACCCCTTGACCCCCAGGCCACTGAGGATAGATGATATCCTGGACTACGCCAAGGGATACGGAGATGTGCTGATCAAGAAGGCGTTCGCAGATTGGAACAAGCCGCCTTGCAACCAATATGTGGAGGACCTTAGGCTAAGGGCGTTCGACCTGGTGTTCTTGCCGCAGACCTCGCTCTCGGGCAAGAACGGGGCTGACCTACGCATGACCATCGATGCCTTGGAGGACATGTACGACAAGACCCTGCTGGACGTGTTCTTCTTGGGAACGGGGGATACCGACTTCATACATCTCATCCGCAAAATAAAGGAGAGGGGAAAGGAGGTGGTGGTGCTGGGTTTCGAGCACTCCGTTGGCCGCACCATCCGTCTCAACTGCGATCGCTTCGAATCGTTGGAGGACCTGCTGGGTAAGGCGCCTGCGCCAACGGTCAAGGAGAAGAAGGAAGAGGAGGAGATTGAGGATGATGCACGGGAGCTCTTTATCCGGTACATCAAGAACCGCTCCACCGACGAGCCGGCCATTCTCTCACAGATCAAGAACGACCTTATGCGCCTGGACCCTTCGTTCTCGGAGAAGAAGTACGGCTTCAAGCACTTCAAGGACTTCCTTGACTCCTTCAAAGGTGATCTTTTCACCAGCATCAAGATGGATGACAAGGCCGGGCACCACCTGGTGTTCTTCAAGTCCTATTCCGAGCTGACCTCGGACATCAACGAGACGCAGGTCAAGGAGTTCATCGAGAAGGACATGCGATACCTGAAGGACCAGGTACTGCGAAAAGCGCTTTACAAAGAGGTGGTAAACCTCTTCCATGCTGACGGGGAGACGACCATCAACCAGATGATCGACGACCTGTGGTCCATCTTCGATAAGAAGATACCGAAGGCCACCTTGAAACGTTTCTTGCGAACTATGGCCGAAGGCCGAATGTTCAAGTTCGCCAACATCAAGTACACCGGCAATATCTACACCATGCCCCAGGTGCTCAAGGTGGACCTTCCCTCGATGGACAAGCTGGATGACATCTACTTGCAGCGCATCATAGATCTGACGCTGAAGAAGTATTCCGGCGTGCCGCAGGAAACGGTGACCAAGATCATGGGGCTCAGCTGAGCTCGTACCTTTCTGAAGTGATGACGGCCACGAGGCCGGACGTTCCTCTACCTTCTTCCAGGTTTCAATATCCATTATGACCTCTGGTACCAGTTGAAGGTTATTCCTGAACGTGGCCCATAGACCGCTCCATGTTCTCTCGGTCCATGCGAAAGAAGGTCCAATCCAACTTCTGTCCCCCTTGTGCCACATAGAAAGCGATGGCCTTGACGTTCCAGTCAAGGGCACACCATTCCAAGCGACCGCAACCCTTGTCCAGTGCCTCTTGGACGCAATGGAGGAAAAGCGCCCGACCCACCCCGGAGCGGCGGTGCGTCTCCTGCACGAAAATGTCCTCAAGGAACAGTGTGGGAGCGGCCAGGAACGTGGAGTAGGTGAAGTAATAAGTGATGTAGCCAACCGGCTTGCCACCTACATTGGCCAGGAAAGAGTGGAACAGCGGCGGGGAGGCGGTGATATGCTCATACAGGCGTTCTCTGGCCTCGGGCGTTGGCGGCTCTAGCTTCTCGAACTCGGCCAGCTCCACTATCAACGATATTAGGGCGCCAGCGTTCTTTGGCGTCACCTGAACGATGGAAATTTCCTCCTCGACCTTGACCATGGCATCGATAATGTGTCATCAACATATTTGATCTCTCGATGCTTTTCATTATTCTGATTTTTCAGAATATTCAAATATGTAAGAGAGAGATACTACCCTTATGCCCCGGAAGAAGGAGAAGCATGAGGCGGACTGCTGCCAGCCGAAGGAGTCTGTAGACAGCATATACGAGATCGAGGCCGTGGCCACTGTGGACGAGAGGGGGCAGATGGTCCTGCCCAAGGCCATAAGGGATAAGGCCGGGATCAAAGCAGGGGATAAACTGGCCATTGTGACCCTGGTCCGCGATGGCAAGGTCTGCTGCATCCATCTCTTCCGGTCTGAGGACCTGGCTAACGGAGCTAGGGACATTTTGGAACCACAAGAGGGATGATAGCGTGTCCTCAGACTACGCGTCAGATCTATTACCAACGGTCGCCCGACTCGGCAAGGAGGAACGGCGGGACCATGCCAAAGCACGTTTGGGCTTCGACCGCATGGGCCACCGCGTGAGACCGGGACTCTACACCCTTGGTTCACCGAACAGGGAAAGCAAGGTCCTCGTCACCGCCAACTACACCCTGAGCTTTGACGCCCTTAGGTCGGCGCTGGTGGGAAGGGACGCCTTCCTATTGGTGCTCGACACTCAGGGCATCAACGTATGGTGTGCCGCGGGTAAAGGCACCTTCGGGACGGATGAGCTGCTTAAGGCCATCGAGGCCACCCTATTGGCGGAGAGGGTGGAGCACCGTGACCTGATCCTCCCTCAATTAAGCGCACCCGGGGTATCGGCGAAAGCGGTCAAGGAAGGAAGCGGATTCACGGTGAAGTACGGACCGGTACGGGCCGAGGACCTGCCGGAATACCTGGACATCGGGGAGTGTACGGAGGATATGCGTAGAGCGCGGTTTGACCTGAGAGACCGCATGGTGTTGGCCCCGGTGGAAATGCGTAATTATCGATGGGGGCTGATCCTGATGCTCCTGGCGGCGGTTCTGATCCCGTTCTACGGGCTCATGGCGATGATATTGACACTGGGTGGCCTGTTCCTTTTCCCGGTTCTGCTACCCTACCTGCCAGGAAAGGCCCTTTCCTTCAAAGGCATGGTTCTGGGAGCGTTGCTGGTCACTCCTTTCGCCCTGTTTCAAACGTTTCCAACGGCAGACCTGGTGACAGTCATTGCTGTGGTGGCGGAATATCTTCTTCTGGTGCCTTGGATAGGATACCTGGCCTTGAATTTCACTGGCTCTACCCCCTTCGCCTCTCGGACCGGTGTCAAGAAGGAGATATTCACCTACATTCCGATCATGGCCATCATGTCCGTTTCTGGCGCCTTCCTTTCCGCCTTTGGAGCGTTGGGTGTCGTGGGGGGATGGTTATGATGGAGATAGGAGTGCTCGATCTGGAACAATTGCCGACGATCAAGCCCATCAATACCTTGGTCTTCCATCCGGGTCGCTGCGTTAACTGCGGCATGTGCCTTCAGGTATGCCCTCACCGTGTCTTCACCCCGGGAGAACGCCGGGTCAGGATGGTGAACGGCGCCGATTGCATGGAGTGCGGCGCCTGCCAGAAGAACTGCCCCGCCAATGCCATCGAGGTCGACAGTGGGGTGGGATGCGCCTCGGCCATGATCATAGCGGCATTGAAAGGTCGAGATGAGGTCAAATGTGGAGAGGATTGTTGCCGTTGACGTTCCGTTATTACGGCTCGTCCGGGGACGTCCAGGTATATCTTCCCGAGGGTAATCGGATCATGAATTTGGCACCCTTGCCGGATTCCCCACCCTCGCTGGTGCTACCATCGGTCATCGATAGGATCTCGCAAGCGAGGAAAAGGTCCTCTCCATCCTGCTTAGTGTTACCGTACACGCTATCAAAAACGACAACGCCCTTCATTTCCTCACCGGGATAAAATTTGACGAACGGGACAAAAGATTTTGCTACTCACACCCTGAACTCATCAATCCCCCCGATCTCCTCAGTGGCATTACCATTCCTGAATACCGTCGTCTCCATGCCCATCACCGATGGGATGAACAGATACAGGACTGAGATCGCAAACATGGGTATACCGGCGATGAGGTACCATAACTGTACCCCCGCTACGTCGGCCAGAGGCCCGGCCATCAACAGTCCGGCCGGCATCATGGCGGTAACGCCGCTGCTAATTAGGGCGAACACCCTCCCCTGCATAGCGAAAGGGACGGTGGCCTGCATCATGGCCATCATTGAACCGTTCAGCATTGCGAGCATTCCCCCTATCAGTAAGGCGGAAATATAGGCCCAGAACAGGAGGTCGGCAGGAAGCAGACCCAGTGCGGCCACGCCCAAACTGAGGACGATTGTGGAGAAGAGCAGGGTGATGACCTTGCGCCTGAAACCACCCCAAACACCTAGGGCGATCCCTCCGACCAACATACCTATCCCGGCAAGTGCTTCTATGGCCCCCAACTCCGCCAACCCGCCCCCGAAGTGGTCGATCACCAGAAGAGGCAGCAGGGTGAACGCCGGACTGAGCAGCAGGTTACCGACCATGAACAGGAATATGATGGACATGGCCCCCTTCCAACTTCTGAGGAAGGACAGACCCTCCCTCATATCCTTCATCAAGGACGCCTTCTCGCCCTTCTTCCTTTCCGGATTGGGCACGTTTATCAGAAGAAGGGGAAATATGGCTAAAGCCGCGGTGATCAAATCCACCGACAACACTCCCCACATGGGCAACAGTAGGATGAGGAACGCCCCTGCCGGAGCGGCGATGACGGTGGCCAGCCCGTACATGGCCTGGTTGATGCCGCCGATGCGGGCGAGATGCTCCTCGGGCACCATCATGGAGGTGGCCGCCTGCATGGCCGGCCAATGGAAGCCGGAGAAGGCCGACCGAGCGAACATGGCCAACAGCACCATCCATACCTGCGCCGTACCGGCCGCATAGGCCAGCATGAGGAGGAAAGCG
>SPCU01000150.1 GCA_004525545.1 Methanomassiliicoccus sp. | reverse complement strand
GCTGTTTCGGCAGCAAGTCAACCAGATATGGGGGATGAGGGAGCGCTCCTACTACGATCTTTTTAGAACAGTTCTAACCCAGCCGGGCGTTAGGTCCCTGGTCTTTCAGATGAGGGCCATGGTCTGCCCGGCGCCGGCGGGGGCGTCGGCATGATCAATTCAATAAAGGAGAACCCAAATGAAACTACCGGTGAACTCGGCAAAGCTAAAGGCGGTCGTTCTAACCGAAAATGGAGGCGAGACGTGGGTCTGCATACGACAATACTATCTCACCTCTCTGACTGACAACACCTTCCTCGGCACAATACTGCAGGGGATGAAACTTAAACAAGGAGACTTAAATGGAAACGACAAAGACACCGATCACCGCACGTGACCAACAGCGCCTTTGGGCGCTACTACTTCAAGAACCCGAGCACACGAAAGCCTGCCTGGATTTTTACGAGTTCACCGATCCTAGAATCCTCATCTTTTTGGAATTGGTCGAGGGGGAAGGAAGCTCGGCGGAAGACACTATCCTGGCGATGGAGAAGGACGACCGGGTGGCCCTCACGGACATCGGCCTTGGGTTCATTTCGGAAGAGGGTGAAAAGGCCCTTGCCGACGCCCGGACGCGGCTCTTGTTGCCAGCAGTTAAGGCCCTGGAGGACGAGCCAAGGTTCCATTTTACGGCCGCATTACAAGCGAGATTCCTTCAGGCGATACTGAGGTGCTCGGCGATGTGGGCCTGGGCCGATGCAATGGTCAAGCCGGAATACTTCACCTATCCGCCTCACCAGGTGATCGCCAAGGTTATCCTTCGGCATCTTCGTGAGTTCAAGACCATGCCCAGCGCCGAGGGCTTTGAACTTGAGATGAACCGGGAACTATCGAAGGCGCTTTCGTGGCTGGTCAAGCAGGAAAAGATAGACCCCAAGATGGCCGCTGAGGTTCGTCAGGAATACGTCGAGGAGATTCGAGGAATCTGGACGGCGGTGATTCCGGAGGACCTGGAATTCGTCATCGCGGAGATGACCAAATTCGTTGAGGCCGCGTTCCTGCACAGCAGGTGCGTGGAGGTGAACACCCTTGCCACTGTCAAAGGGGACGTTGAAAAGGCCAAGTTACAGTATCGTGAAGGCACGACCATGATCGACAACCCCATGATGGGTCCCCAGGTTGTGGCAGATGACCGCCCGCTGTCGTCTTTTACGAGCCGGGCGACCCACTACCTTCTGCAGGACCGAATCCCAATGGGCATGGTCACGTTGGTATGTGGCGACGCCGGCCTGGGGAAGTCATCCTTCCTGACCGAGATCGCCTGTCGGGTCTCGAAGGGAGAGGCCTTGCCCGGTGCCTTGGAGGCGACTGTGGAGGCAGGCTCCACCCTTTACGTCACGACTGAGAATGACCCGGAGCGTGTTTTCCGTCCGCGAGCCTTAGCCTGCGGCGGAGACTTGGATAAAATCCGTTGGATGCGAAACGTCCTGACCACGGTCTCAAGAAAGCGGGACCAGCCAACAGTCTTCGATGCCTCGAAGCACCTGCCCGCCATCGAGCGCAGGATCAAGGAGGTGGGCGACATCAGGATGGTCGTCATCGACCCGATCATTTCCCACATCAACGAGAAGATAGACCCTAACTCATCCTCTCATGTCCGCCAGTTGCTGGATATGTTGTCGGAGTTCGCGGCGGCTCATGACTTGGCTATGGTCGTCGTTGGCCACATGGCCAAGGGCGTGGCCACATCGGCGGTGCAAAAGATGGCCGGGTCGCATCAGTGGGTTGCCGCCGCCCGGGTCGTCCTGGGCGTAGGACGGGAAGGCGAGGATGAGGTCGCCGGGGTCAAGAGCCGGGTGATCAAAATGCTGAAGGCCAACATTTACATCACAGAGCAGGGCTTGGAGTTCAATCTGGTGGACCATTGGATCACCGACGTGGACGAGACCGGAGACGAGATTAGCCTCCGCACCGCGAAGGTGGAGTGGGTAGGAGAGCGAGCGGTCGACTCCGAGTCCGTCTTCAACCCGGAGAAGGTCGAGGCGTCGGGCAAAGAGAAGGCCATTCGCATCATCCTCAAAGCGCTGAAGGACGGGCCGTTGCCGGAGAAAGATGTGTTGAGTCTCTGCGTGGCAGAAGGGGTCGGCAAAGGCTCCTATTATGCCGCCCGGACCGAGCTGAAAGTGGAGCGGGAGAAGATAGGATTCGGTCCCGGGAGTTGGACTCGGCTCTGGCT
>SPCU01000144.1 GCA_004525545.1 Methanomassiliicoccus sp. | reverse complement strand
TCACCATCGATCCCATCACCAGACTGGAGGGTCACGGAAAGATCGAGATCTTCCTGGACGACAACGGTAACGTGGCAAATGCCTACTGGCAGGTGCCCGAACTGAGGGGTTTCGAGAAGTTCTGCATCGGACGGTCGGTGGACGAGCTTAACAAATTGACATCAAGACTGTGCGGTGTGTGCCCCGGCGCCCACCACTTGTGTTCGACCAAGGCTTTGGATAACGTGTTCCATGCGGACCCCCCCGAGACGGCCAAGCTGCTCAGGGAGCTCTTCTACATGGCCCACTACATCCACAGTCACATCGCTCACTTCTACGCCTTGGCTGCAGCGGACTTCGTATTAGGTCCGGGCGCCCCGGCGGCCGAGAGGAACATTCTCGGTGTCGTGGCGGCGGTCGGCGTGGAGATCGGCGGAGAGGTCATCAAACACCGATCATACGCTCAGAAGATCCAGGAGATGCTCGGCGGTAAGGCCACTCACCCAGTGTGCGGCATTCCCGGCGGTTTCGCCAAGAGCATCAACGAGGATGAGAGGGCCAAGATCGAGGCCATGGGTAAGTCCTGCATCGAGTTCGCCAAGTTCACCAACACGCTTTTCGCGGATGTTGTGCTGAAGAACAAGGACTACCTGGCGCTGATAACGGATCCGAACATCTACTATCACGAGACCTACCATCTAGGTACCGTCGATAAGAACGACAAGATCAATTTCTACGACGGAATGCAGAAGATGATCTCTCCCAGCGGTGAAGAGATGGCCAAGTTCACTGGTAAGGACTACACCAAGTACATCGCCGAGCACACCCTGCCGTGGTCCTACGAGAAGTTCTGCTACTTCAAGCCGGTTGGCTGGAAGGGACTGGTCGATGGAAAGGACAGCGGTATCTACCGCGCCACGCCCTCGTCCAGATTGAACGTCTCGAAGGGATTCACCACCCCGTTGGCGCAGGCCGAGTACGAGAAGTATTTCGGAACCTTCCGCGACCTGGGCGTCAAAGGTCCCATACAGCACACCATGGCCATGCATTGGGCCAGGGTCATAGAGCTACTGTACGCTTCCGAGAAGTTAGTGGAGCTTTCCCAAGACCCCATGATCACCGGCAAGGACATACGCACCCCGGTCAAGACCCCCGACGAGGGAGTAGGCGTATTGGAGGCACCCCGTGGAACCTTGTTCCACCACTACAAGTCGGACCCCGAGGGCATCACCACCGATGTCAACCTGGTCGTGGGGACCATCAACAACAACGCCCCCATCAACCTCAGCGTAAGGAAGGCGGCCACCGCCCTGATCAAGGACTGGATGGTCTCCGACGGACTGCTGAACGCTGTGGAGATGGCCTACCGCGCCTACGATCCCTGCAACTCCTGCGCCACGCACACCCTGCCTGGCCAGATGCCCATGCAAGCGATCATCAGGAAGGCGGACGGGTCGGTCTACAAGAAGTTGGCCAAGAACTTCTAAACCCCTTCGAACAAATCTTTTTCCCTTTTCTTTTTATTTTTCAGATCATTGTTCTTTAGAAATGCAAAATAGTGGTGTTGAACTTCGGAACAATATCACTGGACCTTCAGGGACATTCGCTAACTGATCAATCCTCTAACCGGAAGTAACCTCTTCTCTTCACCCTCAATGATGAGACCGTGCCCAAGAACAGCCCGTCCATTAGGTACACCTGTCCGTTCTCCAGGTCCAGAAGTTCGTTCACCAGCAATGGCCCTAACATACGGGGCTTCTCCAGGTTCACTGGCCCTCCGCCCAGCGTCCGGTTGAAGGCCGGAATGAGTATGGCCTCTTCGGGGACCTTTGGATACCATTCATTGGAACCGTCCTTGAAATGGCACCGGACCCAACATCTTTCCACCTGGTTGTGATGGAGGCCGTCCTCGAAGATCACTGCCGGATGATTATGCCCCATGATCAACAGGCGGCAGGACATGACCTCGGGCGAAGGCCAGGCGTGGCCGTGGACGAAACCGATGTCACCCATCACCATCCCTCCCTGTTCGTGCACCTGCACACGGGAGGGCAACATGCTCTCGATGTTCGCATCGTGGTTCCCCTTGACCAGGTCTATTCTGGGATAACAGTTCAGTAGATCGTTGAAGAAGCGGGGCACCTCTACATGCTCTTGGCGGGTCGATCCCGGGACCTGATGTTTCACGTCGCCGATGATGATGAGCCGGTCCACCCCTTCGGACAGCTCCTTCAGTTCCTCCTCCATGCGGTGGGTCTGAGAGGGTACGATTATCCCCCGGTATCGCAGGTCCGCTTCGATGCCGATGTGCAGATCGCCCACGCACAACGCCG
>SPCU01000065.1 GCA_004525545.1 Methanomassiliicoccus sp. | reverse complement strand
GTCAAGGGTTAGCAATAATTAAATAATATGTTTCTAGTTCACATCCCATACATACGAGGTATGATGATGAGCATCAAATTCGTGGACGGATACGTTCTTTTGCGTGCTTAAAGTGGCTCATCGCTGCAACCTTGGATGTGAGAGGTGGTTATAGTGACCGAACTTCGATCGTCATGTAGTCAAGACTCCAATGCCCGTGGGCCAGAGGCAGACCGGATATTCACCAGTCATTTCAACCGGTTCGCTTTGGACTCGTCCACACCAGCTTCAGTGGAGATACTGGACACCACCCTGCGTGATGGAGAGCAGACCCCCGGGGTCGCGCTCTCACTGGAGGACAAAGTACGCATAGCCCAGATGCTGGACGATCTCGGTGTCGACGTCATCGAGGCCGGGTTCCCCCGGACATCCAAAGGGGAGCAGGATGCCATCCGCAAGATCTGTTCGCTGGGCCTGAACGCCAAGATATGCGGACTGGCCAGATGTTCAAAGCAGGACATCGATTCGGCGGTCGACGCCGGTGTCAACTACGTGCACACCTTCATCGCCACATCCGAATCGCACATGAAGAACAAGCTGAAGATGACCAAGGAGGAGGTGCGCTCCCGCGCCGTCGAGGCGGTGGAGTATGCCAAGTCCCGCGGGGTGATCGTCGAGTTCTCCTGCGAGGACGGCACCCGCACCGAGCTCGAGTTCCTGAAGGAGATGCACATAGCGGTCCAGGAGGCCGGCGTGGACAAGATCAACCTGCCGGACACGGTGGGCACCATGTCCCCCGCGGCCATGGAGTATCTGGTCTCCGAGGTCATGAGGGTGACCCGCGTGCCGCTCTCGACGCACTGCCACGACGATTTCGGAATGGCCACCGCCAATTCGCTGGCAGCGGTACGCAAGGGGGCACGCCAGGTCCACGTCTGCGTCAACGGGCTGGGGGAGAGGGCCGGCAACGCCGCCCTGGAAGAGGTGGTCATGGGGCTCCTGGCATTCCTGAACGTACGCACCAACATCGACACCCGGAAACTGGGTATGGCCTCCAAGACCGTGGCCCGCCTGACCGGTATGCCGATATCGGATAGCAAGGCCATAGTGGGCAACAACGCCTTCGCCCACGAGTCCGGCATCCATGTGCACGGCGTGCTCAAGGACCCCTCTACCTATGAAGCGTTCAGCCCCGAGCTGGTAGGCATGCAGCGCAATATCGTCATGGGCAAGCACACCGGCGCCCACTCGGTCAAGGAGAAGCTTTCCGAGTACGGCATCACCCTAACCGATAATCTGCTGGCCGACGTGGTCGATAAGATCAAGAGGCTGGCCGAGAGCGGCAAGAACGTGGACGACGCCGAACTTGTGGCGTTAGCGCTGCACATCGCCGGCCAGGTGGATAAAGAGAGGCGCCACGTCAAGCTCAAGGAGTTCACGGTTTTCACCGGCATGAACATCACCCCCACCTCCACCGTGGTGGTGGAAATCGACGGGGTGCTGACCCGATCATCGGACGTTGGTATCGGACCGGTCGATGCCGCACTGAACGCCATCCGTTCCGCGGTCAGCAAGAACATTTCGCTGACGGAATACCGGCTCAGCGCCATCACCGGGGGCAGCGACGCCCTATGCGAGGTCACGGTCAAGCTCAAACTGAACGGTGACCAGAAGGTCATGTCGGTGGGCAAGAGCATCGGTTCGGACATAGTTCTCACCAGCGTGGACGCGGCCATGGAGGCCATCGACCGTCTGATGGCCAGGCAAAAACTTTAGGAGTGATACATTTGAGAACGAGCCATCCCAAGACCATATCGGAAAAGATATTGTCAATGAAGTCCGGGCAGGACGCCCGGGCAGGTGACATAGTCGAGGCGGAAGTGGATCACGTCATGGTCAACGATGTGACCGGTCCCCTGGCCTTCCAAGAGTTCGAGGCATTGGGCTGCGAACCGGTGCGGGATAAGATCGTGCTCATACCGGACCACTTCGTACCCAATAAGGACGTGGCCTCAGCCCAGCAGGCCAAGGAGATGAGGGAGTTCGCCAAGCGCTGGAACATTCGCAACTATTTCGAGGTCGGTCGTGGAGGCGTATGCCACCAGGTCATGCTGGACCACGGTTTCGCCTATCCTGGCGCTCTCGTCGTAGGCGCCGATTCGCACACATGCACCTACGGCGGAGTGAACGCCTTCTCCACTGGCGTAGGCAGTTCCGAGGCGGCGGCGGTGTTCGCCACCGGGCGTCTCTGGTTCAAGGTGCCGGAGTCCATTCGCATCTTGCTCAAAGGCAAGCCGTCCAAATACGTGGGAGGCAAGGACCTGGTGCTGAAGATCATCAGCGACATAGGCGTTGATGGGGCGACGTACAAGACCTTGGAGTTCGGGGGGACCGGCGTGGCGGCGCTTTGCGTGTCCGACCGTCTGTCCGTCTCCAATATGGCCATCGAGGCCGGCGGCAAGGCGGGCATATTCCCCTGTGACGCGGCCACGGTGGCGTACATGAAGACGGTGCGCAAGGAAGGGTTCAAGGCAACCTTCGCTGACGGCGAGGCCGTTTACGAGCGCACCCTGGAATACGATCTATCTGAATTGGAGAGCATGATCGCCTTACCGCACCTGCCTAGCAATGGGAAGCCGGCCAGTGAGGTGGACGTGGAGATCGACCAGGCCTACCTGGGCTCCTGCACAAACGGACGGATAGAGGACCTGCGCATAGCGGCCGAGGTCATGCGCGGAAGGAAAGTGCACCCCAACGTGAGGATGATCGTGGTGCCCGCTTCCGTCAAGGTGTTCGAGCAGGCCCTGGACGAAGGGCTGGTCGCCGAGTTCTCCCGCGCCGGGGCCTTCGTCTCCGGCCCCACCTGCGGCGCCTGCCTGGGAGGGCACATGGGGATATTGGCTCCTGGGGAGCGCTGCGTCAGCAGTACCAATCGCAATTTCATTGGCCGAATGGGGCATCGCGATTCCAAGGTCTACCTTGCCGGACCGGCAGTGGTGGCCGCCTCGGCCGTCGCCGGAAGGATCGCCGTCCCGCAGGACCTGGAGGGCTGAGATGAAGAACGTAAGGGGCAAGGTATGGGCGTTCGGCGACCACGTGGACACGGACCAGATAATCCCCGCTGAACGATTGACCAGTGATAACAACGAGAGACTGGGGACCTTCGCGTTCGAGAAGGTCCGCCCCGAGATGGTCAAGCAGGTGAAGAAGGGAGACGTCATCGTGGCCGGACGCAACTTCGGCTGCGGCTCCAGCAGGGAGCACGCTCCCCGGGCGCTGCTGCAGATGGGCATCTCCTGCGTGGTCGCCCAGAGCTACGCAAGGATATTCTATCGCAACTGCATTAACACCGGGTTGCTGCCAGTGGAGTGCACGGTGGAGGCCGACGATGGGGACACGCTCTCCGTGGACTTCGATAAGGGCGTGATCGTCAACGAGACGAAGAAGAAGGAATGGAGCTTCGCCCCCTTCCCCAAGTTCGTCCAGGACCTCATCGACAAGGGCGGCCTCATGGCCAAGATCAAGGAGGAAAAGAGATGTTCAAGATAGCGGTACTGCCGGGTGACGGCATAGGTCCGGAAGTGGTGGCCGAGGGGATCAAGGTCCTTGACGTCCTGTCGGAGAACTACTCGGTAAAGTTCGATTACCAGGAGTTCGAGATCAATTCAGAACGTTATCTGCGCACCGGTGACCTGCTCACCGATGACGACGTGGAGCAGCTGAAAAAGTTCGACACCATCTTCCTGGGCGCCATTGGCGACGACCGGATCAAGCCCGGCGTGCTGGAGAAGGGCATACTGCTGGCCTTGCGTTTCAGCTTCGATCAGTACATCAACCACCGCCCCGCCCCGTTGTGGAAGCCATTCGGACGGTTGAAGCGGGACATGGACTTCAATATCGACGTGTTCAGAGAGAACACCGAGGATTACTACATAGGCGCTGGTGGGCGGATCTCCAACGGTAAAGGGACGATCGACCTGCGCGTGAAGCGTCAGCTCTATGATCTGAAGGCCCGCCTGGAGGTCAACGCCGATGCTGCGGACGATTACGCCTTCGAGATAGGCATGATGTCCCGGCGGAACATCGACCGCTTCGCTGACTTCGTCATCGACAACGTCAAGATGTTCGGCGAGAAGCACATCACCGTAGTGGACAAGGCCAATGTCTGCAGCAACATCTACGGTCTGTGGAGGGAGGTGTGGACCGAGAAGTGCCGCAAGGCCGGCATCGATCTGGGGTTCATGTACGTGGACGCGATGTCCATGGCCTTGGTCAAGAACCCGGACAAGTTCCGGGTGATCGCCACGCCGAACATGTTCGGCGACATCCTCACCGACCTGCTGGCCGAAGTGACCGGAGGTTTGGGGCTTGCGCCTGGAGGCAATATCAACCCCCAGGGCATCTCCATGTTCGAGCCGGTGCACGGATCCGCCCCCAAGTACCGGGGCATGGACCGCATCAACCCGGTGGCCACCATACTGGCGACCAAGATGATGTTGGACAACCTGGGACGCAGGGACCTGGGACAGGTCATCAACGACGGGGTGCGCACCGTTTTCGACCAGGGAATATACACCCAGGACCTAGGCGGAACGGCGAAAACGCACGAGGTCGGCGACGCCGTGGTCGAGGCCATTCGCCGGTCAAAGAAGTAACGACCGGAGGAAGCGATCGTCATGTACTCGCCGTAAACCCCTTCCGTTATTCCATTTTTAAGGTCCTCGACCGAACCTTGGCGCAAATGATCCCATTATCAGTTGGACGACGGTCGTTCAGTCTTATTAAATATCATCCATATATTTTCTGAGGGCCATGACCTTGACGAGATCCGCCTATCTGACGGTAAGCGTGGCAGGGATGCTGCTGGTCGCCGGCCTGATCGGTTTCTGGATGGCGCCTGGAGAGACCCAGGAAAGCGACGAGTATTTCCAGTATTCCACCTACGGGAGACTGGTCTCCGGAGGGTACGACGGATCGCTGACCATTAGCCAAATGATGGACCACGGCGATTTCGGGATCGGCACCACCGAGGGTATCGCCGGTGAGATGATCATCTACGATGGAACGCCGTATCTGGCCGATACGGAGCTGCGACCCGTGGAGATACCGGGCCAAACGATCACGCCGTTCGCCATGGTCACATACTATGATGCCGAGCAAACCTTCCTGATATCATCGGGAACCAACTATTCCATTCTCCGGACGACCCTGGACGGGGAGATCCCGGTCCAAGGGCAGGTCTACGCCTTCATGATAGAGGCGCATTTCGAGTCGATAACGGTGCGCAGCATTCCCGCCCAGGTACAACCATATCCGCCATTGGTCGGTGTCATCGCCAACCAGACGGTGATGGAGTTCCTCGACCTGAACGGGGTGATGATCGGTTTCCGCATGCCCTCTGGCCTGGGTGAGGTGAACATTCCCGGCTACCACTTCCACTTCCTCAGCGAGGACATGACCGTGGGCGGGCACGTTCTGGAGTTCAGCTTCACGGAGGCGGCGGTCGGCATGGACCAGATGGAGACGGTCAACGTGACGCTGCTCGCTCCTTGAGGATATCAGAATAGGTCTTGGCGGTCCGCTTGGCCATCTCGTCCCAGGAGAAATCGTTCATTCTCCTCCGGGCCGCCTGGCCAAGCTCCTTCCTTTTTCTCTCATCGCTGCGCAGATCTTCCATAGCTACGGCCAAAGCAGCGGGGTCGCCAGGCGGTACCAATACTCCGGCGTCGCCCACCACCTCCGGCAGCCCTCCGGTGTTCGAGGCGATGACCGCTTTGCCGTAGGACATGGCCTCCGCCGCCACCATGCCGTACGCCTCATGGATGGAAGGCACCACGAACATGCTGCAACCGCTCATCATCCTGGCCTTCTCCTCCTCGCTCACGCGGCCTAGGAACTCCACCCTGTCTCTCAGCCCCAACTTGCCGGTCAGGCGTTCCAGGCGTTTGCGGTCCGGTCCGTCGCCGCAGATCTTCAGCTTCCCATCGAACGTGCCCATGGCCTCAATGAGATGATCGAGGCCTTTCAAACGTACGATGCGACCTAAGGAAAGAACGTAATCACCGTCGTTCAAGCTGGCATCCGGGATCTCCACCCCGTTATAGATGGTGACCAGCTTGTCCTCATCAAAACCCCGCGCCGCCACATCCCTCCGCATGTAATCGGATACGCATATCACCTTGGCGAACTCCGGAAGATGGCGCATGAAGAGGCGGTCATTGACCTCGCTCATGTAGTGGGTGAGCCCCACTCCCTCTCCCAAGGTATTGTGGCAGGTGTAGACCTTGGGCCCCTGGAAGTCCAGCACGCCGCGTGTAAGTGAGGGCGCCCAACGGTAATGCAGGTCCACCAGATCAGGCTCCAGTCTTCGGATGGCCTCCCCAATTCCAGAGATGCGGGCGTATGGGGGGTTGTAGATATTGACGAACCTGGTCGGCAGGCGAATGACGGTGTATCCGTCCATCTCCTCCCTTTCCGCCGTGCCCGGAAGGCGGCTGGTGAGAATGAAAACCTCATGCTCCTTCCCCAATCGGGAGCAGATATGATGCAGGCGATGCTCGATGCCCCCTATGAAAGGGTAGTGGAAGGCGTTGACCTGCACTATTCGCACATTACCCTCCGTCTCAGATATCGATCTGCCGGCTCATCTCTCTCGGCATGTACATGGGTCGGAACGGCATGTCGCCGATCTCCGACCTTACACGCTCGATGAGCTGGTCCAGGGTCATTTCCACGTTCTTGTTCTGCGCCCGGTCGTAGACCATCAATGTATCGGAGGCCATCTCCTTGTCGCCTATGACGACCGCGTAGGCCACCCAATCCTGTTTGGCCGCCCGGACCTTCTTTCCCACGGTCTCCGAGCGATCGTCCAGGCCTACGCGGATCTGGGCCTTCTGTACCTTGTCGGCCATCTCCCTGGCCTTGCCCAGGTGGTTCTCGGAAACGTTCATGAAGCGCACCTGCTCCGGTACCACCCAGGTGGGTAGCGTGCCCAGTTTTCCCTGGGTCTCCATTCCCACCGCGGTGTCGAAGAGCATGTAGAGGTAACGTTCGATGGTCCCGATGACCGCAGTGTGCAGTATGATCGGGTAGATCTTCTTCCCTTCCTCATCGGTGTAGGTGATGCCGAAGCGCTGGGCGTTCCCCACGTCGATCTGCACCGTGCCGATCTCGCGGGCGCGTTTCAGATCGTCCAGGATGTGGTATTCGATATTGACCGTCCAGTAATAGTTGATGCCTTCGGGATAGAAGTGCAATAACGCCGGCCTATCGTGCTTTCGCACGATGTCCATGAGCATATCCTTGTGCTGCAGGTAAGCGTTCCAGGAGGAGAAGTTGACCAACATCTCGTAATCGCGGCCCAGGTCGTTGGCCTCCTTGTAGATGCGCTCGTCCAGGCGGCTGAACCAGTCCTCCGATTCGGGGATGTCGGCGCACACCACGTGCAGGTCCGGCATGTTCATGCGCCGGGTACGGAAGCACAACATGGTCTCCCCGGACTGCTCCAAGCGATATGAATCGGCCACTTCGAACGCGCCGAACGGAAGCACCTTGTAACTGATGTTCCACAGGCGCATCATGGCGAACTGCTGGTGACAGGCGGCGTATCTCATGACGAAGTCGCGTTTCTCCCCCTTGATGACGTACAGCCTATCGCCGAACAACTTGGCGTGCTCGGCCACCGGTCCCTCGTCCATGCTGAACATGTTGGTCCCTCGGACGGTGTAGACCGGCAATGACATGGAGTTGACAATGCGGGATGAATAGTCGGCCACCAGGTCGAACATGAGGGCGCCCTTGGGCGAGAAGGCCATATGTCCGGCGTCGCTCATGCTCTACCAGTTGATGCCGAACTTCTTGCAGAGGCGGGTGTACTTGACCTCCCCCGTTGAAGGCCAGTCCTTTTTAAGGGCTTCCTTGTTCATCATGATTCGGAAGCACTCGCTGCCGCCATCGAAGTCCAACGGGGCGATCTCGGTGCCATCGGGCATCAGCACGAGGAAGCGCTCCTCGCCCTTTGGTGCCTCCGGCTCCTCCTCTCCCTCGATCTCTCGGGACAGTTCCGAGAGGGGATGCCCCTTGCAGCTGATCTTG
>SPCU01000153.1 GCA_004525545.1 Methanomassiliicoccus sp. | reverse complement strand
TAGTAAATGATGACATCATTGTTCTGATTCCTGCATACAGGGAAGAATTAACTATCGCCTCAATGGTACTTTTGGCTAAGGGATATGCATCTCGGGTAATCGTCGTCGACGACGGTTCTCCGGACCGCACGCGCGAGGTGGCGGCAATGGCCGGGGCAGAGGTCATCAGTCACGAGGCCAACAAGGGCAAAGCCGCGGCCCTAATGACCGGGCTCACGCGCTGTCGGGAACTTTCCCCGAAATGTGTTGTAATGATCGATGGCGATGGGCAGATGGACCCCGCATTGATCCCGGTGGTGGCGGCACCGGTTATGAACGGCGTAGCCGATCTCGTGATCGGTTCCCGGTTCATTGGAAATGAAGTAACTGACACGCCGCAGCACCGAAGGGTCGGACAGAAGGTTCTGAACAAAGCGACGAACATAGGTTCGACAATCAGAGTTTCCGATTCTCAATCTGGGTACAGAGCGTTATCCCTCAAGGCCATCAACAACATGGACTTCGATTCCGACAATTACAACATCGAATCCGACATGATCACTCATTTCAGCGATCTAGGTTTAAGCATCATCGAGGTACCTGTCACCGTCCGATATGACGTTCCTGACGGGCACAAGCAAAAACCGTTTAAACACGGAATGTCGGTATTGGGCAGGGCGGTCACCTATATCGGTTACCGCAAGCCTTTATTGCTGTTCGGTATTCCTGGGAGCATCTCTTTTGTCCTTGGACTGATCGTCTGTGTCGCCACGTTCATGGAGATACGGGTCCTATTCGACTGGACCTTGGTATCCCAGGGCATAGCCGGAATAGTATCTTTAGGTGTCGGAATATTCCTGCTGTTCGCTGCGTTGATGCTGAATTCCATGAGCTTGTTGATGCGCAACGTGGAACGGTCCATCAGGCAAGGTCGTTGAACATCATTCAATGATCGCATGCCAGAATCTTTCAGTGATCTTCTTCTTATCGAAGAACTTTTCCGCGCACGTCCGACCGTTCTTCCCCATGGCCTTCAATTCCTCCTCATGATCGTCTAGATGACGCAGGTAAACGATCAGGTCGTCGAACTGATCCGGTAGGAATATCCTCCCGCAGGCGTTGGTATCGAAAAACTCCTTGGTGCCCGGTCCAGCTATCCCCACGACGGGGAGTCCACAGGCCATATATTCTATCGCTTTGATGGGGATGGCGTAATCGAACGAGTCGTGGGGGTTGATGAGTATGAGCCCGGCCTTGGCCAGGCGCAGATTGTCAGGGACCTCTTCCCTCTTCAGTAGACCGAGCAAGTGCACGTTCTGGATCCCCTTATTTTCCATGAAAGCATGGACCTCGGCCCGCCGTTCCCCGTCGCCGATTATGGTGAGATCAACGCCTTCAAAACCTGAGACCTCGTCCATAATGCGCAACAACTGGTCCACATCGTGCGAGAAACCGAAGTTGGAGACGTAGATGACGGAGCGGTCCTTCCCCCCCTCCTTCGGCAAATACTTGGAGACGTCCACGCCGTTCGGATGATGGACCATATTTGAATTCGCGCCGTACTTTTCTTGCAGGACGCTCTTTATCTTTATATTGACGTAGCCGAACACGTCCACGCTCTGGTATGCCTTCCGCTTGTATCTGGTCAGGGTGTTAAGGATGAATCCCCGTTCGCTGACGAAACCGAGGTCGGAGGCCGCCTCCTGCCAGAGGTCCCTAACGTCCAAAGCCCAACGGCAGCCCACGATCTTTTTTACCAGGTGTCCCACCAGCACGTTGGAGTCCGGGGGGATCGAGGATATGATGACGTCATTCTTCTTGACCAACAGCAAGGACAATAAAAGGGCGTTGAATGAAAAGACAAAATGGTACATCATCCGGCTCATGGTTGCCGGGTTTGTGCCCGGCTGGAAGGTCCATACCCGGTAAACGGTTATGCCGTCCTCCACAGTCCGCTTGTATGGCCGGTAGCATCTCTTGAAGCGACCGAAAGGATAGGATGGATGGTTGGCGATGACCACAACATCGCTGCCGAACTGGGACATGAGCTTGGCCATCTCCACGTTCCTTGTTGCCCCCCCGATTATATCC
>SPCU01000096.1 GCA_004525545.1 Methanomassiliicoccus sp. | reverse complement strand
TTATGCCAGCTTTCATCGAGGATGATACGATCGTCGGGGTGTATGCCGTGGGTCCACCCCTTCCCCTTTGCATCCTCCTCGCTCAAGGAGGTTATCTCCAGCCATTTGCGGTTGGAGTATATGCATTTGCCATCGAGGTCGACCAGAAATATCCCCACTGTGGAATTGTCTATCAAGGAACGGTAACGAGCCTCGCTCTCCCGTAGGGCCGATTCCGCCCTCGTTCGAGCCACGGCGTTGCGTATCTTCTGCGCCAGTTCGGCGAAGACCGACTTGACGTCCCCGCCCTTTTGCGCATAGGAGTCCGCACCGCTATCGATGACCTTTATGACCACCTCTTCCCGGCCTTTTCCAGTGAAAAGAATGAACGGGGTGCGATCTCCTATCAGACGTAGCTGGCGAACGAACTCGATGCCGTTGGTCCCGGGCATCTGGTAGTCGGATACTATCGCGTCGTACCTTTTACAGGACAACGCCTTCTCGGCCTCCACGGCGGAGTGCGCGGTATCCACTTCCATGTCCCACAACGCCTCCAACATGTCCTTGGATACAACACACAAGTCGGGTTCGTCGTCCACATAAAGTACCCGTATCGGAGCGCGGTTCATTGTAAGCACCCGGTCCTTTCCATTTCAATCTTTAATTCAATTCCCTTCTAGATGATGGTCGCTTGTGATGTGATCTTAAATACGGACCGCGGCCGTAAAGACAGAAAGCCCCCTTTACCTTCTGGTCTAGATATTGACGATCCCCTGCACCCTTTATCGATCGTCAGGTGTACGACGCTTGCAGCAAATATATATTTTTTCAACTGTATTGGTCCAAATGGAATAATATACTACATTATTTATAAAATGGTACTTTACGAATATCGATTTCTCTTATCTAGTTCCCTGACCCCCTCCTTGATGATAGGGGATACTGCCCAGTAGGTGTGGCATTGTATCACGAATGAGGGTCATCTTACTGCGAGGACATGTACTTCGTGTTCAGCCAGGGATCCCGAGAGTTCGTTCCCGACCAAGCAGGTCTGGTCAAGATCATATATGATAGCGGAGCAGTGCCGCCATCCCTCCCAGGGATTCCAGTTTCTTACCGCCCTCGTGCATCTCGCTGACCACGGTGACCCGTCCGCGGGAATCCTCGACAGAGCGCATCAGCGACTCCACGTCCTTCTCCCTGACCATCGAGTCGAGGATGAGCAGCAGCTCCACCGCCCCGACCTTGACCGCCTCCCGGACCTCCTTGGGTCCGTAGGTGGCAAGACCGTCCTTCCCCACCTCCTCCAGGAGCTTTTCGACCATCTCCGTCTCCTCCGCCACGCGGGAGTCCTTGAGCACCTCTGCGCCCATGCCCCTCTTCATCAGCTCCTGGATCCCGGTCATGCCCGACTGTCCGGTGTGGTATAGGAATGAACGAGAGAACATCTCCGGCTCCTTCTCCTTCCCCTTCGCCAGCAAGGTCTCCTTGGCGAAGCCGGGTCCCAGAACGATGATGGGGACACCGAGGGAATAGGCCTGCTTGATCTTGGCGATGATCTCACCGTAGTAGTCGCCCTCCTCCTTCGTGGCGTACATCTTGCCGTGCCCGCCGGCGACTATGTCCGCCAGGCGCTGCACGCCGAACTGCCGCATGACGGCCACCGTCGCCTCGTCGTCGTCCAAGGAGACGAAGATGACCGAAGGCTTCTTGGAATCCTCTACCGCCCTCCGCACCCGTTCCAGCTGCGAGGGCTTCCATTGCGATTTGATGACCGAGAGCACCTCCCCCTCTTCCATTAGAAGGGTATGATGGGCGCCAACGTCCTGCTGCCCCTCCTCGATTACGCCCAGCAGACGCAATCGATTGTCGAACTCTCCGAACTCGATCTTTTCGAGGCGTATGCCCAAGGTCATGCGCTTCTTCTCGCCCCGTTCCGCCCGGATCTTGTCGCTCTTGGTCTCCTCGCGACGATACGTCGATGCGTAGACCAGGTCCCCGGGTGATAGTATGTTGTAGAGGTGCCATAGATCGTCGGCGACCTCCACCTGCATCTTGATCTCCCCCTTGAAGCGGTCCTGGTGCAGTACCTTCATCGTCGAGGGATGTCCTACCCAGGATTTATGGTTGTCTCAATATTAGTCCGCAGATGGACAGAACCCCCCTGGTGATATCAAAAATATCGACTTCCTGTAGTCATCCAGACATTATCATGCCAGTTAGTTTTGGGCATTCAGTAAGGATTAAGTATCCCATAACGCTACCGTGATTTTCTGATGGCAAAGTGCTTCCTGGTTCTCGAGGACGGGACGATCATGGAGGGCACAGGATTTGGTTCCATGAAGGACACCTCGGGAGAGGTGGTCTTCAGCACTGGGATGACCGGCTATCAGGAAGGCCTGACCGATCCCTCCTTCCGAGGCCAAATTCTGACGATGTCCTACCCGCTTATCGGCAATTACGGTGTGAACCCCAAGGATATGGAGTCCGATGGGGTGCAGGTACGCGGTTTCGTGGTACGGGAGCTTTGTGATTCCCCCACATCCGGCTACGGTGGGACGGACCTCAATTCATTTCTGAAAGAGAATGACATCCCTGGCATCGCCGGGGTGGACACCCGTTCCCTCATAATCAAGATAAGGACCGCCGGGACGATGAAAGGAGCGATCGTCTACGACGGGGACCCCGCGAGCTACCTGGAAGAGATTCGCGCCATGCCCTACCCATCAGAGGGCGGGCTGGTAGCGGATGTGAGCACCCCTGAGATCATCCACTACCCTAGGGAGGGCGCTAGTAAGGTTGCCATCTTCGACTGCGGGATCAAACGCTCCATCGTGAACGAGCTGCGCAAGCGCTTCGAGGTTTACCAGCTCCCTTTTGACACTGGAGTGAAGTTCTTCCGCGATCACGAAATTGACGGGCTTTTCCTTTCCAACGGACCGGGCAACCCAGCCCATCCCACGCTCAAGGATAACGTCATCAGCACCGTGCGCAAGCTGAAGGACGATTATCCGATCATGGGCATATGCATGGGCAACCAGCTTCTGTGCCAGGTGTTCGGTGGAACTACCCTCAAAATGAAGTTCGGGCACCGCGGGGCCAATCAGCCAGTGAAGTACAAGGACCGGGTGTTCATCACCTCCCAGAACCACGGTTACACTGTGGACCCGGAAAGCATACAAGACTCATGTCTAGAGATCGACCAGACCAACGTCAATGACGGGACGGTGGAAGGATTGAGGCATAAAGAGCTGCCCATCTTCTCAGTCCAGTATCATCCGGAAGGGTGCGCTGGACCCAAGGACACCGGGTTCCTCTTCGACGATTACGCCAAGATGATGGAGGGCAGGAAATGAGCAAGGGGAGGTTGTTGGTCATCGGCTCCGGCCCCATAGTCATCGGTCAAGCTGCCGAATTCGACTTCTCCGGTTCGCAGGCCTGCCGCTCTCTGCGCGAGGAGGGGTACACCACCGTCCTCGTGAACTCCAACCCGGCCACCATCCAGACCGACCAGGAGATGGCCGACATAGTTTACATAGAACCTTTGAACGTGGAGACCATCGCCGAGATCATTCGCAAGGAGAGGATCGAGGGCGTGCTCTCCGGCATGGGCGGGCAGACCGCCCTGAACCTATGTTCAGAACTGGCGGACAAAGGGTACCTGGAAAAGCTAAACTGCCGCTTGCTTGGCACCCAGCCTCGCGCCATTGCCCTTTCCGAGGACCGGGAGCTTTTCCGGGAGACCATGATCCAGATAGGCGAACCGATCCCACGCAGCGTCACCGTGAACAGCATCGAGGAAGCCAAGAAGGCGGTGGAGACCGTGGGCGGCTTCCCCGTGCTCATCCGGCCCGCGTACACTTTGGGCGGTACCGGTAGCGGCGTGGCCTACGACGAGGAGGAGCTCGTTCCCATCGCCGGCCGCGGTCTGATATACTCACGTATACGCCAGGTGCTCATAGAGGAGAGCGTGCTGGGCTGGAAGGAGCTGGAGTACGAAGTGATGCGGGACAGGAAGGACAACTGCATCATCATCTGCACCATGGAGAACCTGGACGCCATGGGCATACACACCGGCGAGAGCATTGTTGTCGCTCCGCTCCAGACCATCAACGATGAAGATCACCAGAGGATGAGGACCGCCTCCATCAAGATCATTCGGGCGTTGGGCATAGAGGGAGGCTGCAATGTGCAGTACGCTTTCAATCCAGTTACCAGGGAGTACCGGGTCATTGAAGTGAACCCGCGCGTCTCCCGCTCGTCCGCATTGGCCTCCAAGGCTACCGGATACCCCATAGCCAGGGTGGCGGCTAAGATAGCCGTCGGCAAGACTCTGGACGAGATACCGAACAAGATAACCGGTATGACGTATGCGGCCTTCGAGCCCACCATCGATTACGTGGTGGCCAAGTTACCTCGCTGGCCTTTCGACAAGTTCCGCATGGTGGAGACGAAAATAGGTACCCAGATGAAGAGCACGGGCGAGGTCATGGCCATCGGTCGCACCATCGAGGAGACGCTGATGAAGGCGGTTCGTTCGTTGGAAACGGACCGCATCGATATGGAATCGGAGATCTGGAACGACAAGGAGCTGGAAGATGAACTTATAGCTCCCTCGGACAAGCGACTTTACGCCATCGCCGAAGCTCTGCGCCGTGAGATGCCTGTCGATAAGATCGCAGACCTAACCAAATGGGACGCCTTCTTCGTGCGCAAGATCCAGAACATCGTGAAAATGGAAAGGGAGTTGGTCGCCGGGCCGTTGACCCCGGAGCTGATACGACGCGCGAAACGCATGGGCTTCCAGGACGAGAGCATCGGCAAGTTCGCCAATAAGACCGAGGCTGCCGTGCGCCAGGAAAGGATAGATAACGCCATCCTGCCGACCTATAAGATGGTGGACACATGCGCCGCCGAGTTCCAGGCGGAGACCCCTTACTTCTACTCCACCTACGGCTCGGATTGCGAGGTCCCCATATC
>SPCU01000128.1 GCA_004525545.1 Methanomassiliicoccus sp. | reverse complement strand
GGGACAGCTCGTGGATCTCGAAGCGATCGAGCAATCCTAACTTCTTTAGAGCATCTTGCAGGACTTCCAGCTGCCTTTCCGCGGTGTCCCTTCCGTTCTTAAGCTTGCAGTCATCGGCCGAACAGACCACGGCCATTACCCCATCGAACCCTTGTTGAAAGGCGTTGATCACGTGCACAGGGTCCATGCCCTTGAAGCAGGGGACCTCCAGGATCAAGGCGTTCTTACCCCTGAGCAGTTTCTCCGGATGGTCCAGAGCAGAGAACTCCGACCACTGGCAGCTGAAGACAAGTACGGAAGGCCGATCGCTTCGGGCTTTCATTTTCACGGCCGTCTCACCGTAGGCGGCGAGCACGGTCTCGAACTCGTATCCCTTTACCTGGATGGCGTGGTGCGGACAGACCATCTGACACGCCCCGCAGCCCACGCATTTCTCGACATCTATGGTGGGCGAGGAGAACGGTTCCGCTTTGATGGCGTCGTAGGGGCAGATGAAAACGCATTTGTCGCATCCGACACAATCCTTGCTGATCCAGACAGCCTTCCGGGAATACTTCACCACCTTGAGCGAATCCTCCGGGTAACCGAGCTGCCGTAGGACCGCCATGCCGAGAAGCATACGCCTGGTCTCGATCATGGTCCCTTCCTTCATGCGGCAGAACCCGTCCTGACATTGGATGGAGATGATGCGCTTTATGCCCGATCGGAGGGCGTTGAAAACGAAGTCGGTAGGAACCCGTCCAGCGCAGGGGATGCGCAGGGGGATATGGTCCTTGGCGCTAAGTCCATGGCTGGCAAGTATGTCCTCCACCTCACCGCTGCTCGGTGAGTTGCCCCTGCACATCATGACCAGCGTTTCCGCGTTGGCGTTCGTGGTGCGGGCAAGGTCCAGCAGACCATCAAGATCGTAGTACGCCATCTCAATGGCCGTCACCGGACAGGCGCTGTAGCATATCCCGCAGACCTGGCACTTCTGAATGTTGATGCTAAGCTTGCCGTCATCAAGCTGACGGTCAATGGCATCGAACGGACAAAGGGAGTGACATACCCCGCATCTACTGCATAGGTCCTGGTCTATCTTCACGGCGGCGAGGCAATTATCGTTCATTACTATTTCCCCCTCAGGGTCACCGACATTTGTGGGCCGAGGCGTTCGCTTCAACATATTTATCAAATACCTTTCATTCATGCGTCGGCGACCATCAGGAACAAATGGTAGCTTGCATATTCAGCGTATTTTTCTTCCATAATGAGTGTATTATTTAATGTATATGTCCGATGGTTCGGGTGAACCGAACACGAGGACCAAAGCAACAGCAGTATTATAATTGAATGGACAAATTAACAGTATCTTTAATAAAATTAGGCAATTAAGCGTCCTAACATTAAATTAGAACTCAATTGTCCTGGAACATATAATATATAATGTAATTTTCATACGCTCCTCGCTCGCATCGTGATCGAGCGGTCAATAGGAGTGCCATTAAGATGTCAACTCAGGATTCCAAGGATTTGATGGAAAAGATGATTGCTAAGAACCCAGGGGAGAATGAGTTCCACCAGGCAGTGAGCGAGGTCCTGGAATCCCTGGAGCCATTGCTTAAACAGCGTCCCGAATATTTGAACGCCAAGATACTTGATAGGATCATCGAGCCCGATCGCCAGATCATGTTCCGTGTGACCTGGACAGATGACAACGGTGTCATACAGGTCAATCGTGGCTACAGGGTCCAGTTCAATAGCGCGATCGGTCCGTACAAGGGCGGCATGCGCCTGCACCCCTCAGTCAATCTGGGCATCTTGAAGTTCCTAGGTTTCGAACAGGTATTCAAGAACGCCCTTACCGGCCTGCCGATGGGGGGGGCCAAAGGAGGATCGGACTTCAATCCCAAGGGGAAGAGCGATGCGGAGGTCATGAGGTTCTGTCAGAGCTTCATGAACGAGCTTTATCGTCATATCGGCCCGAACACTGACATCCCTGCCGGGGACATCGGGGTGGGCGCAAGAGAGATCGGTTACCTCTATGGACAGTACAAGAAGATCACCAACAGGTTCGAATCTGTGCTGACTGGAAAGAGTATAAACTGGGGTGGTTCGCTGGTGCGACCGGAAGCGACCGGATATGGATGCACCTATTTCTGCGAGGAGATGCTGAGGACGAAGAAATTGGACCTGAAGTGTAAGACCGTCGCAATTTCCGGTTCTGGGAACGTCGCGCAGTACGCCGTACAAAAGGTCACGCAGCTCGGAGGCAAGGTCGTCACCATGTCCGACTCCAATGGGACGATTTTCGATACGAGCGGCATCGATACGAAGAAGTTGGAGTTCATAATGGAACTGAAGAACGGCAAGCGTGGCAGGGTCAGTGAATATGCGGAAAAGTACAAATGCGAGTACTGGGAGGGTCAGAGACCCCGGAAGGCGAAGTGCGATATCGCGCTGCCCTGCGCCACCCAGAACGGGCTGGACGAGAACGACGCCAAGATGCTCATCGACAACGGGGTCATCGCCGTCGCTGAGGGTGCGAACATGCCGTCCACACCTGGGGCCGTGGAACTGTTCATCAAGAACGGTGTGCTGTTCGGTCCTGGCAAGGCCGCCAACGCGGGAGGCGTGGCCACCTCCGGCCTAGAGATGTGCCAGAACCACATCGGTCTCAGATGGCCCGCCGAGGAAGTGGACCATCAGCTTCAACAGATCATGGTGAACATCCACAAGAACGTCGCTGAGGCCGCGAAGAAATATGGCAGCCCGGGCAACTATGTTGTCGGCGCCAACATCGCCGGCTTCGTGAAGGTGGCCGACGCTATGATGGACCAAGGCATCATCTGAATTAAATAAAGGATGAGAGGCCGAGAAAGGGAAGGAGGTGCACGGACGGAAGCCGGTCCAGAAGGAGGCAAAGCCTCCTAGGAGGAACACCACCGATCCCGATTCCAGGACGATGAATACCCGGAACGGCTACGTGCAGGGATACAACGTCCAGATCGCGGTGGATTGCTCCAGTCAGGTCATCGTCGCCTGTGATGTCGTCCAGGAGGGCAACGACAAGCACCAGCTACGGCGCATGCTCTCCCTGGCGAGGGAGAACATCGGCCGCCTGCCGGAGAAGCTGCTGGCCAATGCCGGTTATTTCTCCACCAAGGAGATTGATAGCATCGATGGGACCGAGCTTTTCGTTGCGACGAAGTCGCGCAGGAAGGCCG
>SPCU01000056.1 GCA_004525545.1 Methanomassiliicoccus sp. | reverse complement strand
GGTTAGAATGGATTACGACGTTATCATCATCGGTACCGGCCCGGCGGGATTGCAGGCGGCCATACATGCTTCCAGGAAGAAGGTCAAGGTCTGTGTTCTAGGGAAGGTGGAAAACAGTGCTCTACAAAGGGCTGAGGTCGAGAACTATTTCGGGGTACGTTCGACCAAAGGCCGCGAAATGCTACAGATCGGTCTCGAAGCCGCCCGGGAGTTCGGTGCCGATCTATTGTCAGAAGATCTCCTAACAATAGAAATGATCGAGGAAGGGTTCAAAATTAAGACCGATTCCCTTAGGGAAATGACCACGAAGGCACTGGTGCTGGCACCGGGCATCTCCCGTAAGAAATTGAAGGTAGAGGGGGAAACGGAGTTCCATGGCCTGGGGGTAAGTTATTGCGCCACCTGTGACTGTAACTTCTTCAAGAAGAGGACCGTGGCCGTTGTGGGCGACGCCAGCATGGCCGCCTCCGCGGCCCTCTTACTCCGAGAGTATGCCGCCAAGGTCTACTGGGTGGCTAAGGATTACAAGGCCTCTCCTCAGCTAATGGAAAAGATCAAGGCCACTGATATCGAGATGGTGAAAGCTTGGCAGTCCCGGATTCACGGGGGCGAAGTGGTCAAGGGGATGCTACTGGACGACGGTCGAGACCTGGTGCTGGACGGGGTGTTCATCGAGCTTGGGGCCAAAGGAGTCGCCGACCTGGCCATGGAGGTGAACATCTTCCCGGACGAGAAGGGTTACATCACCGTGGACCGTTCCTGCGCCACCGAGACGCCCGGGGTGTTCGCTTGCGGCGACGTGACCGGGCTTCCCTGGCAGCTGGCGAAAGCAGTGGGCGAGGGATGCGTGGCCGGTCTGGCCGCGGCCGCCTACGTAAAGAAGGAAAGTGAGTGATGTCATGAGCATGATCGAGGAACTGATGTCGGGCATCCTGCGCAGCGAGGAAGGCTTCCGCGAGGCGCTGCGAAAGATACTGGATGAGGAACTTGAGATATCAGTTCCGGAGTTCTGCGATAAGACCGGTCTGTCACCGAGCACCATCTACAAGATACTGCAAGATCAGCGCGAACCGAACCTGCGCACGGTACGTGCGGTCATAAGGGGGGTGCGGAAGCTTGACGCTAACCCGGGCGGGGAGTTCATCGCGGTCATCGCCAGCCGTCCGGTCCTGAACAAGATAGAGGAGAGGATGATGAGGGTCGGCGGAAGGAACGTCCGGGTCAAGGAATATCCCGCTTCGACCATGGAGGATGCCATAATCGCCGCCGTCAAGGCGGAAAGGGATGGCGCCCTGGCATTGGTCTGCGCTCCCATCGTCGCTCCGACCGTTGAACAGATCGTCAGAATACCAGTGTCAGTGGTCGTGCCCAAGGACAGCATGGTGCGGGCCATCGAGATAGCTGCTTCGAAAGTGCTCTGATCATTCCTCGATCCTGACCATGCTCTCCAATTGGTCCAGTATCTTCTTCCTCAGGAGGGCGAACTCAGGCGAGGCGCGGTCGCGCGGTCTCTCCCATTTTATCTCGTATGTCTCCCCAATGCTACTGGGCCTTGCGGTCATGACCACTATGCGATCGGCCAGGAACACCGCTTCATCTACGGAATGGGTGATGAAGACGACCGTCTTCTTCGTCTCGCTCCAGATGCGCAACAGCTCTTTCTGCATCAGATTGCGGGTCTGGGCGTCCAGAGCGCCGAAGGGTTCGTCCATGAGCAATATCTGCGGTTCGTTGGCTAGGGCGCGGGCGATGCCCACCCTCTGTTTCATGCCACCAGACAGCTGGTAGGGGTGGTAGTCCTCAAAACCGCTCAGACCGACCAGTTCGATGAACCGGTCGGTGCGGGCACGGCGTTCCTCGGCCGGAACTCCCTTCAGTTCCAGCCCGAACTCTACGTTCCGTCGTACGGTCCTCCAAGGGAACAAAGCGAACTCCTGGAAGACCATTCCTCGGTCGGAACCAGGTTCTGATATCTCCTTGCCGTTGAGCAGGATATTGCCAGCGGTGGGTGGTTCCAGACCGGCGATGATGCGTAGGATCGTGGTCTTGCCACAGCCCGATGGACCGAGGATGCAGACGAATTCGCCCTCTTCCACATTGAGGTCGAAGTCTGCGATGGCCACCATCTCCCCTTTCTTCTTGGGGAAGGATTTCTTGAGGTCCTTTATCTCCAGGATCATCGTATCCCCATCCTGCGGTTGGTGACGTTCTCGAAGTATTGCATTATACCCGTGGTCAACAGGCCCAGTATGGCGATGACGATCATGCCCGCGAACATGTTGGCGTACACGCCCAGGTTGGCCTGTACATATATGTAGACGCCTATGCCGCCGCCCACGCCACCGATCATCTCCGCAGCCACGATGCACATCCATCCTATCCCCATGCCGATACGAACGCCGGTCATGAGGAAAGGGATGGTATAGGGGAAGATGACCTTGGTGAACATCTGGAGTCGCGATGCGCCCTGCGTGCGGGCTGCGTCCAGCAGGATGGGCTCCACGCTCTTTACTCCAAAATAGATGTTAGATAGCAAGGGGAACAGTACGCCGACGAATATCACCATCACCGGTCCCCAGAAGTAGAAGAACACGGCGATGAAGAACGGGACCCAGGCTATGGGTGGTATGGGACGGAACACCTCCACCACCGGCTTGGCCAGGAGCCCAGCGATCTTGGAGAAGCCCATGACCAGGCCCAGCGGGACCGCCACTATGAATGCCAGGAGGAAACCCAGTATGAAGCGCTGCAGCGAGGCGTACATGTTGTGCCACATGTTCACGCCCATGTTGGGGTCCTTATACATGAACGAACGGATGAGGGCGTCCAATACATCGGGTGGCGCCGGCAGATAGACCAGGTTCGCCCAGATGGCCACAGCCCACCAGGTGAGGACGAACATGGTGAGGGATATTAGCGCCACCACGGAGCTCTTGACCAAGGGCTTGTTGAGGGCCTCCATGGTCCTATCCAGATAGTTGGCGCTCTCCTCGTTCATGCCGTTCCTCACACTATTAAAGAAATAAAAAGGTTTGGTGGGTTCTTCAGGTAGCAGCCAGCTTCACTTCGAAGCCGTGCGCCTGAGCGAAGGCCAGCAGCAACAGGTGCTGGATCGAGCCAGGTCCCGGAGTACCGATCCATTTTCCGCCCAGGTCCTCGATGGTCAGGATGTCGGAGTTGACGATTATGGCCGAACCCTCGACGTTGACCTGCGATACGATCCTGATGTCGCTATTGTCCGTGTTCACGTTCAGATGCTTGACGATAGCTGGCGGAGATCCGAGGTAGCCCATGTCGATGGCACCGGTGTCAAAGCCCTGCATCACGAAGGCCCCATTGGCGTACGCGCCCGGGCTGGTGATTTCAACGCCCCACTGGGTGAACAGGTCCTTTCCCTCGTACTCCGTCCCCTCCCACATGGTTACATTGGAGGCTACCACGCGGGCGAACTGGTGCAGGTCGCCGTTCAGGTAGCCTAGGCTTAGGGTGCCTACCGTCTCGTCTACCTTGGTCAGGTTGCCGGAGACCGCGATGTTCATGTAGCTGTCGTTAACGAAGGTGTCGATGAAGTTCTCTACCGAGGAATAACCTCTATCGGTCACAGTGGCGTTACCATTAGTGAGCTGGCCAAGCGAAATGAACTCCTTGGTGAAATTTACTAGGTAGTCCTTAAGCTGGTCGTTTAACTCATAGAGCAGGGTCATGTGCTCCAGGGAGGCCGCCACCACGCTGGTGTTACGAGCACTGAAGGTCGAACCCATCTGCAGCAATTTGGTATAATTCTCCGAGTTCTCGGTCTGGTTGGCTATGGTGTCCAGTATCCATTCCGTAGCCTCGATGTGGGCGGCAATGGTCCTTGCCACAAGTTCAGGGTTCTCATCAGCGAACCCGGCGTTCACGGCCAACACGCAGCAGGGATGGTTGGGCCAGAAATCTCCGGACCAGAGCAAAGCATGTGCGTCCCCTGAGAGTATGGAATCAGAGCAGTATGGTTCCCAGCTCACGCCTCCATCGATCAACCCTTGGGATATCTGGTCCTTCTGATTGACCGGAGGCACGACCAACCAGTAGATGGTGTCTTCATCGTTCCCATTGTCATTCATCAGAGTGACTGCGAGTACTCCAACGATGACTATGGCGACGATCAGGACAGCGATTATTGCGGTCTTCTTTTCCATATGAAAGTCACCTGTGGGGTTTACATTGGCGTATGATATAAATCATTTTTGTCTACTAAGGTAAAATCTATCCTCTTTGTACAATTTTCCTAGGGATTTAGACAAATGTATTAACATGTAATAGATAATAATTGGACGTGTCCAAACGTCATTAAATTTCCATAATCCATAATAATTATGCTAATTACTTAATTAATTATTTATATCCAGTTTATAGTAACGATAAATTCGATATTATGTTCGAATTAAACGTCATGAGCAACACGCCGCTTACCCCGGTGGAAGACCTCAAGGACGTATCCCTGCAGTTCCTGAAACAGATCGGATACATTTCCAAGGGATACGACCCCAAGACCGACGTTGAAAACATACAGGAGAGCATTCCTTACAGACTGTTCACCGAGTGCTTCCTGTGTAATATAAACCGGGTGTGGGCAGTGGAGGAACTGTCTGCATACCTTAGCACCACCAAGCCTACCGTATACCGGCATCTCAACAAATTGAAGGCCATTGATGTCCTGGAGGACGTATCCGTGGAGATCGGTGGTCAAAGGAAGAAAGGCTACCGTATTCGATATGGCGATCTGGGCAAGGCATGGAGCTTTACCGAGGCCAATGTCGAACTGGCAATGCAGTCCTACCGTAAGACGGTGGAACACCTTCAAAGGCTGGCTAGGGAGGTATAGAAATGGACGAAAAGTACCCGACCAAATTGACCAAAGGATCTCATTACCGTCTAACGCTTTCTCTGGGCGGTGAAGGAACAATGGAGATGGAGGGGGAGTTCGTCGGCTATATACAGTATGGTAGCGACATGGCATTGATGCTGCGATTAGATGGGGATGCGGTTAGAGTGGTTCCCTCGCGATCAGTGCTCTTCTTCGATATACTGGACTTCAAGGATGAGAAGGATGACCGCCCCAAGGAGAACGGGGTCTATTTCGGATGAGACTCACCGTTTTATAATCGATCAAAATTGAGGATACGAATGGACCGTCGCCTGGAATATCATCAGCATCTCATACGCCTGCTCATCTCCGGTGAGATCCGCGATAAGGATGAACTGCAGCGCCGAAAGGTCAAGCTGAGCGGAAAGTACGGTCTACCTGGCGTACCACGTAACTCCGAGACCCTAGCTCTCGTGTCCCCTGAGGATCTGCCGGCGATGAGGGACATCCTCCGCAGGAAACCGGTCAGGACATTAAGTGGAGTAGCGGTCGTCGCTGTGATGACCTCTCCGGCACCTTGTCCGCATGGTCGGTGCACTTACTGCCCAGGCGGAGTGGACAACAACTCACCCCAGTCCTATACTGGTAAGGAGCCGGCGGCACGGCGGGCCGCGGACAACGATTTCGACCCCTATCGACAGGTCAAGTCGCGATTGGACCAGTTGCAGGCCATTGGTCACCACACCGACAAGGTCGACCTCATAGTCATGGGCGGAACCTTCACCTCTCGTCCGGGGGAGTATCAGGAATACTTCGTGCAGCGGTGCTTCGACGCTTTCAACGGAACTCAATCGAAAGATCTGGTCGAGGCGCACTCGCTAAATGAAGTGGCGGATCACCGGGTGATCGGCATGACCGTGGAGACCCGTCCGGACGCTCTGACATTGGATGTGGCGATGGAATGCCTCAGACTAGGCACCACCAGGGTGGAGCTGGGAGTGCAGATCCTGGACGATGATATACTAACGGCGGTGAATCGAGGGCATGGGGTCAAGGAGGTGGCAGAGGCCACCCGCATCGCCAAGGACCTAGGATTGAAGGTATGCTACCACATCATGCCCGGGCTACCGGGCTCGAACCCCGAAAAGGACATCCGTTCCTTCGCCCAGATGTTCGATGACGATCGCTTTCAGCCCGATATGATAAAGATATATCCGACCTTGGTGGTCAAAGGCACGCAGCTCTATGAATCGTGGCTCAGGGGGGAGTATCACCCCTATTCCACCGAGGAGGCGGTGCTGGTCATCGCCGAAATGAAGAAATTGGTGCCCGAGTACGTCCGAATACAGAGAATACAGCGTGATATTCCCGTGCCCATGATCGAGGACGGGGTGAAGAAGGGGCACCTGAGGGAATTGGTGCAGCAATGCCTACGTTCCAAGGGGGGCGGTTGCCACTGCATCAGATGCCGCGAGGTGGGGCTCCTAGGCATTACCGATTACACCTGGGATGACCTTCGTTCGAGAACGATACGCTATGAGGCGTCCGGCGGAAAAGAGGAGTTCATCTCTTTGGTGCTTCAGGACAATAATGCCCTGGCCGGGTACGTTCGATTGCGCCTTCCAGCGGGTGAAACCGCCCTGGTGCGTGAACTGAAGGGCTTCGGTCGCATGGCCCGACTGCATGAAGGGGAGGGGGAATGGCAGCATCGTGGGCTGGGCCGGCGCCTGTTGGGGGAGGCCGAGGAAGCCGCCAGGAGGGCCGGGTACTCATCTATCAAGGTCACCAGCGGAGTGGGCGTTCGAGGATACTATGCCGCATTAGGATACGAAAGGGACCTGCCTTACATGCGAAAAGGGTTTAGCAGCGACAAATGATTAATCATCCGGCAGCCATTATCCCATTGGGATGCGTTATGGTCTGCACTTTCTGCGGTGCCCCGTCATCGGAAGGGGCCATGGTTTGCGCTGCATGTTTAGAGAAGGTCCAAGGGGAGCTCTACCTTCGTGAATGGGCGGTGGACCCCCGTTCCGACAATAGGTCATTAGGCTCACGAAGCGCCTGTTTGAGGATTGGTCCCAGTTCTAAGGGGGAAGTACAGCTGGGCAAAGGGTCCGACCCGTATCTGTTGATACAGAGGACCCTGCAGGCGGAGGACCGTTCACACCTGCCCACCATACTTGACCAGTACCTGTCCGGTCTAGGAGCGGGCCTTTGTCTCATGGGGGACGAGCAGATCCCACCCCGATCGATGCTGGGTGAGCTAGTGGCCATACCGGAAAGGATGGATTACCCAGGGGAGCGATGGGGGATGGCCCTGATCCGTCTGGGCAACCTTCTGGCCATAAGCGCAAGGGACATTTCCCGGTTGCCTCTGGGAGAGAACGCTCGGAAGGAGGCTTTCCGTGAAAGGGCGGGCAGGGCCGCCGACCTTTACCGAAGGGCGGGCCAGATCGCCGAGCTGGAGGGAACGGCTCGTAGCAACCTGGCAATGCTAAGGCACTGGGCGGGGGATCACCAGGCCGCAGAGGACGAATTGAAGGTACTTTCCCCGTCGTCCGATAATTCCAAATTGCAGTTGGCCAAGGTGCTTTGGGACATGGGAAGGGAGGAGGAGGCGGTGGAGATCACATCACGGACCCTTGATCCCGAGGGAGCTACGGTAAGGATCAGGAGGGGATGCGAATGACCGATCTCGCCGAGAAACTTGACCAGAATAAGAGGGAACGAGTGGTACAAGCCATACGTTCTCTGAGCTCCCCCGATTACCGTGAACTGATAATGTCCTTGATAAGCGGCATCGGCGTCCGGGTGCAGCAGGTGAGGGAGGAACAGCACTCCATAATCGTACATGGACAGGGTGAGGAAAGCTATCTGATACTCACTTCCCGCGGCGAATACGCCGATCCCGAGCTAATAATCCGCTCCTTGGTCGAGGAGGCCAAGACCTCCGGTCGTATCGCGGTCTTCATGACGTTGCAGGGTCTGGACCCCGGCACGCTGAACTACCTGGAGATGGAGAAGGTATCCTATGCCGACATGGACAAGTTCCTGGCCCTGTTGGAGAAGTACGGGCTCGACGAGCCTTTACTGCTGAATGAGGACCGTAAGGTACTGGAGGACCGTGGGGAGCCCTGCCTGCCATCGGTATGCAAGCTGGAGGCTTTGCTGGAGGAGGCAGAGGAGAGACACGAGGAAGGGGAAATGGCCAGGGCGATCCAGGTGCTTGACATGGCACTGGAGATCAAGCCCTTGAACGATTCGTTGTGGCTAAAGAAGGCCGAGTACCTGTTGGAGATGGGACGGCCGACCGAAGCACTGAGCTCGGCCAACAGGGCCAGCGAACTACGTTCCGGCGATGCGGCCACTTGGTTCGTCATCGCTCTTATTCAGAATCAGATCGGGGACAGGGAGAGGGAGCTGACCGCTTACGACAACGTGTTGCGCATCAACCCCGTACACGCCCCGGCACTGCTGAACAAGGGAGCCACGCTCTTTGAGCTGGGGCGCCTGGAATGGGCACTGAAGATATTCAACGACCTGGTAAAGGGTTACCCGCAGGAGCCACAGGGATGGAACAATCGGGGGTTGGTGTTAAAGGGGCTCGGACGTCTCATGGAGGCCCAAGCCTCCTTTGAAAAGTCCAGCGTACTGGACCGGGAGTTCGCCGATCCGCTGATCAACATCGCCCGTATGCAGGAGGAGCGGGGCGACCTTTCGGCCGCCGTCGAATCCTGGAAGGACGTGCTGCGCTTGGTCGATTCAAGAGCGGACATATGGGCGCATCTGGGGAGATGCCTGATGGAGCTGGGGCAGAACGAGGATGCCCTGACGGCCATGGACCGAGCGCTATACCTGGAACCGTTCATGGAACTGGTGCGCCATGAGAGGGACTCATTGGCGAAGCTCATAGGGCTGGAGGAGCCCCCTATGGAGGAGAGAGCGCCGGAGCAAACGTTCGTCGACGAGGTCATCCACGTCGAGGAGCCCGAGGTCGCCCTACCTCCTGCGCCCGATGAGATCATCGAGGATCGAACCATCGGGGAGGGCGCCCCAGAGGAAGAGCCTGAGACAGAGGAGGAAATTCCCATCGTCCAAGAGGCCATCCAACCTATGGAAGAGCCTGAAAAGGTCGATACGATCCACGTCGAGGAGCCCGAGGTCGCTACACCGCCTCAAGAGTCCGTACAGGTCACCGACGATCGAACGATCGAGGTGAAGGATGACTCGAACGAAGGGACCCAAATGATCCCCTTCCCCGGTCATCCCCTGCCGGCCGCGGTTTCCGAGGAGAGATCCCTGAAGGAACTTGAAACGCCTGGCCAGCTGGAACCGTTACCTGATCTGCTCAAACCGATGGCTGTGAGCAAGGAATCCGTGGCCATCGAGGCCGCTCCAGAACCGGGGCCGCTGCAAGTTGTAGAACCACCGGAGGCACATGGGAAGCAGGACGCTCCTATCGAGGTCGTTCCGCCGACCGAACCTGAGAAGGAGCATGAGGCGCCGCGCCCCAAACCGACCTGGGCTTTCGATATTTCCCTGCCCCCGATAGGAACGGAGAGACAGGAAAAAGCTTGGCAGGAAGCCAGCATACTGATCATAGGTGGCCAAAGGGAAAAGGCCCTTCAGGTCATCGACCTCAGCCTCAAAGAATCTTCAGACGTGGAATTGCTGCGGTTGAAGTCCCGAACACTGCTTAGCATGGGAAGGGGCGAAGAGGCCGCCGAAGCCCTCAAGGATGCCTTACGGCACTCTCCGAAGGATTCACGCACCATTCTAGACCTGGAGGCGCTCTTTCACCGCTTCGGGGGGG
>SPCU01000075.1 GCA_004525545.1 Methanomassiliicoccus sp. | reverse complement strand
TAAGGGGCGCACCGCGGTCATGGCCGGTATCGACCATATGTTCCTGCTGTTCAAGGGTACGCCCCAAGAGATCGATCAGGAGGTGGCCGACATCGTGGAGGCCTGGGGGGACGGGTCGGGGCTCATGATCAGTCCCGGCTGTGAGATGCCGTTCAAGACCCCGATGGATAGCATAGTCGCTCTGCGAGAGGCGGTCGCTCGGCACGGAACTGCCCCGAATCGTTGACGGTCATTGGTTGAACATTTTTTAATTTATATACAATTGTTCAACACGGAATACCACAAGCCAGATGATTTGTTTAAATGGCGTTAAAGGATGATTGTTGTGAAGAAAACCCCGATAGATTAATGTACGGTAAAAATGATACTCAGGATAGGTCAGATTCCTACTGGATTATAGAGGGAATGAATTTGTCTACAAATATGACTCCAAGGGACAGAGTACTAGATGCATTGAAGGGCAAGCAACATGACAGGCCGCCAGTGGCGGTCTTCACTCAGAGCGCCACCATGGGACAGATGGACGCGCTCGGTGTCAGCTGGCCCGATGCCCATTACAACGTTGACCAGATGGTCAAATTGGGTGCCGGACAGGCAAAGGTCTTCGGGTTCGAGGCTGTTAGGGCCCCGTTCTGCTTGACCGTTGAGGCCGAGAGCATGGGATTGACTGTGGACAAGGGTCGCAAGGACAGGACCCCGATGCTGAAGGGGCACCCATACGCGATCGAGGACGAACCTGCCTTGATGCCGTTGGACGAGGTCCTGAAGAGCGGTCGTGTCGCTATCTGCCAGGAAGCCATAACCAAGATGAAGGCCCTGTACGGCGCCGAATACCCGATCATCGCCGGGAACACTGGACCGTTCACCCTGGCCGGTCACGTGGTCAGCACCGAGAACCTCGTGCTGTACATCATGGTGGAACCGGAACTGGTGCACAAGTGGGTCAAGGCCGTCAACGTCATATGCAAGGGATATTCCCAGGCATTGGCCGACGCCGGAGCCGACGTAGTGCAGATGTCTGAGCCGTCCGCCAGCACCGACCTGCTGTCTCCGGACATGTTCAACGAGTACGCAGGCCCCTACTTGTCCGATTCCCTGGCCACCGTGAAGGGCGCTACCGGCGTTCTGCACATCTGCGGCAACACCACCGATATCCTGAACAACATGATCAACACCGGATGCAAGGCTCTGTCCATTGAAGAGAAGGTCGTTCCGGAAGAGGGTGTGAAGATCGTCAACAAGCGTGCCGTCCTGATCGGTAACGTCGGTGTGGTAAACCCGCTTTTGCAGGGTACCCCAGCTGATGTTATGGCTCACGGAAAGCGCTGCGCTGCTGCCGGCTTCGACATCGTCTCGCCTGGATGCGGTCTCTCCGCCCTGATAAAGGACGAGAACCTGGCTGCGCTGGTCAAGGCCGTAAAGGGCTAAAAGCCCCCAACCTCTTTCCTTTTTTATTTTTTTCTAGCTTCTGTGATCAAGAAATAACGTTTTATCCAACTGTTAAAACCGTATTTAACAAAAATAATGCTCCTTCGCCTTGATCATATAAAGATGGTGTATCGAGTGATGCTCATATGTGAACGACCGCTCACTACACCTGCCATTACATCAGAGGTCCTCACATGATCTATTTAGACGATCTCTTCAGCAGAATCTTCAAAAGCTAGCGATTTGCACGGATGTGCTTTAGCGACCAATATTTGGATATTGAACGCCGTCGGTGTGAAAACGGGGTTTATCACTGGTTCCCGGGAATAGGGCAGGGATCGTGACGAGGACACCTAATCCGAGCGCTTAGGTTTAACTATCACCCGCGGTTCCCCAGTGGCCCTTGCCGTCACCTCGACCCAAGCGGTCTGTTCACCTTCCACGTTGACGCCGCCGTAGAATTTCTTCTCGTTGATATCGCTCCGCACCCGGATGTTCTCGGCCCCGGCCTCGTATGCACGGTTCTTCACGTACTCCTCGGCCTGCCTCCGGGCGCTGCCCACCGCCTGTTCTATGTGACCATATGTCACCGGCGGCCCGAAAGGTGTGAGAACGAAGAAACGGTTGTCTTTGTCCTGAAAGACCTGAATGGTTATGGTCTCGGATATTTGGCTACAGACCGCCCCCACAGCATTACCGACATCGTGGTGCATAGGGATAATCACCTTAACGTCCATGCGTTTCTCGAGCGGGGGCAGGTATATGTGAGTGGGCGCTCCGATCCCTATCAAAGGCCTGTCCATGCGTGTGGTCATCTGTATGCTGCTATCCTTGTTCCCTTGTACCGAGGAACGCAGCAGATAATTGAAACCGACATTCTCCGGTATCTCTCCGGCCTCATCTAGGAGCACTTTCCTCATGACCTCCTCTCCGACCCTGGTGATCATCTCTTGATTGAAGGACACTATGTAATCCTCCAGGGACATGTTCCCCCAATTGGCCATGAACTGGACCCCTAGCAGTGCCGCTTCCACATCGAAACGTTCGAAAAATCCCTGCACGTGCATGAAATCCGTGGGGGTAAGACCGGTCATCTGCAGGAAGCCCCGGTCCTTTAACCTCTTCACCACATCCCGGTATGTGAACACATCCGGGACCCCGACCCTGATCTCATCCAGAGTGGATATCGGGTTGATCTTGATGAAATCATAGATCGCCCTTTCACGAGAGGTGAGCTTGCTGGTGCCCCTCTCCACATGGGTGTAGTAGTTGGTCTCGCTGGTGGCTTTCATCTTCTCCTTCAATCCTGGGAAACTGGAAGATGCTATTGCCAACGGCACCACGCGCTCCGGACCGATCTTGAACAACCCCCTTTGGTCCGAGACCACGTGGGAGTCACCTCCCAACCCCACCGTCCAAATATCGATGGCCTTTACCCGGGTACGCCAACGGCCTACAGTGGCACCTTCCTTGGAGATGCGTGGGAAACCCTCGTCCAGATATACGATGTCAGTGGACGTCCCTCCGATGTCCACCACTATGCAGTTATCCTCGTTGCAAAGGATCTTTCCGCCCATCAGGCTGGCCGCCGGTCCGGATAGTATGGTCTCCACCGGCCTCTCCCTTGCCATCCCGATGTTCATCAGGGTCCCGTCGCCCTTGAACACCAGTATGGTAGCGGTAATCCCTCTTTCCTGTATCGAGCGCTCCACTCCGTCCAGGAACTCGGCGATGACCGGGAGCAGACGTGCGTTCAGCACCGAGGTCACGGTCCTCTCGGGCACACCCAACTGCGAAGTTAACTGGTGGCCCATGACCACCGGCATCTGGGTCATCTCCTTGATCAATCGTGCGGCATCCCTCTCGTGCTCGGGATTGTAAACACTGAAATGGCTGGATACGACGAAGGAATCGACCTCGCCTTTCATCTCCTCGATGGCTTTCTTCAGTGCTTCCATGTCCAAAGGCGCCTGCTGCTGAGCCCACACGCCGTGCCCGCCGCTGATGAACACCTCCATGTCCGCTCCGGACCTGAATTCCGGCTGAGGGGTCCAACCGATCCCGATAAGACCGACCTTCCCCCCTTTGCCAGTGAGTATGGAATTTGTGGCCAGCGTGGTGGAGAGGCCGATGAAGACTATCTCAGAAATATCAAAATTTTTCATCCCCAGCACGCCGTCTATGGCCCCTAGGACCCCTATGGAAAGATCATGATAGGTGGTCGGCGATTTTGCCTTGGCCAGGACCTCCAAGGTGGACATGTCCACCACCGCTGCATCAGTATAGGTACCACCAGTGTCCAGACCTAAACCTAGTCTTCTTTCCATCGCAGTCCACGCTCTCACGGTGAAAGGCACACTTACCTTAATTAAATATTTTTTTTTTAGCCCTTGCGAATTATAACACAAGGGCAATTGGAAGCATCAACAGGACGAAGGCGGCGGCTACCGTGCTGGTCATTTTGAAGCGGAAGGAAAGTCCCTCCGAGCGTGCCCAGAAGAACAGCGCTAATGAGGAAAGGATGACCATTTGCGCCCCTCCCAATAGAACGTACCTCTCACCAACACCGCTGAACTCAGCGATCCAGATGGTGACCGCCATCACTGCCACTGCCAAACCCTCCAATGCCACTATTGACAAGACTATAATGGGCAGGGAGGTGACTATCTTTTTCGGCCATTTTTCCAGCAGGGGGCTTCCCTTGACCAGCCAAGCCATCAATCCGATCAATGAAAGGACCAGCAACTGAATTCCGGCCAGACGGAAGGTGCTTTCCAGAATTTCACCTATCCCATCGATATAGGTATTGGCAGCCAGCCCCATGGCGAATACCCCTTCGAACGCTAAGACTACCAAGGCCACCATGCTGACGAACTCGGGCATGAACTTCCAGCCCAGCCTTTTTTCTCGCACCTTCCAGAGCAGGGGAGCGATAAGTCCAAGAGCGAACAGCTGGGCACATCCGATAACTACTGTTATTTTGTAGGCACCACCGATGTAATCGATCCAGACCTCACCGGCAATCGTTGAGGCGACTATGCCTTCGAGGGCGACTATGCCCCCTAGAATGACCATGAGCACCAACGACCATCTGCTGGTCAAGTACTTGCTCACCCGGGGTGCGAGATATGGATCTTGGATGATGGTCCACAACATGAACATTAAGGCGCCCAGGACGAACAATTGCGCCCCGGCGTTGAAGACAGTGCTTCCTAGGATCCCACCAGTACCTTGAAGGTTCATGGTTTTGGCGATTCCCACCACGGTCAACCCCTCGACCATGAGCATTGTCGCCGCTAGGGAACCCAACGTGTCGACCAGCCAATTAACGTTGGGAACATTGCGCAGCCTCCATTGTCGCAGGGAGAGTGCACCTAGAGCGAAAAGCAGCGCCCCGATGAGGACGATATATTTCTTGCTGACCCCACCGAACCCGGTCAGGCTGACATCGCCTGCCAAGTAGACCATGACCAACCCCTCGATGGCCAACAATCCCATGTCGAGGTAGATGGAAATACTTACCAGCTTGCGTATGATCGGCCGTTCCAATCGGGGCATGATGCCCTTGAGAACCCAGACGATCGTGAGGATGATCCCGATCGTGGTGAGCTGTAAGGCGGCCAAAAAGAAGGTGGACCCCATGATACCGCCGATCCCTTCGACCACCACAGAATTTGCGATGGACAATGCGAAGAAACCTACGAAGGCAACGACCCATCCCATTATTATCCCGGTGATTGCCCTGCTAGAGAATCCAAGGTTCATTTCGACACCGTTTGTCGCGCATGACCATGTTCTGAATTTAAAGAATTTGCGGGAGGATTTGGTATCATGCGACCTTTATTTACATATATATCATTCATTTGCCGCGTTTTGAGCGAGTTTACGGGCGTCCTTTTCGCCTCATCATTGGCCAAGCGCACGTTCTCAGTGTTGACCGTCCTTTGGTATAGGTCGTTGATCATTTCCAGGGCCTTCATACCTCGCTCGGACAATGCGTAATCGCCCCGACCGCTTCTCTGAGAGATCATCCCAGATGTCGTCAGACGCTGCAGATGGAACAAAAGATTTCCCCCCTTCAAACTTGTCAAGGACGATAATTCGGAAAAGGACCTGGGCGTCTTGGCCAATGATTTCAGGATGGACAGCCGTTGACCGTTGGACAGAGGCTCCAAGAGAGTCTTTACCACTTCGGTCTCCGGTAGGATGTCGATACTGTTACGCACGTCCTCCCGACTTCTATAAAGCTTTAGCGAACGCATGAGGTCCATCTGCTGCTGGAATAGCGTTCCCACCTCTGTGAAACAACCGTCACATCTGCCTAGGACGCCTTTTGCCTTTATTGATTCAAGCAGTTCGATCCTAGCGTTGATCTCCTCTTCATCGATCCGTGGGAGGTCAAGCAACTCCAAATTGTCGTCTAGGAATCCCATGAACCTGGATCGGCATTCTTTGCGCATGTCACATCGCTTGGTCATTCCCGAGTCGAGGCGAGTGGCGGCCTTCTCCCGGGCCTCCCCCCTCAATAGATCGAACAGGTCCGATCTGTTCGAAGAAACGGTCTGAGATGTACGCAGCAGTGCGATCACATGCCTGAGCTCCAGGCTTAACTCCTCCACCCTATCTTTCAACTGACCTAGTTCTCTTTCGATGGAAGCGTTCTTGGAGCTCATGTTCTTCCTGAACAATGCAATGACCTTATGATATAATTTTGTGACCTACCATTATATTATTAGATATAATGAATAATTATAAAACAAATAAAAAAAATAAATTTGGGGCGAAAGCCCCGATTACTTCAACAGACCGATGGCGACCTGGACGGCCTCGTTGGCGTCATAGCCCCAGCCATCGGCTCCGATGCTCTTGGCAAAGTCCGCGGAGGTGGCACCGCCGCCTACCATGGTCTTTATCTTGCCCTTCAGACCAGCCTCGGCCAGCATCTTCTCGATCTCCTTCATGCCCGCCAGGGTGGGGGTCATGAGGGTCGAGGTGGCGATGATCTGGACATTCTCGTCCTTTGCCTTCTGCAATATGTCCTTCAGGGGCACATCGCGGCCCAGGTCGAACATGGTGTTTCCTGCGCCGGTCAGCAGGGCCTTGCAAATGTTCTTGCCGATATCGTGCACGTCACCCTCTACAACAGCGATGACGATCCTTCCAGCGGCTGCAGCGGAAGCGGCATCCAGCTTCGGAAGGGCCACGTTCAATCCCTGGTACAGGGTCTGAGCGGACAGCAGGACCTGGGG
>SPCU01000088.1 GCA_004525545.1 Methanomassiliicoccus sp. | reverse complement strand
GGAACTGATACGATGCGAAGGGGCCGAGCGCCAGGCCGTCTCCCCGCCAAATCCTTCGTCGTCAGCGGCCACGTAGGGGTAAGTGTCCCAGGTGGCCACGCCCAACTGCTGGATCATGCGGGCGTTCTCCGAGTAGCCGGACCCTTCGTGCGTAGCCCCGTTGATCTTGTTGTAGGTCCAGGAAGGGGAAAGCAACTGAGTGTTGTTGCCGCTCTTCGCCTGCATCCATCCTTGGTCCCGGGCCTCGACGTAACCGTAATTGTAATAGGTCAGGGCGAAGGCGGCGCAGGAGCCTTCCGATCCTTGGCTGCGGACCTGCGGGAAGTAGACCTCGGCGGAAAGGTCCAAGGAGGAGGCGGTCGGCACCTGGTACTCTTGCGCGCCGCCGTCCAGCATGGCGGTGCTCAGGAACAGGTCCCACTCATCCGCGGTGGGAGGGGCCAGACCGGTGCCCATGCCATCGACCAGAACGTTGTAGTTCGCCAGGGGATCGCGGACCCCGATAGCGGACATCATGGATCCCAGGTCCTGATAGGATACTGATCGGTAGCGGTCCAAGGCCACTGGCGCCACTGCATCAATATCGCCTGCCGCGGAGACGTCCATCGAAAGGGGGACTCCGCTCAGCAGGATGATGAATACCAATAATGTGATGAACGTCCTTCTGGCGAGGAGATGGGACATTCTATCGATCGGTTAATAATAACGACATATTAACTCTACGCCTTGGATGATCGCCTTTGATACTCAGACATCTGTCGCTCAACCAATAGCGTGATGGCACAGATGATCGACGAAACGTTTGGCGAACAGAGGATTGGAACCGAAGTGCAAATGGGAGTATGATGCCAGGACATTGTCCTTGACGAACCCGTCCTTGGTGTCGACTATGCCCTTTACCCGGTCCAGGTCGTAGGCGAAACCGTCCTCGTTCATGCCGCTCACCTTGGAGTAATGGAAGACGTGACCGCGGATGACATCACCCGCCCGACCCAAGATGTTGTCCCTGATGACCCTTGCCTCCACGTATCCCAACGATTCCAGTCTCTTGGTCATCTGCACCTGGGCGTCGAACAGACCGCTCATGCACCAAGATCTCCCTTCCAGATCTACCACCTCGGAGCAGGCGTACATAAGTCCGCCGCACTCGGCATATATGGGCATCCCCACGTTCCCCGCCTGGCGGACCGCCTCCCGCATTTTGACATTGCCTTCCAGTTCTTCCGCGAAGAGCTCCGGGAACCCTCCGCCGAAGTACAGACCGTCCACATCCGGCAGGTCGTCCCTCAATGGAGAGAAGGGCACGATATCCGCACCCATAGACCTGAGGATGTCCAGATTGTCCTGGTAATAGAAGTTGAACGCCTCGTCCAAGGCGACGCCCAATCGCGCCTTGATCGGAGCATCGGTATCCAACGGCCGTGGGAGAGCGATCCCCGGTGCTTTCTTCGCTAATGATATAAGCGAATCTAGGTCGATGCTCTCCTCCACGCCATTGCGGATCAGGTCGTACCTTCCCTGGTCCTGCAGCTCTCCGGCCGGCACCAGCCCCAGATGCCTGCTCTCCAGGCCCATGTTCTCCGCCCAAGGGATCCCGCCTAGACAGGGTATCTCGCCCCTCAGGGAGTCCGCCAGCATGTCCAAGTGCCTCTGCCCGGCCACATTGTTGAATATTACGCCGGCCAGATCGACGTCCTTATCGTAATCGCGGAACCCCAATGCGGTGGCGCCCAGCGACCTCGCGGACGCTTTGGCGTCGAGCACCAGCAGCACCGGCGCTTGCAATACCTTGGCCAGGTGTGCCGTGCTTCCCTCCTCCGAGCGTCCGTCAAAACCGTCATACATGCCCATGACGCCTTCGATCACCGTCATATCGGCGCCGACCATGCCGTTGGAGAGGGCCTGCGGCACGTAGGCGGGGAACATCCAGGTGTCCAGGTTGCGTGATGGACGTCCGGTCACCCTGGTGTGATGCATGGGATCCAGGAAGTCCGGTCCCACCTTGAACGGCTGGACATCGATGCCCTTACGCTTCAATGCCATCAAGAGGCCGATGGTGACGGTGGACTTCCCGGTCCCGCTCCTCTCCCCGGCAATGACAACCCTCGGAATCTCGAACATGACGCGGTGAAAGCAACGACAGGATATATTGTTCTAATCTTTTGATAGTTAGATGCAATCTATTATAAGGGCTAAAAACAAGGTATAAAGAGCCTTCTAGGCTAAGGCGTCCGGAAGATCAGGCCCATCCCATAAAATAAACCTCTCCCTGGAAATGTCAATTAGATCCTCCGCCTGTCCAACCGGACGCTGACAAATCACTTAATCGCCAATGTGCCGGTTTTTTTAAATTATCTGGGTTGCGTGATCTTCATATATTGTATCGCTGCCTCGATCGGTCCCCTCAGCCAAAAATGTAATATGAGTTCACCGTTTGCCTTCAACCGGTCAAGATGACGAACGTTGATATCGATGCCGCCAAGGAGCACTTCGGCAAGATCCTGAAAGAACAGCTGGCACGGGTGGAGGTAATGAGATCGTCCTCCCAATTGACAGACTATACCAACCTGGACAAGATGGTCATCGGCGTGGTCGGGGGTGACGGGATCGGCCCGTTCATTTGCAAGCACGCGGAGAACATTCTCAGGGAACTTCTAAGAACGGAAATTGAAGCGGGCAAGGTGGAGGTCAGGACCATCGAGGGCCTCACCATCGAGAACCGCGCCAAGCACCTCAAGGCCATCCCGGACGATGTTCTGGACGAACTTAAGAAGTGCCATGTCATTTTAAAGGGGCCGACCACCACCCCGAAGAAGGGCGACGGCTGGCCGAACATCGAGTCCGCGAATGTCGCCATGCGCCGAGAGCTGGACCTCTTCGCCAACGTGCGCCCGATGCGCATTCCCGAGCAGGGCATCGACTGGATCTTTTTCCGGGAGAACACTGAAGGGGCATACGTCCTGGGAAGCAAGGGCGTGGACGTGAACGAGGACATCAGCATCGATTTCACCGTGGCGACCACGCAGGGATGTGAACGCATCATCAGGCTGGCGTTCGATCATGCACGCAAGACCGGGCAGAACAAGGTTACGGTTGTCACCAAGGCCAATGTGATCAAGAAGACCGACGGCAAGTTCCTGAGCGTAGCCGAGCGAATCGCCAAGGAGTACCCGGAGGTCAAGTGGGACGATTGGTTCATCGACATCATGACCGCCAAGCTCATCGATCCTTACCGACGGGCGGAGTTCAAGGTCATGGTGCTCCCCAACCTATACGGCGATATACTCACGGACGAGGCGGCCCAGATCCAGGGAGGAGTGGGGACGGCCGGAAGCGCCAACATCGGTACCCGTTATTCCATGTTCGAGGCCATACACGGTTCCGCGCCGCGCATGGTGGACGAAGGACGAGCCCAATACGCCGATCCCAGTTCCATCATAAAGGCGACGGCGATGCTTCTGAACCACGTTGGATTTGTGGAAAAGGCGCGCAAGCTGGAGATGGCCTTGGACCTCTGCACTCTGTTCGAGAAGCGCATCAGGATCACTGGACGTTCCGATGGCGCTACCGGCGAACAGTTCGGCAAGTACGTGCTGGAGACCGTGGCCCGGAAGGACCTGGAGAAGGCATGGAACGACGCGAGCGGGAACTGATCTCACCCATAAAATGATCCGTGTCCTTTTCCTTTCTTTACTTTTCTTTTTTTCGAATGCTAGCGATACCTTTAGCTCCCCTGGTAAAATTGATGCCGGGGAAGTATTTGACGACATCCGAGGAGCCGAAGATTTGGTTGGTCCTATTGGTAGCGGCGCTGATGGTAGCATCCATAGGGATGGTGTTCGTGATAGGGAGTGATTCGGAGCCCGATCTTCCTCTGAACACCAACATGATGCTGACCTATCGAGTGACAGGCGGGGGCGATCTGGTCGGTATCAATGGATCGTTCGGGGAACAACTGAACATATTTGGTGAGCGGTCATATTCCCGTTCCGGCCCTTATGATGAGGAAGGGGACCTGGAACTCCATTTATCTCCTCCTGCCCCCTTGTTTTCCGGCAGAGCTTATCTTGATGAGGTGAACCTGAACACCACATGGGGAACGAAGGCCGTCTGGCGATCCTTGGACATAGCACAGGGTTTGGGCGACGATGCAGGAATATGTGTGGTCTATCGAGGAGCACATACGAACCTGGCCTATCGCGTTGACCTCATTTCCTCCGACTATCGTGCCACATACGAACTTGTTGATGTCGACGGTGCCGAAATGAACGACCTGGACCTGAATGGTCTTAAAAACAGGAATGAACTGATCGAACAGCGCCGGATCACCCAGACCAATGCCAATGTGGGCTGGCCATGTGACTTGAAAGAGCCCGGAAACGGGGAATCGTACCAGTTCAACTATACTGGAGAGGGCTTTCAGTTCATCGTCTTCGATGAGACCGATATATGGAACATGGTGAACGGAGGGGACTACCAGTACAATGAAGAACGGTCGGTCATCGGAAACGGAAGCGTAGAGTTCCTCCTGGAGGACGGGATGGTCTGGTTTATGGAATTGCAGATGCACTACGAATTAGGGTCGACCTACACCATGCAAATAAAGATCAGCATCATAGATGAATGACCGGGAAACCACCATCCACAAGTGAATCGAGATAACGATAATTGCAGAATTAAACCTCCTAGTTGAGCGAACGTCCCTATTGATCGAACGATCGCGGGTCTGACGAACTTTGAAGCTTATCCTAAAGATCGTCCAAAGAAGGAGAACAAAAAACTGATACTGGACCAAGAGAACGTTGGAACCGTATATTCAGTTCTGAACGACCTGTTGGCTCTGATATTTGGTGTATCTGTCCAAAAGATAGCATATCCCGTCGGAGACATCCTTGGTGATGATCAAGGCGTCCTCTTGATCGCGCACGAAGTCCTTGCACTCCTTGATGCTGAGGCGTGAGGCCTTGGCGATGATACTGGCCAAAAAGGTCGTAGCTAGGTCAGGGTCCATCTTGTTGCCGATGAACAATTCCCGGACATCGTACCTGAACTCCCCCACGCGACGCATGTTCAACATGCCCACCCTGGTAGAGGGAGCGTCCCTGTCCCGGTAATTGGTCGGTTTCCCCTTCCTGCTTCGATTTCTATTTGGTCTATAAGCCAATGTGATTTCTCCGAGTTGAAGTGATGAAGCTATATTATAAGAACTTTGCCAATATAAGAATATGAAAAACAATATAATAAATGAAGAAAAAAGGAATTTCAAGAAGTGACTGGCTCACTTCTTTGTTGCGGTCTTCTTGGTCGTTTTGGGCTTGGCCTTAGGCTTGCTAAACAACTTCTTCTCGGCGTCCTCGGCATCCCACTCATCGAACAGCTTGGTAATTCCGCCCTTTGCGTTGGACCAAGTGGGAACACCACCGGTCAGCACAGCGACGTTGAGCGCTTCCATTATCTCCTCGCGTGTCGCCCCGTTGTTCTTGGCCACCTTGGCCTGAGGATAGACACAGCCATCGCACATTCTCACGGCGACGCAGGCCAGGGCGATAAGGCGCTTGGTCTTGCGGTCCAAGGCGCCATCCTCGTTGATGACCTTGTCCATGTCCTTGATGATGACCGCCAGCGAGGGGTAGTGCTTTTTGATATGGTTCAATGTATCTGGAACGTATCCGCCCATCTGTATCCCTAGCTCGTCCACGGCCTTCTGGGCCTTCCTGCTGCATTCGTCCATTGTGATCGCTCAACTATTGGTGTGCCCCATTATTATCCTTTTTCGTAGCCTCTTCTCCCCCGGAGGGAAGATGATGGACAAGTTCGTC
>SPCU01000033.1 GCA_004525545.1 Methanomassiliicoccus sp. | reverse complement strand
GCGTATCGCGCCCGGACCGGAACCTCGGACCCGAATTCAATGGTCTGGCAGTATGCTAAGGCGTGGGCTACGCCGTTGTCTCCGGAGATCCTCTCCACCATCCTCAGGGCTGTGGCCGAGGACGCGCCCTCCAACGACTTTTCCACTCCACGGTGCACATAGCCCAGCCGGATCTCCAGGTTTAGTATCGGCTCCCCGGCGATGGAGAAACGGAAGTGCCCTGGTTCGATGACCCCGGCGTGCACCGGACCGACTGGCACCTCGAACACCCCATCCCCTTCGATCGTCTTGAATTCATACGCGGAAGGCGTCCTAGGTACGTCCGTACGGAGATCGAAGTCCTTTCGCAGCGGGTGATTTCCTTCCGGCCAACGATCGTAGAGGACCAGCGGGCGGGGGTCTGGATGACCTAGGGGCTTGATACCGAACATGTCCTGTATCTCACGCTCGTACCAATTCGCATAATATATCGAGGGGGATAGAGAGGGGAAGGAATCACGCACCTTGCTCGTCAGGGTCATGAACTGGTCCTGCCCTTCGAGAGATAATATGCAATGCAGTGTGAACGTCCCATGGGAAGCCCGGTCGTCCGTGGCGTGCAGGGAGAGCATGACCGCCCCATGCTTACCGCACATGGCCTTAGCGACATCGGCGAACCTCTGCCCCTGCACCTCGCAGATGACCCCCCTGTGCCCCGGTGAGATGGAGACAAGGGCATCCCCGAACTCTTGTTCCAATCCCGCCTTTACCTCAGCATAACAATCTGTGCTCATACCTGACCCCCGAACAGCGCGACGATATCACGCAGAGCATCGCTCAGACCATCCGGTATGAATATCCCCATGACCAGTATGATGACCACCAATGCTACCATCGGGATCAGTCCTGCCTTGTTGACCTCTCCCTTCTCCATTCCCTCTGGAGGGTCCCCGAAGATCATTCTGACCACGTGACCCATGAATGCGGCGAATATTATCACGATCATACCGGCGTAGAGCAACGATGGCAGGATATTACCCTGGTCGATGCCGCCGGTGAGCACCATTATCTCGCTCGTGAACACGCTGAAGGGCGGGGACCCGGTTATAGCTAAGGCGCCCATGAGCAGCAGGACCGAGGTATATGGCATGGTCCTGCTCAATCCCCTGACCCCGTCGATGCTCTTGGTCTTGTACTTCTGGAGCACGTTTCCAGCGCCGAAGAACAGTAGTGCTTTGGTCATGGAGTGGTTGAACATGTGCAACAATGCACCGAAGATGCCCCAGAAGCCTCCGAACCCGAACCCTATGGCTATGATGCCCATGTGTTCTATGCTCGAGTACGCCAGGAGACGCTTGTAGTCCTTCTGGGTGATTATGAACGCGGCGGCTATGCCCAGCGATAATAGACCGAAGAGCAGGAGCAGACCACTGCTGAAAGCCCCACCGATCGAGGAATGGGTCATCAATATGTGATACCTTAGGACCGCGTACATGGCACAGTTCAACAACACCCCCGACAGCAGGGCGCTCACCGGGCTGGGCGCCTGGGAGTGCGCGTCGGGAAGCCAAGTGTGCATGGGGGCCAGTCCGACCTTGGTACCGTAACCTATCAGAACGAGAACGAACCCGATCTTCAGGAAGGCCGGATCGAGCTGCCCGGCCACTGCCATCAACGAGGTCCAGTGCAGATCGCTGTTCTCCCCCAGAACATCGATCGAGGAGGCGTAGACGAATATGGTGCCCAGCAGTGCCAGGGAGATGCCTATCGAACAGATGATGAGATATTTCCAGGCCGCTTCCAGGGATGTGCCTTTGTTATAGAACCCCACCAGAAAGGCCGAGACCAGCGTTGTGCCCTCTACCGCGATCCACACTATACCGAGGTTGTTGGAGACCACCACCAGTACCATGGTGAATATGAACAGGAATAGGAAGGTGTAGTAAAGCCCGAGCATGTTTGAGCTAACTTCCCCATTCTCGTGCTCGTGCCGCATGTAGGGAACGGAATAGAGAATGGCCAGGAACCCTATCAGGACGATGATGAGCAACATGAAGGCGCCCAGTTGGTCCAAGTACCACATGCCCTCATCGATGATCCCTTCCTCAAATACGTGGAGCACCAGGATCGATCCTAGAAGGAGCAGCAGTCCTGCCCCGACGACGCTGGCCGTCTCAACCAGCTTGGTGTATCGATTGAGCAGCAGGCAGACCAAGGCCACGGCCACTGGTAAAAGGATGAGCGTGATGATCAATCCTTCAACCCCCTCAAGATGCTGGTGTCAATGGAATCGAAGGTGCGGTTGATGCGGAAGGCGAAGAGCCCCATTATGATGACGCCCACCAGCACATCGAAGAACACTCCCAGCTCGACGATCATCGGCATGCTGTAGGTGGTGGATATGGCCGCAAAGAACACTCCGTTCTCGACCACCAATAGACCGATGATCTCGGTGATCGCCTTCCTTCTGGAGACCATGAGGAACATGCCGATCAGCACAGAGGCGAACGATATCGCTAGGCAGTTGCTGGTGATGGCCGTGCCCTGCTGCATCAATGGTTCGGTCACAAAGTATGCCAGCAGGGTTATGGCCGCACATATCAGAAGGGATCCGGGAATCTTCACTAAAGGCTCCACTTCCCTCTTCACCTGGATCTTGGTCGTCGCGTAATCGATGAACCGGGGGATGATCACGGCCTTCAGCACTATGCTCAGAACGGCCACGATGTAAATGTGCTCCGCCCCGGTCTCGAAGGCCACCACCGCGGCTAAAGCCCCCAGAGCCAGAGATTGAATGGCGAATATACGGGTCAGGGACCTCATCCGGCTGCTGGCCACCAGCATGAAATCTGTTAACAATATTATGGCGGCCAGGGTGTTGATGGCGTCGAGGCTAAGTGAGTTTAACATGGGGGTCCCTCATAGAATATAGAACGACATCACCGCCAGTAATGACAGCGAGAACGATACGGTCAACAGGTTGGGCAGGCGGAACAGGCGCATTTTAGCCATGGACGACTCAATGATCGCTATGGCCAGGCTGAACAGGGTTATCTTCAGGATCACGGCGAAAATGCCGATGATCAGGGCCATGGGCGTTACTTCCGTGGCGATGCCCCATGGCAGGAAGGTGTTGGCCATGATGACCAGGTAGAGCAACAACTTGGTCATGCTGGACCACTCCATGAGCGCCAGCTGCTTCCCGGAATGCTCCAGTATCATAGCCTCGTGTATCATTGTCAGTTCCAGATGGGTGGCCGGATTGTCCACCGGTACGCGGGCGTTCTCGGCCAGGGTGGATATGAAGAATGCGGCCAAGGCCAGGAACAGAGCGGGAGGGACCAGGTCCAAACCGGTGGTGGCCAAGTTGAAGGATATCTCCCCCAGGCGGGTGGTGCCCGAGATCAATGCCATGGTGAATATCGAGAGCAATATGGTCGGTTCGACCATGGCCGATATGGTCATCTCGCGGCTGCTTCCCATACCGCCGAACGCGGAGCCCGCGTCCAGACCGGCCAGGGCCATGAAGAAGCGCATCATGCCGAAGAGATAGACCACCACGATGATGTCCCCGATGAAATTGATAGAGCTGGTTGTGAAGAAGGGGATCATCAATGCCGCGGTGATGACCGCGGTCATGCATATGTAGGGCGTCGCCGTGAACAGCCATGAGGCGTCCTTGGAGATCACGGAATCCTTATGGAACAGTTTGGTCAGATCACGATACGGCTGTAATACCGATGGCCCTTGCCTTCCCTGAAAGAATGCCTTGAACTTGCGGATGAGCCCGGTGAATAACGGGGCGAGGGCCAGTAGGAGCAGTGTCTGGATCATGGCAAGCAACATCATTTCACCTCAGGACGATCAAGAGCAGAATCAACACGACGAATATGTACCCCAGATAGGTCTGTATGCTCCCGGTCTGTATCACGCTCACCTTTCTAGCCAGCCATCTTACCCCGGCTTCCGTGGGCTCATAGAAGTACCTCTCGAACACCGGTTCGATGGTACTGGTATACCTCATGTCGCTCTTGACATAGGGGGAGATGTGTGAGGTGGACCTGAATACCCTTAAAGGATGGTACACCCATGAGAACATACGGTTAATGGGGTTCGAGAAGCCCCTGCCAGAGTATTCAGTGCGGGAGGTCAGGGGCGTTCCGCAGTCCCATGTGCCCGCCCTGACCACCTTTCTCCGCCCGCCATAGAGATGGGTGAGGGCCAATACCCCCACGAATACCGATGCTAGCAGGACGCCGATCAGCAGGGGGGACATCTGTGAGAACTCACCTACGGTCGGCACGATCAGGAATCCGCTGATAAGATGTTCCCCGATCGACACTCCGATGAGCGGGGAGGTGACCTCGTCCATTACGGGAAGGATCATGAAAGACAGGACACCGGCCAGGATGCACAGGGCAGACAGTATGCCCATTCCCACGAGCATGGTTCCAGGCACTTCCTCGGCCCGCTCCGCCCCTTCGCTGCGCGGCCTGGCCAAGAACGTGATGCCGTAGGCCTTGAGGAAGGCCGCGGCGGCCAGGGCTCCGGTGATGGCCAATGTGCCCAATGCCACCGGGATCAGTATCTTGACGATCGCATCCGGGATGTTGAACGATTGCAACATGGATTGAAAGATCAACCACTCGCTGACGAACCCGGTCAATGGTGGTATGGCTGCGATGGAGAGCACACCGATGAAGAACATCAGGCTGGTATACGGCATCCGCTTGGCCAGTCCCCCCAGCTTCTCCATGTTCCTGGTATGAGCGGCATAGAGCACGCTTCCCGCCCCCATGAACAGTAAGGATTTGAACAGGGCGTGGCTCAGAACATGCATTAGGGCGGCTATGAGCGCCAGCGCGGCCAGTTCCTTCAGCCCATAGGACTGGAATATCATGGCCACCCCCAGCGCCATCAGGATTATGCCGATGTTTTCGACAGTGGAGAACGCCAGCATACGTTTGATATCGCTCTCTATCAGCGCATACATAACTCCGAGCAGGGCAGAGATGCAGGCGACCGCCAGAACGACCACGCCCCACCAGGCGTCCTGGACGCCGAGGAAGCCGAAGTAGCAGCGTATGAGCATGTAGATGGCCATCTTTACCATCACGGCGGACATCAGGGAGGATATGTTGGAGGGTGCGGCGGGATGGGCCATGGGCAGCCAAGTGTGGAACGGGATTATCCCCGCCTTGGTCCCAAAGCCGACCAACCAAAGAGCGAACACGGATGAACGCAAAAGGTCTGACATCCCTAGGGCCGCTCCGTGGAAGGAGGAGAACTCGAACGATCCAGATTCCGAGTACATCAATATGAAGCCGATCGTGATGGCCGCCGTTCCTATGTGCGTCATGATCAGGTAAAAGAGACCGGAACCAACCGTTCCCTTCTCCCTGCTTTCGAATATCACCAGAAAATAGGAGGAAAGGGACATCGTCTCCCACATTATCAGGAACATGATGGCATTGGATGATGAGACGACCATTATCATCGAGACATAGAAGATGTTGAACAGAGACCCCATCAAGCCGACCGGGTATTTACCGTAATAATGCCTAACGTAGCCGAGCGAATATATGGATACAGCGAAGGTGACCAGCGAGATTATGATAATGAATAGCGCGCTGAGACCGTCAACAGCGAAGGCGAACGTTCCGAAAGGGGAGGAGAACGGAAAATCCAATCGCATCGGACCGTTCAAGAGAACGTCCGCGCCGATGATGAGCCCCACCAGGGAGGCCATCGCCGAAGCCCCGAATGCCACTGCTGCGCTGATCTTGGGCTTATTGTTCAACATTGCGGCAAGGGGAGCGCCGAAGAACGCCAGTGCCAGAAGGATATAAAATAAATTGTTACTGTCCATAAAGACACCGTTCGATCCTTGAGACAGTGAAGAGCTCTTTCCCCGCACGATGCATAATCATTACCAAGATCGTTCTAATGACCTGCCTACGGAAGGCCGCAAATCAGATGCACCCTTTAAATATTTCTATGCGACCGAATCATATTTAAGAACGCCAAACACGGGCCTCGCTCTCTTTCTCGGACTTGTCGTTCTTACATATCCACGGCCTACGCTAGCAGATCACGGAACGGCGAATAAGATGGGAGATAATTATTATAGCTCAGACCATGCCTAGGATAAAGGGGGGTTCAATGAACGGAACGGGCTTGGAAGGCGAGGACAAGGTCTTGTCGGTTTTGGCATCGGCGCTGAGGATAGAGGAGTTCGGAATCGAGTTCTATCGCCGGTTCAGCGAGTGCGCCAGAGAGGAGAATGGTGCGGCATTGCTTCGCGGGCTTGCTCGAGATGAGGTTCAGCATAAGGAGCACATCGAAAAGGAGATGAGAAGGATCGCCCCCGATGCCGACCTGGAGAAGGTACGTCCATCTGAATCGCTGCTGGGGATCGTCCCGGAGAAGGCCTTCCCATTCCCCCCAGACCGCTGTATGACCATGGAGGACGAGATCAAGGCCTTGGAGATGGGAATAAAGGTTGAGATCGGGTCGGTCGAAATGTATCGCAACGCGGCGATCCAGGTGACCGAGCCCAGTACCCATGACCTTTTGGAGAAATTGACCCATGTTGAAGAGGGTCACCGCAAGCTCCTGGAAGATAACCTATACCTGCTGCAGAACGAGGGTGCCTGGTACGGTTACTCTCCGATCTTGGAAGGTTAGATTAAAAAGGGAATTCGACCCGCGGCTGGCCTTCTTACATGATAAATATTTTAATTATATTTTAATTTCTGATATGATTTAGCCATTACGATTGATGAGCTGAAAAAACTTTAATACAGGTTGGACATGCATACTGCACACTCTAAACAGGGTTGGTGTTCTGCCAATCTTCCTCATTTGGGCTCAGAGGTATCATAATGGTAAAATTACCGAACATAGAAAGGGAAATTCAAGCTTGCCTTCAATGCGGTTATTGCATTCGCACTTGCGAGACGTGGAACCAAACACCCTGGGAATCGGTCACCCCCCGCGGAAAGGTCTTCTACATCTCCCAACTGGGCAAGAGGACCGCTTTGGATAAATTACTGGGCCGTAAGGTCGTCATCGACGATGAGTTCGTAGATGCATTGTTCAGATGCACCACCTGTGCCGCTTGTTCTACGGTCTGCCATGTAGGTATTGACTTCGCTGAGTTCTGGGAGAAGGTCCGGGAATGGTGCATCGAGAACGGTTACGGTCCCATGCCGGCCCACAAAAAGATCAAGGAGCGCCTGGAGGAGGTCTGCAACCCCTATGGTGAGCCGAAGGATAAGAGAGGCGCCTGGTATCCGGCCGTGCCCAAGGCGGACAACCCCGAGGTGGTCTTCTTTGCCGGATGCACCGCATCCTACCGCATGCAGAACCTGGCGAAGACCAGCATTCTCTTCCTAAACCGCTGCGGGGTCTCCACCAACATATTGGAAGGGGACGAATGGTGTTGCACATCCCCCGCGCTCAGAACGGGGCAGACCGGCCTGACGTACCGCTTCGCCGAACACACCATCAACGCCGTCGACCATATGGGGGCCCAGGCCATGGTCACTGCCTGCGCAGGTTGCTATAAGACCACCATCCACGACTATGGAAAGTACTACTCCAACCCAACCTTCGAGGTGTTCCACTTCGCCCAGTTCGCCAGCAAGCTGATCAAGGAGAAGAAGGTCAAGTTCACCAAGGAGATCAATGCCAAGGTCACCTACCACGACCCGTGCCATCTAGGGCGTCACGCCAAGGTCTACGATGAGCCGCGAGAGGCTATAAAGGCCATTCCGGGAGTGGAGTTCGTGGAGATGAAGAACATCCGGGAGAAGTCCCGGTGCTGCGGTGCTGGTGGCGGTTACAAGAGCCAGTATAACGATCTGGCGATCAACATCGCCATTGATAGGGTCAAGGAGGCCGTGGAGACCGGAGCGGACATCCTAGCCACCACCTGCCCCTTCTGCGTGCTCAATCTGCAGCAGGCGGCCAAGAAGATCGGTGCTAAGATCAAGATCATGGACGTGTGTGAGATGTTGGCTTTGGCCACTGAACCGTTGGATGCTACCGAGCCGGCCAAGCAGTGAACTCCTTAACTAAATCCCTTTCCGATTTTTCATTTTTCGGTGTGTGAGCCAGCGGCCTCAATGCCAAATGACCAACGATGATCCCGATCAGTCACGGACCGCGCATTTCCTTCGGCGCGGGTATCAAGGCATAGTCACCGCGGATTTCAAGGACTACCTACGTAAGTGGATCCCCCTCAGCATATTGATCGGAGTGGGCGCCGGATTTGGGGCTCTGGTCTTCCAGTGGCTACTGCTCGCCATCTGGCAACTTTCCTATGACACGACAGAAATACCCTGGTACCTGCGGTTGTTCCTACCAGCGATAGGAGGGCTCATTGCCGGGATCGTGATCTCCCGGTTCTCCCCTGAATCGGCTGGGGGAGGGACCGGTTATGTGATAGAGGCCATTCACCACCACGGAGGGAGGGTTCGGCCCCGCTCTGGGCTCGTCAAGATATTGGCCTCCGCGGTCACTATTGGTACAGGGGGCAGTGCCGGTAGGGAAGGCCCCATCATGCACATCGGGGCGGCCATTTCTTCATTCTTCGGCGACCGTCTGAAGTTGAAGAAGGGGGATATGCGCACCTTCGCCATCGCTGGGGCGGCGGCCGGCCTATCGGCGGTGTTCCGAGCACCCCTGGGTGCGGCCATATACGCCATTGAGGTACCGTACAAGAACGATCTGGAGCCCGGGGCGGTCATTCCATCCATGATTGCCAGTGTGGTGTCATACCTGGTCTTCGTCCCCTTCAACGGATACGAGCCGTTGTTCGAGACCCTTGATATTCATCTGGAGATGGACCTGGTCATCGCCATCGGGATCGTATTACTAGGTATACTGATAGGACTGGCAGGCAGGTTGTTCATTTCCAGTATGCACCTGACCGAGCGGCTGATCAAACGCAGCTCCCTGCCCCTGCCCTCCAAGATCATGTACGGAGGACTGGTGGTAGGATGCATCGGTCTGTTCGTCCCTCAGGTGCTGGGGTTGGCCGAGAACGAGATAGGGATGCTGATAAAGGGGTCCATCACCTCGATCGGATTCCTACTGATTCTTTTCGTCATGAAAATGGTGGCTACCAGTGTAACCGTGGGCAGTGGAGGGAGCGGAGGGGTGTTCTTTCCCTCTCTCATGATGGGTGGTGCGTTGGGGTCCGCCTTCGCCCTGGTCTTGGGTCTGACGCCTTTGCCGCTTTTCGCCATCGCCGGGATGGGGGCCATGATGGCCGGGGTCTCCAAGACGCCCATAGCCGCCTCGGTGTTCATGGCCGAGGTGATCGGTGGTTATACCGTTCTTATTCCGGTCATGTTGGCGTCCGCCGTCTCCTATATCGTCACCGGTGATCAGACCCTGTTCCGCAATCAGGTGGCCAGGCGACCATTCATCTACGACCCGGGAGTCCTGGACGAGGTGCCTGTGGAATTGATCATGAGGGGGAACCCTATCACTCTGACCCCGGAGATGAGCGTGGAGGACGCCCGGAGGGGCACGGCCGCGGAGCCGCATTACCTTTACCCTGTGGTGAACATCGGTGGGATAGTGGTGGGAGTGATGCTCAGAGAGGTTCTGAATGAGCATCCCGATCCATCCGCCAGGATCGGATATCTTATGTCCAGGCATTACGAGAAGGTCAGGGCGGGAACCTCGGCGTACAAGGCCTTCGAGGACATGAACACCAAGCAGATATCCCGTATGCTTGTTGTGGGGCACGACAACGGCATTCTCCTGGGAACGCTTACCCGCATCGACATTATGGAGTACCTCGAGCATAGTGATGAGGTACATCATCTCTATTGAAAGGAAGAGGACATGGTATTCGAGCTGCTGGACCCCCGCATCCGCAAGGTGTTGGATGAAATGGACATCAAGGAGCCGACCGGGGCTCAGAACGAGGCGATACCCTCGGTGCTGAACGGAGACAATGTTCTTTTGGTTGCCCCGACCGGCATCGGTAAGACCGAAGCGGCCATGCTGCCCCTGCTGCACCATCTCATCAACACCCCTGGGAAAGGGGTGCGTTTACTGTACATCACTCCGCTGAGAGCGCTGAACCGGGACATGCTCAAACGGCTGGAAGAGTTCGGAGAGGCTTTGGACCTTAGAGTGGCGGTGCGTCACGGCGACACCTCGCAGAGCGAGCGGACAAGGCAGTCGAAATACGCTCCAGACATTCTCATCACCACGCCGGAGACCCTGCAGGTCATGTTCACTGGCAAGAACCTCCGGGTCCACCTGGCCAATGTGAAGTACGTGGTAGTGGACGAGATACATGAACTGGCCAACGACGAGCGCGGAGCGCAGTTGTCGGTCGCCCTGGAAAGGGTGGTTGAATTGGCGGGGGAATTCCAGCGCGTCGGACTTTCGGCCACCGTCGGTTCACACCAAGAGGTGGCAAATTATCTTGGCGGCTCAGGACGCATGGTGCGAATAATCCGAGCCAGAGTGGCAAAGGAGATCGACATCGGAGTGCAGTGCCCGGAGGTGAAGGATGAGGACAAGGATCTTGCCGGCACCCTGCAGAGCGACCCTCAGCTCATCGCCTGCATGCGCCGGGCCAAGAAGCTGATAGAGTCGCATAACTCCACTCTGCTGTTCGTCAACACCCGGGACACGGCCGAAGCCCTGGCCGCCCGCTTCCACCTGTGGGATGAGGAGTTCAGGGTGGGAGTGCACCACGGTTCGCTTAGCAAGGAGACCCGGATAGAGATGGAGGACGACTTCAAGAGCGAGCGGCTGCAGGGTTTGATCTGCACCTCCTCGCTGGAGCTTGGTATCGACATCGGTTCCTCAGACTTCGCCATCCAGTATAATTCACCCCGTCAGGTCTCTCGTCTGGTCCAGAGGATGGGGAGAGCCGGTCACAAGATCGGCCGTAAGACGGAGGGGGCCATCGTCGCCTCCTCACCGGACGAGATCGCCGAAAGCCTGGTGGTGACCAGGATGGCCTTGGCCGAGGAGTACGAGACGATGCTGGTGAGGAAGGAGCCGCTGACCGTGCTGGCCAACCAGTTGGTCGCTATGACCGTGGCCGGCCCGGTGTCAATAGAGAGAGCGTTCCGGGTGGTGCGACGGTCCTATCCCTTCCGCGACCTGGAACGTAGCAAGTTCGATACGGTGTTGAATCAGCTGGCCGAGATCGGCCTGGTCTTCTTGAACGATGACAAATACAAGAGATCGGCCCGGGGTCGCAAGTACTTCTACGACAACATCTCCATGATCCCTGACGAGCGCACCTACAAGATCAGGGACATAGGCACGCGAAAGATTGTGGGCACCCTGGATGAGAGCTTCGTGATCTCCTTCGCCGAGCCGTATGCTACGTTCATCACCCGCGGGCGTTCCTGGCGCATCGTGGATATCATGGAAGACGAGCTGCTCGTGGAACAGGTCAAAGAGATCGGCTCCATCCCCTCCTGGGTGGGCGAGGACCTGCCGGTGCCGTTCGAGGTGGCCCAGGAGGTAGGTCGCATGCGGGAGGGATACGATACAGGCCTGTATCAGGGGGACGCGGTGGCCTACCATATCCTGGACGATTACCTGAAGGAGCATCGGGACGGCTTTCCCATGCCCACCGACCAGCGCATCACACTGGAGATCGGGAAGAAGCTGGCCATATTGAACATGTGCTTCGGCAGCAAGGTCAATGAGACCATATCCAAGATGATCTCGGTGCTTTTGTCCGCTCGTCTCGGAGAGAGCGTGGCAGTGACGACGGACCCCTACAGGGTCATCATCGACCTGCCGAGGGACGTGCGTCCGGCGTTGATTGTGGAGACCCTTCGGTCCATCGATGCAGCCACGGTCGAAAGCCTCATCCGTCTGGTCATGAAGAACTCCAGCCACATGCGCTGGCGCTTCGTGTTCGTGGCCAAGAAGTTCGGGGCGGTGGACCGGGACGCCGATTACAAGAACGTCAGCTTCGGGCGTTTGGTGGAGGCATATGAGGACTCATCGCTGATGAAGGAGGCGGTGGACAAGGTATTATGGGAGGACTTCGACGTCGATCGTACGATCCAGGTCATAAAGGACATAGGGTCGGGGGTTATCGATATCGTCATATGCGGTCTCTCCCCCATAGGCAAGGCCGGTCTCTCCCATTCCAAGGAGCTGATCACCCCCCAGCGTGCCAATCATTCCATACTCATGGCCTTGAAGAAAAGGCTGGAGGAGGAGAGCCTGCATATGTCCTGCCTGAACTGCAGTACGCAGTGGAGGCTCAAGACCAAGGAGGCCCCTCGTCACATATTGTGCCAGAAATGCGGGGGACAGATGATCGCCGCCCTCAACGGCTATAACCGCGAAAACATCCGTCTGCTCAAGAAGAAGGATCTGAAGGAAGAGGAGGAGAAGGAGCTGCGCCGTCTCTTCAAGAACGCCTCATTGGTACAGAGGAACGGCCGCAAGGCCATGCTGGCATTGAGCGGGCGCGGTGTGGGCGCGGATACCGCCGCCCGCATCTTGGGCAGCTTTTTCGAGAACGAAGACGATTTTCTGCGCGATATATTGAACGCGGAGATCAACTATGCCCGCACCAAGCGCTTCTGGGATTAGCCGTTCCGAACCTTGTTGGTCAGGCTTCCCACCCCAGGTATGGAGGCGTATACTTCATCACCGTGCTTGATAGGTCCGACCCCGCTGGGTGTCCCGGTGGCGATTATATCACCCCGCTCCAGGGTCATGAACCTCGATATGTAGGATATTAACTCCTCCGGGGTAAATATCATCTGAGCGGTGTTGCCCTTCTGCCGCAGCTCCCCGTTCACCTTCAGCTCAAGGTCCAAGGAGTGCAGGTCACCAACCTCACGCAGGGGCATCGGATCGCTTATGGGAGCGAAGGTGTCCATGCCCTTGCAAAGGGACCATGGCAACCCTGCCTTGCGGGCAACGGCCTGCATATCCCGGGCGGTCACGTCGTTGAACACTGCCACCGATCGCACGTACTGCAACCCTTTGTCCGCGGAGATGTTTCTCCCAGAACGACCGATGATGAGGGCGAGCTCGATCTCGTGGTGCACCGTTCCGATGTCCGGAGGGATGATAATGGTCCTTCCGTCACCGATCAAAGCTGTGGACGGCTTCAAGAACAATACTGGATCTATCGGTTCATCCGAGCTCATCTCCTTTATGTGGGCCCGGTAGTTCTGCCCTACGCAAATGATCTTGCCACACCTCATGTTGCCAGCTCAATCGCAGGGGTCGTCCTTCTCACCCACGGTCTCCAATTTGAACATGGCGCCGGTACCCTTCAGGGTGAGATACACCCGGTCGGCCATGTATATGGCATCGTCCAGTGTGGCCTTCTTGTCCCACTTGAACACACCATCGTAATTGCCAGTGGTGGGCTGAAAGCCCATATTGTTCAGAGCGTCAAAGACCTCCGAGGGACGGCGGCCTTCGGTATTGAACATGATCGTTATGTAGGTCAACATCAGTGGCTCAATGAGCAACGATGCATAAAAAGCTTAGCCGCTCTGGCCATCCTTGCCTTTACCGAACCCCTTGGCCACGATATATATCTCTGAGCTGCTAGAGCGAGAGGCCTTTGGGGAATGTCGCTTGACCGAACCGAAGAAACGTTCCACCTGAGTAACGAATTCCTTGCTCATGTCACCATCGAACAGCTTTATGATCAATCTGCCGCCAGGGGACAATGTCTGAACGGCGAAGTCCAAGGCCATCTCGCACAGTTCTATGGAGCGAGCGTGGTCCATGGAATAGTTACCCGAAATGTTAGGTGACATATCGGACATGACCAGATCGACCTTCCCATCGGTCAATGCCAGCAGTTCTTCGCGAACTTCCGCATGCCGGATGTCCCCTTTTATGGTTTGTACCCCTGGCAATGGAACGATGGACTGCAGGTCCACGCCGACCACCTTACCTTTGGGTCCGACGCGCTCGGCGGCCACTTGGAGCCAGCCACCCGGAGCGGCCCCCAGGTCCACCACGGTCATGCCCCCTTTGATCATTTCGAAACGATCGTTGATCTGAATAAGCTTGAATGAGGCCCGGCTACGATAGTCCATCTGCTTCGCTTTACGATAGTAGAAGTCACTTCGCCGTTCCTTTATCCAGTTCTTGGACATGCTGAACTGCCCAAGCTCT
>SPCU01000133.1 GCA_004525545.1 Methanomassiliicoccus sp. | reverse complement strand
TGCGCCACATGCTGAAGGCGCACGCTGACATGGAGATCATCAATCTTGACAAGCTCACCTACGCCGGTAACCCGGCCAACCTCGAGGACGTGAAGGAACGGATGACCTTCGTTCACGGAGACATATGCGACGCGAAACTGGTTGACGGCCTTATGGCGGACGTAGATCAGGTGGTGCACTTCGCCGCCGAGACGCACGTGGACCGCTCCATACAGGAGGCGGGCTCCTTCGTCACCACCGACGTTTTCGGAACCTACACTCTATTGGACGCAGCACTGCGACACGGAGTGGAGAAGTTCGTTCACATCTCCACCGACGAGGTCTATGGCGAGGCGGTGGACCACCCGTCCCTGGAGACCGATGGATTATTTCCCAAGTCACCCTACGCCGCGAGCAAGGCCGGGGCCGATCGGCTGGCTTATTCATACTATGCCACATTCGGACTGCCGGTCATCATCACCCGCTGCTCCAACAACTACGGTCCGTACCAGTACCCGGAGAAGTTGATACCGCTTTTTGTCACCAACGCCCTGGAAGGAAAGAAATTACCCGTCTATGGCCATGGCCGCAACACCCGCGATTGGATACATGTGGAGGACCACTGCCGGGCAGTGGACACGCTGCTATCGTCGAAAGGGCTAGAGGGCGAGATCTTCAACGTGGGAACGCTGGAGGAGAAGAGCGTACTACAGATCGCCGCCGTCATCCTGGACGAGCTGGGTATGGACGAGGAAGTCCTGACCTTCGTGGATGATCGCGAAGGCCACGTGGCCCGGCATGCAGTGGATGCGGGGAAACTGGAGAAGGCCACTTCCTGGCGGCCCCGGCAGGAGTTCGAGCAGGCCTTGCGCCAAACGATACGGTGGTACAAGGACCATCCCGAATGGTGGAAGCCCATAAAGAACGGTGATTTTCGGGAATACTACACCCGAACCTATGCGACGAAAAGGTCCTGAACCAGGGAACCTAATCGGCACATTGATATGCCCTGGAAGGGAATAGATGTGGCAGGTGAGAAATGGAACTTTGGGAATTGACAGTGGTCCTGCTTTCAGCCATCGTGCCTTCCCTGATCTATCTGGTATGGATCAGGAATTCTGAGATCTACAACCGGGAACGCTGGGGACGCGTGCTCTCGGTGTTCTTCTTCGGTGCCACGATATCCATATTAGCGTCGGTGCTGCTGGAGAGCTTGGCCATTGATGTCATTCGCGCCCCAGGTTCGATATTCTCCGAGGGGTTCTGGAACTTCGCGCCGTACGACCCCACCTTGGAGATAGTGATCCTGGCAGTGGTGATCGCCCCCTTCGTGGAAGAATGGGCCAAAGGCTGGGGTGTGCTGGCCTTACGAAATTGGATCATTGAACCGGAGGACGGTCTGATATACGGCGCCGCAGCCGGACTGGGGTTCGCCGCGGTGGAGAATATCTTTTACAACAGCAGCTCCCTTATCTCGGGGATCGATGTCTTCGTGGCCAGCGCCACTTTGAGAGCCTTGACGTCCACACTGCTGCACGCCACCGCCTCTGGTGTGCTTGGTTTCGGCATAGCCCGAAAGCATCTGTTGGGCGCCCGGGGCATAAAGGTCAGCTGGATCCCCTTCTTCCTAGCAGCAGTATTGCTTCATGCCATCTTCAACGGTTTCGCCGTGGCCGAGGAGGTCTTCGACGATGTCCTCATTCCGATCATAGGCCTTATCGCCGCCTTTGTGCTGGTGATCGGCATGTTCGGTTGGCTGAGGAGGAGCATACAGGTCATGGACCGGGAGAATTGAACGACCGGACCAGCTCCTGTCCCAGGGAGAAGGCCTGGGATAGTGCCTCTGGTCGCTCAGAGACCGCCCCCCTGCGCTCCAGACCACCTACCGTGATCGATCCGGTTGGTCGGACACCGATACCGATGAGGAAGGCCCTTAGCTCCGAGAGGGCGTTGTCGAACTTGGCCTGGGGCTGCGCCGCGGCCAGTATGATGCCGCCGACGCCCGGGCGCCTGTTCAACTTTAAAAGGTGACGGCGGACCCATAGCGCCTGGCAACGATCAACCACGCATTTTGTCTGTGCGCTCATTCCAGAGAAGTATATGGGTGATGCAACGATGATCACATCGGCCTTTTCCAGCAGATCGTAGAGCTTGCCCATCTCATCGGTGAGCACGCACTCCCCGTCCTTGAAGCAGTCCTCACAGGCCTGGCAAGGCGCCACATCCATGAAAGCGAGATCAAAACGTACTATTTTAGCGTCTTTTCCTGTTCCCTTCAGCGCCTCGTTCAGTAATATCTCGGTATTGCCAGGATGGCGCGGGCTGCCGTTAAGGCCCACCACCAGCACCATTATTCCTCCATCGATTCCCTTATGCGGTCGCGCAGGGTCCGGAAGTATCCGAAACCCTTGACCATGTAATCGGATGCGCCGGCGCGCAACGCCTGGTAGCTCAGGTCGGGGTCATCCAAAACGCTAACGAAAAGTATGAACGCGTTGGGTTGGAACTCTCTGACGCGAGGAAGAAGGTCCATGCCATTGGTATCGGGAAGAAAATAGTCCAGGAGGACCACGTCATAGGGGCGGCTCTTGATGGCGGCGAGGCATTCGGCACCGTTGCAAGCGATAAATAGGTCGAACTCTTCCGGGGGCATATGCTCCCGACAAAGGTCGACATGGTCGATGTTGTCCTCGACCATGAGCACGGATAGTTTGACCTTACCGCCCATATTATTAACCTCACTTTATTATTATTTCACCATATAAAGTATTACTGAGCTTTTGGCAGCAATATCACGAATACCGAACCTTTGGTATGATCTCCCTGAATGCGGTCCTCCGCCCACACCTTACCTTGATAGCGATCGACCAGGGCCTTGACCACGGAGAGGCCCAGCCCGTGGCTTTCCGCGGCCATGCTCGTATCTAGGTTCTCGAACCTATGGAACAGTTGGATCTTTCGTTCGTTCGTGATGCCCTTCCCCTGA
>SPCU01000126.1 GCA_004525545.1 Methanomassiliicoccus sp. | reverse complement strand
TCATGGAGGTGGCCGCCTGCATGGCCGGCCAGTGGACGCCTGAGAACGTGGAGCGAGCGAACATGACCAGTAATACCATCCACACCTCGACGTTCCCGGAGGCGTAAACCACCATGAGCAGGAAGGTGGATGAGGCCACTAATGAGTCGGCCACTATCATGGTGCGCCGACGGTCCCAGCGGTCGACATAAGCTCCGGCCCAGGGGGTGATCAGTATCTGTGGCAGCACCCCCATCAGGGTACCCAGGGCTAGTACGGTCCCGGAATGGGTCTCGAATGTAAGCCACCAAACCAAGGCGAACTGGACCAGACTGCTACCGACCAAGGAGAAGGCTTGGCCCCCCCATATGGCGAAGAAATCCCTTTTCCATGAACGACCTGTATCCTTCATTTACACCATGCCTAACTTATGAGTGGACACCGGTCATCAATCAGGTGGACAGATGTGACCGTCTTTTTCATTTCTTCCGGTCATTGAATCATTTAGACCAATATAAGCGTTGACGAATAGTTATTAAAAAATAGAAAAATGGCTGGAAGGTGCCAGCCGTCACGGAAGTTTCAGGGGACGATGACGACCGGGACCTTGCTCAGCTGCGCCAGCCCGTGGGAGGTACTGCCGATCAGTGCCTCTTTGAACGGGGTGAGACCGCGAGTGCCCACCACCACAAGGTCGTGTTCCTTGGCCACCAGGAGCAGTTGCTCTGTCGGGTTCCCGAACTCCACGGAGGAGCGGAAAGGTACCTTCTCCATGGTCAGCGATCGTTCCGCGGCCTTCAGACTTTGCCCCCCGACCAATGTGTCCTTCTCCATGTAGGTGGCCTTCCCGCTGATCACGGCATGATCGGAAGGGGGGATGATGTGGACCAACGATATTTCGGATTCGAACTTTTTAGCCAGGACAGCCGCGAACTGCACCGCTCTAAGAGAGTTCTCAGAACCGTCCACTCCTACCAATATCCGCTCTATCTGCGTTATGACCATCACCGTTTATTAATAGGATCGAGGAGCGCTAAAAGACTTCCCTCGTTCCCTTTATTATTGTTGAAGCACCATCATCTGGCGCGAGGGAACTGCATGAGAATGATCTGTTGGAACGTTAACGGCATCCGGGCGCTGTACAAGAAGGGGCTGGTGGAATTTCTATTGAAGGATGGTGCTGACATCATCTGCCTGCAGGAGACCAAGGCCGCTGAGGCCCAGCTTCCACCGGAATTGCTCGATCTTCCCGGATACCATTCCTATTTCGTGTCTCCGGAAGAGAAGAAGGGGTACAGCGGGGTGTGCCTATATTCCAAACAGGAACCTTTCAAGGTCATACCCGGACTGGGCAGACAACGTTTCGATGCCGAGGGGAGGACATTGGTAGCTTATTTCCGGGACTTCGTGCTCTTCAACATATACTTCCCCAACGGGAAGGCCTCGCCTGAACGCCTGCGATACAAGATGGAGTTCTACGAGGAACTGTTGGAGGTGGCCAAGCGCACAGTTGACTCCGGAAAGAACGTGGTGGTATGCGGTGACGTCAACACCGCCCACCGGGAGATCGACCTGGCCCGGCCCAAGGAGAACGATAGGGTATCGGGATTCCTGCCTGAGGAAAGGCGATGGATCGACCGCTTCCTGGCCAGCGGGTTCGTGGACACCTTTCGACTGTTCGACGGGTCCCCTGGCCGATACTCGTGGTGGGACATGAAGACCAGGGCGAGGGAGAGGAACGTCGGCTGGCGTATCGACTATTTCTTCGTCGATCAAGGGCTGAAGGACCGCTGCCGCAACGCTTTCATAATGCCAGAGGTACCGGGCTCGGACCATTGCCCGGTGGGGTTGGAGCTGGACCTGGAAGAATGGGACGATGGTCACCAATGAGATGGCCCCCTCAGAGGACCCACTGAACAAAGCGGAAGCACCGTTCAGCATCCGACGTATGCGTCCAGAGGACTATGGAACGGTGGCCGCGATCTGGAAGGCGGCGCACCTCCCCCATCAACCGCAAGGCAGGGACTCGGAGATGAGGGTGAGGGAACAGCTCGAAAAGGATATCTCCCTGTACCTGGTCGCCGAGTCCGAGGGAGAGGTCATCGGATCATTGCTGGTCACCCACGACCTCCGCAAAGGATGGTTGAACCGTTTGGCGGTAAGACAGGATCGGCAGGGGCGTGGCGTCGCCTCCAGCCTAGAGCGGAGAAGAACCTGCCTGCCCTGGGTGTTGGGATCTTCGCCGTGCAGATACAAGGACACAACCATACGCCCCGCCGACTGTTCCAAAAGCTGGGGTATGATGAGCATGAGAACATCGTATACTGCTCCCGAAGGATACGCCCGGACGAGTGAGATGGTGGCATTGACAATTTTATATCCTGGCAGGACCTATTCCTAGAAGGAAGGAGCAAAATGAGCGTGATTCTGGCTACCGACGGGAGACCGCACACCTCAAAGGCGGTGGATTATGCCCTGGAATACGCGAGGTTGAACCGGGAGGCTTTGTACGTGGTGTACGTCATCAGCCCCAGGCACGAGGAGAACCGAGAAGGGGCCTTGAGCGACGCCAAGCACCACATGGAGGAGATCAAGGTGCGAGCTATAGAGCAGGGAGTGGAGGTCACCGTTCTGCTAGAATCCGGTCCCCCGGCGGAATCGATCGTTGCCGCGGCAGAGCGGGTCGGGGCTTCGGCCATCATAGTTGGTACGTCCGGCAAGACCGTTCTGGACAGGGTGCTTATCGGTAGCGTCTCGGAGCACGTGGTTCGTAACTCCCCCTACACCGTCGTAGTAGTGAAATGAGCTAGAGTCGGCCCAAGGCCTCCAAGAGGCCCATGATGACCGTCCGAGGGTGCGGGGGACAGCCCGGGATATACATGTCCACGTGCAGAAATTTGTCCACCCCCGAACCGCAGGCATAGTTTTCCCCGAACATCCCTCCAGATATAGCGCAGGTGCCCATGGCCACCACCAGTTTAGGTTCTGGCGTAGCGTTGTGCGTTTTCATCAGCGCCTCTTCCATCCCCCTGTTGACCGGCCCGGTGATCAACAGCATGTCAGCATGACGCGGGGAGGCCACGATCTTGACCCCGAACCTCTCGAAATCGTAATAGGGATTGGAGAGGGAGTTAACCTCGACCTCACACCCATTGCATGAGCCAGCATCCACCTCTCGTATGGCCAAGGATCTGCCTAGGACCTTACGGACCTCCTCCTTGAGCAGCAGACCTGCCCGCTCAACGCCCCCTGCATCACAGATCAGGTCCCCTCTCGCCCCGACCGCACGGCAGGTACCGGTCATGGAGATCGCGTCCTGGGGACAACTTTGTATGCAATCTCCGCACCAAAGACAGCGCCC
>SPCU01000003.1 GCA_004525545.1 Methanomassiliicoccus sp. | reverse complement strand
TTGCGGTTCTGTATCGCTCCGGCGATCTGCCCCTTGGCCCCACCTCCGTAGGATTGTCCAATGGGCATCTGACCGGGACCGCCCGGGGGCGGTTGCTGCCACCCACCCTGCTGGGGCGGTTGCTGGTAGTTCTGCTGAGATGGCTGCTGGTAGTTCTGCTGAGATGGCTGCTGCTGGGGCGGTTGCTCAGCATAGGCTTGCTGAGGAGAGCTTATGCTCCGGCCACAGCCCTGACAGAACTGGGCGTCGGCCGTGGCCAACTTCCCACAATAAGGACATGTCTTGGTTCCGTCCATGTAAATCTTCTCCTTAAATTGGCCCCCTGGGGGGGTCTAGGCCGTATATGGCTTCTGGTATATATTTACAATTTTGCGAGGGGAGAACCCTTCACTTTTCTATGACCACAGCGGCATATCCTACCACCTGGTCCATGGGATGTACGTCTCCGGAGGTCCCGTAATGAAGTATTCGTGCCCTTCTGCCATCGCTGGCCAGCAACATCGTTGCCACTGGACCATACCCACACATGCTGATATTCCTCTCCATGACCGTATTGATCACACCTTCGGCATCCAGCTCCAGTATGCGGTCCAATACACGCCCATCCTCCTGTCTGGCTGTGGGGGGGGATACATAATGCGAGAAATCAGAGGATGCTAGGTAAAGAACGTCCTTCCCAGAGCAGGCTTCCCTCAGCACCTTGGCCGTCTCCTGGGCCATAACGATGTCCTGTTGCCCCATGACCAGAGGAACGATCTTGATATCGGGTGACAGGAATTGTAGGAAGGGGAGCTGAACCTCCAGGCTATGCTCGTACAGATGCGCTGAACGGTCTATCTCCACCACACCCCTTAATCGGGATGTGATCTCTTGATCTACCTTGATCGTGCCGAGCGGTGTCTCGAAATCCTCGTTGCAAGCGGATACCGCCCTACCATAACCAGTATGATTAGGACCGATGATGACCACCGTTTCAGGTAACCCGTCCCGAGCCATCTCGGCATAGACGTGAGCGGCTACTGGACCGGAGAACATCAGGCCGGCGTGTGGGACGACCGCCCCTACTATCATACGTTCTCCATCCTTGACCACCTCCGACAGTGCCCCGGGGCCGAGCCGGGAAAGAAAGCACCTCTCCACCTCCTTCAGTAGGGCAGCTCGTGATGAGGGGTAGAATTGTCCGGCGACAGCCGCGTGGCGTACCATAAATGAAAATAAGGAAAGGGAGTTGAAAAGGGTTGGGGTTTACAAACTGGCTTCGAAGTCGTCGATGCCTAGCTTGAAATCCTCGTCCCGGACCATCTGTCCGCGCTCCTTCAGGATCTCGCGGGTCAGTAGCCAGTATACGCAGGCCAGGGAACGTCTCCCCTTATTGTTGGTCGGAATAACCAGATCGACGTTCCTAGTCTCGTTGTTGGCGTCACACAAGGCTACGATCGGGATACCCACGTTCAAAGCTTCGGCGACCGCCTGCTGGTCAGCAGCCGGATCTGTTACCACGATGACGTCGGGCTCGATGTACCTGCCGAGCACTGGGTTGGTTAGGGACCCGGGGATAAGCCTCTCCTCGAAGTACATGGCGCCAATGGCCTTGGACATTATTCGAACAGGCTTTTGCCCGTACTGCCTGGCGGATACCACCAATATACGGTCGGGCTTGAACCTCGAAAGGAACTTGGCCGCGGCTCTGATGCGGGCGTCGGTTTTTTTGACGTCCATTACATACAGGCCATCGGTCCTGACCTTGAAGATGAAATCCTTCATGTCAGCACTCTTTTGCTGGGTGCCAATGTGGACACCGGAGGTCAGATAAACGTCCTCCGGTACGAGAAGCTCGGTCTTGGACTCGTCGCTCATTTTAATAACCTCATGTGTCGCGTTTTACAGTTATCGGGATAATTCCCTTATCGAACTCCAACTGAGAAATGATAATTGGGTCGATCATCCCTTCGGGGATCTCTAGAAGCACAGGCGCGCCTAATGATATCTGCAGTGCCCTGGCACCGATGATGCGCGCCTTCTCAAATCTAGTATACTTCATGAATTCACCATAGGGGGAAGTGTCCCCATATTAGCGAGGAGCTTATAAATTTTTTCACGACCTGTTTGGGACATGCCAGACAACTTCATCACCGCTTTTGTTGGAGTTACTCGACCGTCCCTGCTCTCACGGAATCCTTCCCCCTTTATATACATTGCCCTAGCGGTATCTTTTAGCGGTATGGGGTACCAGACCACCTTCCTTAAGGATGGTGAGAAGGAAATCAGGTAATGGTTCGAACTTTGCCGTCTTGCCGTTACCCTCGTTGACGATTATTCCCTTCTCCAAATTGATCAACGCAACATCGCCTTTCTGAAACATCGATAGGACGTCACATTCAATGACCGGCAGCCCAACGTTGATGGCGTTACGATAGAATATGCGGGCGAAACTGGGTGCTATTACCGCCCCTACTCCGGCGTATTTGAGCGCCAGTGGGGCTTGCTCACGACTGGATCCGCAACCGAAATTTCTTCCAGCCACGATTATGTCGCCGTAAGCGACATTCTTGGCGAAGGTGACGTCTAGGTCCTCCATCGCGTGCTTGGCCAGGTTCTTGGGGTCGTAGTCGTCCAGGTATCTTCCGGGTATTATCACGTCGGTGTTGACATGATCTCCATACTTCCAGACCTTTCCCCTCATTTCCACACCTTCCGCGGATCGGCAATGGCTCCCTCGATAGCGCTAGCGGCCACCGTGGCCGGCGAGGCCAGGTACACTTCGGAGTCGGGCGAGCCCATCCGTCCCTTGAAGTTTCGGTTGGTGGTGGCTATGCAGCGTTCCCCCGATGCTAGCAAGCCTTGGTGCGCACCTAGGCAGGGACCGCATCCAGGATTGGTGATCACTGCGCCGGAACGCACTAAAGATGATAGTATACCGCTGTCCGCGGCCCACAGGTACACCTCACGAGATGCTGGAACCACTATCAGTCGGACACTGTCTGCGACCTTTCTCCCGCGCAGCACCTTCTCCGCGGCCAATAGGTCCTCGGCCCGACCGTTGGTGCAGGAACCGATCACCGCCTGGTCCACCGGGATGCCGGCCATCTCCTCTACCGGTTTTACGTTGTCGACCGAATGAGGATATGCCACCTGGGGCGATAGCCCCTGTAGATCGAAATCGATCTCCTTTTCCACCTCTGCGTCGGCATCTGAGAGCACTGACTGCCATGGTGTGTCCGTCCTTCCTCTCAGGTAATCCTGGGTCTTGTCGTCCGGGAATGTAACGCCGGCCTTGGCTCCCATCTCCATGCTCATATTGCACATGGTCATGCGGCCGGATACGGACATATCGTCGACGACCGGACCGACGAACTCGGTGCAACGGTAATCGCAACCGTCCGCCCCCATGCTTCCGATCAGGTGAAGGATTACGTCCTTGGCCGACACCGGTCCCTCCAGTTTCCCGTTCAAGTGGAACCTCAGGGTCTGGGGGACCTTCATCCACAGCTCCCCTGTGGCCCAGACCGCGGCCATCTCCGTGGCGCCTATGCCCGTGGAGAAGGCCCCGAACGCACCATAGGTGGTAGTGTGAGAATCGGTGCCAACTATCAACATTCCCGGGAGCACATGCCCTTTCTCCGGGAGGACCTGGTGGCAAACGCCCTCCCGCAGGTCGTAGAAATTGGGCAGACCGTCCTGCCTGACGAAGTTCCGGACGGACTGGTGACCCTCGGCGGCCTTGGTGGTGTTGGCCGGAATGCGGTGATCGAAAAGAAGAACGATCTTTTCCGGGTCCCAGACCTCTTTAGCCCCGATCTCTTTGAAGGACCTCAATACGAGAGCGGCGTTCTCGTGGGACATTGCCAGGTCGATATTGGCCGATACTATGTCGCCAGGGAATACCTCCTTTCCGCTGGCCCGGGATAGAACCTTCTGGGCGAAGGTCATGGCTGCCATGATGTCTCCAACTGTATCGCCCGATATAGTCGTTTCTAACATCTTTGAAAAACTTACATATACTGGGAAATTAGTTGAAATCGTATGGGGAAGAGAGGTAGGTGGTTCATTTCCCGCTTGCTCGGCAGTGCCATATGCCTAGCTCTGGCCTTTGTTCTGTTCTTAATAGGTAACAGTTACCTTAACGACCATAACGATAATTTGCTGGGCATCATGGCCACCTTATATTGGACCTTAGGGGTGTTATCCCTGTTCTTTGCCATCATAGTGTGGTTCTACCACAGACCCAGGGGTTCCGGTGCCTTTACTGAAGAACGTCGTAGTGCCCCGAAGACCGGACACGAGCTGAATCTGGATTCCGAAAGTCAACGGCAACGGGAATTGGACATTGTTCGGATCGATTCGCACATGGTGGATAGGAAATTGTAATACCGCTGGATGCCGAGGAGGCTTGTATGTTCATCAGTGCTTTTCGATTCGCTAAAAGGGATCGGCACCCATCGATCATGTTACCTCGATATCTTAGGGAGAAAGGGTTTTTAACATGAAAAGATGGGTGAGTTGGCTATGATGGAGATTGGCGACATCATTGATCTTGTTCCCACTTTCCTACGCTTTGTTCATACTGGGATTTGATTATTTTTTCTATGGACCCTGGCTGGCTAGCGTTATTTGCCTCTTGGCGGGGATCGCTGTCTGGTTCTATCGAAGTCCTGATCTATACAATCCTGAAAAGGAAGGTCGGATAATGCTCATGACCGAGCATGAAGCCCGATTGGATTGGGAGAGATCAAAGCAAGATGAGCTCAACAGGATAAGGTTATCCGGATACTGGGTAGACCGACGGTGGTACGGCAGATTTAGAGGGCCAAAAGATTGATCCTTTAGAAAATAGAGGGGATAGTCATAAATCCGCTCCGGGTGTTCTTTTCCTGACTGGAATGAAGATCACTGTCTACGGCGGGGCGGGTGTTATCGGTGGCAACAAGATCCACGTGAGCTTCGGGGACCGAGGGCTGTTCTTTGATTTCGGCGAACCTTTTGATGTGAGTAAGAAATATTGCACGGAGTTCATCAAGCCCCGCGGGGCTCGGGGGCTTAGGGACTACCTTCGAATGGGGATGCTACCTGCGCTGGACTGCTATAGGCCCGACCTGTACCCTGGAGATCTAACCTCTTCGGACATGACCCCGGTGCGGACGGATGCGCTCTTTCTATCTCACGCCCATTTTGATCATTATGGGCATGTGGGCTTCCTTCGTCAGGACATTCCGATCGTGGCCAGCCCCATGACCTATGCCATCCTCCGGGCCTACAGCGAGACGGGGAGGGCGAACGCCCCGACCGAGCTCTTCGACCACGTGGTGAGAACGGAGAAGGAGGGGGAGCCAAGGGTCCTCATCTCCCCTCGTGGAAAGGTAAAGGAGATTAAGGGCCGGTGCTGGGTTCTGACCGGGGATGTCATCGAGGACGACCCTGAATGGAAGAAGGGGTCGGTATGCGATATCATCAGAGGTGACGGGGAGATAAATGGCATCGAGTACCGGGCCTTCCCTGTAGACCATTCCGTCTATGGCGCCACCGCCTACGCCGTTCGCTCTGGGAATGAGGATTGGGTGGTCTATTCCGGAGACCTGAGAATGCACGGGGCGAGAGGAGAGATGAGCGCTGCGTTCGCCGATGCCGCGGGGAAGCTGAATCCTAAGGCCTTGATCATAGAAGGTACCCGTATAGGCCGGGCCTCGGAGGAAAAGGAGATCACCGAAGCAGTGGTTAGGGAGAACTGCCGGGCGGCGGTCGAGGAGGGAAGGGGGCTGACCATCGCTGATTTCTCGGCCAACAACTTCGAGCGCCTGGACACGTTCATAGGAATCACCAAAGATGCCGGAAAGCGCATGGTCGTGACCCATAGGGACGTGGCCTTTCTGGAGAGCATCGCCAAGGTGGATGGCAACGTGCGCAAGGACGACCTTTGGGTGTACCGATCGCTGAACTCAGAGGACATCGAAGCTGTGAACAGCCTAAAGGACAAGGGCTGGCAGGTTGCCGACCCGGACGATATTGCCAAAGACCCGAATGAATACATGCTTTGCTTCTCATTCTGGGACATGACCAAGCTGCTGGACCTGGAATGGAGCGGAGGAACATACATCTATTCCAACAGCGAGGCCTACGACCTCAAGCAAGTGGACAACCTGCAGAAGCTGATGAACTGGATAGACCTATTTGGTTTCAAATGCCGGGGGTTGGACATGGTCGATGGACATTTAGAGTTCGAGAGGGGCTTTCACTCCTCGGGACATCTTTCCCTGCCGCACCTTTGGCGGATCATAGATACGATCTCCCCAGAGGTTGTCATACCGGTGCATTGTTCCGACCCGGAGGCCTTTGCCAGATCATGCCCCGTGGAGACGATCATACCGGTCAAGGGCCAGCCTATATCTCTGGACCGTCGTTGATCGATCGGACGAACCGGTCCACATCGAACTTTCTTCTAGCACCGTTCAAATTCATATATCGGATCTTCCCGAAGATCGGCCGCTCAGCCCAAGCCCGGTCGTGCACCCCTCCAATGCTCCAAGCCGCCCCGGTATAACCGTTCGGGTCGCGCCCGTCCATCTCGTACCTATCGTTCAGGGATATGACGATGCGCAAGGCCTCTTCGGGCGTCTCCGTCCATTCCAAGATCTTCTTGGCCCAATACATGCGTAGCCAGCCGTGCATCTTTCCCTGTTCGACCATCTGCTTCTGGGCCGCGTTCCAAAGTTGGTCGTGGGTTCTGGAAAGCCCTAGTTCTACCTCGTCGTACAAATATTCGCGGCGATCGCCCATGTGCTCCCTCAGAGTTGCCCTGGCCCAAGCTGGAAATCCATCGACCGAATCGTATCTGGGATTGTAATGACAAAAATTGTCTGAGAGTTCTCGACGGACTATGAGCTCTTCCAGAAAAGCCTCTCGATCACCTTGGGGAGCGGATGATCCCCTGACCGCCAAAGCCACCGCTTGAGCTGATATCATGCCAAAGTGCAGGTAAGGGGATAACCCAGATTGAGCGTCCAAGTTAGGATCATTACGACCGAGGCCATACCCTTCAAGGCGCTTGGTTATAAAATCGTTCAGGACCGTGCGCGCCTCTGATTCGTCACCACGCCAATGCTTTTCCTGATACGGTCCAAGTTGGTCGAACGCTCCTTCGAAGTTCACCTCCGGCACATCACCTGGCCAGGAAGGAAATTTTGAGGGGAATGGAGGGAGATGATCGATGTATTCGGAAAGATGGGCGGATACCTTTGGACGAAAGGTGGATGCAGCATAATCCTGTTTTGGAGATGCATTCCAGCATGGTACAATGTTGTGCGCGTCCACCTCTTCGAACCCGCACTCGCTCCTTTCCATCGATGTTTTTCTCCATGCCCTCTTCTCCCTCAGAGGATCGAAATCGGTTACGGTCAGAGATATCTCCCATTCCTCCAGGAAACGGGGAAGGACGTTCTCCGGTTCTCCTTGTAGCAGGAAGAACGGCAACCCGACCCTTTTGGCATTGATTGTCAGTTCCCTCAACCCCTGCAGCATGAAACGATAATGCCTAGGACCGGCCAATGAGAAACGAGGAGCGAGACAGAACACAATGCCTAATGGACGCCCTTCCTGGCGGGCCCTGGCCCATGCATGGAACAGCGCCCAATTGTCTTGCAGTCGCTGGTCCCGGCTCATCCAATAAACAACGGGGCCAGCACCTGAGGAATTACGTGCTGATCGCCATCGGCCCTCGTAACCAGGAACTGTCGCCTGCATGCGGAATAGAATCCTCCCCCGCGACCTTAATGCCTTCTCAGACCGTTCCATTCTGCCAACCGTTTGAGTTGACGGTATGGGCGGTCCAATATCAGTGCCAATAGGACCAAGGGCAGAGGTACGATGATCGGAAAAGGCGAATACCATGCGAGTGCTAACGATAATCCAACGGCCATGGATCCTACGGCCAGTGGCGCGTGAATCAGGGCGTGTCTCCTGCGTGCAAGGGACATTTGTTTACTAAAAAGAGGTGGCTGGCTGGCGTCAAGGACCGCCGCGGCGACCGCCGCCGATCTGAACGAAGCTTGGACCATGATCCCCTCCAGGTCCTTCTTGGGCTTGGTCCTGACGATCGTCCCTCGGACGAACTCGGGTGATGAGACATATTTTCTCAACCCCCCTTCAACGGCCTTTTGCGGAACGGTCAACCCGGCCAGCTTCTTCTCCCGTCGTTCGTGCGTCAGCCCCATGAACCCCTTTGCTGTGGACTTGTCCTGAATGTAATGGAGCGCCATCCCTAGGTGCCGGTAACCCTGATAGGTATCATTGCGTAGGAACGATTTTCTGGCCATCCAGACGTGAAGCATAATGACCCGGTCGGATGCTCTGTGATGTCTTACACGGTAGGAGTGCCCCGGCCTGTTGGCCCTCTCCCCATGGCGGTCCGGTTCCACCATCCCATCCAGGAATGACCTCCTCTCTCCCTCCGACATCTGGAACCGATCGGCGATAGCGTTGCCGATGGAGAGATGAGAACGCCATTTCATGAACCCCGTTACAAAGAGCCAGTATATAAGTGATGAATAAAAAAAGGAAGGATGTCAGGACATTTCATCCTGACGAGGTTAGGTTCACTTGGAGAGAAGAAAGAATTACTTCTTCTTGGTCTCAGCCTTCTTTTCCGGCCTCTTGCTCTTATCCATTCGTAAACCACCTCCAGTCCCTGCTGGGGATGAAAGAAATAACCGGTTATGATATACCTAAGGAATATCATCATACCACGTTTCTATTATCATGAATATGATATCAAATAACAAAAGTGCAAAATTTTAGGCCGTTAAGTGAGAGATATCGATCCAGTTAGAAAAAATTACAATTCGACAATATTTGTAATGATGTAGGCAATACGTTAGATATCATCACTTTATTGATTGATTTTTTCGTTGATTGTCGAAAATTGTCCTAATTAATCCTTGTTAATTACAAAACGCTTATCTAACCCAAGGATACTGATGCCGCCCAATCGGGCTAACGATCGGGAGAGTTTTTAAAACGTTAGATATGTTCACTGTAGGGGAAGAGTTAGCCCTCCTAAACCTAGCCTTCTTAGTAGCCACCTATGCCTTTCTGGGAGGGGCTATAAAATATATCGATCAGGCGTACGATGAGGGCATGGGGTCCATCACCCTGGCCAAGACATTGGCCGTGCTATCAGGACTCCTCATGGGCGCGAGCATGATCCTGGACGGAGGGTTCTCGACCGCGTTCTTCATGGCCATGCTCATTAGCTTGGTGCTCACCAAAAAGATCGATAACTGGAGCTTTCTGACGGGGACGATAGTGGCCTTGGCCACCTTCATCGTGGGGGCATTGATCTGGGGGGCGGAGCTGTTGCCCATACCCATAGTGATCTTCCTCATTGCCGGGGCGATCGATGAGATCGCGGACTCCTTCGCTCACAGAAGAGGTCTGGGGCAGATGGCAGAATATATACTGCACTATCGACCCTTCAGCGACCTGGGCCTGGTACTGTTGATCATCATCATGCCTTTCGACTGGCACTATCTAGCACCTTACTTCGCCTTCACCCTATGCTACCTATTCATGAGCGGAATGGAAGATGGACAGATGGCGGAGTCTTTCAAGGGGATCATACGCCGGGCCTCCCAGTTGCGTCCCTGATCTCGCCAAGGAACGTGAGTCGAAAACGATTATATGGTAGGCGCTGCCATCTTTTAACGATGGATATGGATGATAAGGAATCGATCATGCAGGAGCTGCGCAGCATCCCCATCGTGGGAGAGAAGCTAGCGGAACCATTATACCTTCTAGGTATAGGATCGGTCAAGGAACTGGTGGATAGGTCCCCCGATGATATGTATGGTGAACTTCGCACCATGAAGGGCTATTATGTCGAACCATGCATGCTAAACCAGTTCAAGGTGGCGGTCAGCATGGCCGCCAAGATGAAGTAAGGATGCCTGCGGCCGATCAGATCTGGTCTTCGATGTGGTGCCCTACCACTTCCTCTGGCCCCTCCCAATCCTCGGCCGTCCCAGCCCCGGATTGTCTAGGCCGGTGGAGCAGACCGAAGGCCATATAGACAGCTATTACAGCTACTGCGGCGACCATCATCACCACCGCGTACAGGGCGTACTGCACTTCCTGCACCTTTTCAGTTAGTTGGGTTAATTCGTCTGGATCATAGTTGTCGCTGGCCTCCCCCACCCCTGGTACTCCGGCAGAGGCTACCACGACAAGTATACAACAGATCACCAGCATGACGAGGGAGGCCGATAGTAACACCACGATCCGGGTGTTCTCCCCCGGAGAGATCAGGTCCCTGGCCTTCCAGGTCAGTGAATGGTAGATGAAGCCGTGGTCCTCGGATTTCTTGATCAATCCTCCGTCCTCGAGCTTCCTGAGATGGCGATGAACCGCGGACTTGTCCACGTCAAGAAGCTCGGCCAGCTGGGAGAGGGTCCGTCGCTCGTTTTGCAGCACCTTCAGGATCTCTAGCCGGGTGTCCGAGGCCAGGGCGAATAAGGCCGTCCTATCAAGCTCCACCTTCAATTGTTCATCTCCGATATCAGTTGTTCGTCTTGACCTCGATTTCGCCACGATCGTCGATCGCTCCAGGCCATACATCCGGATCCTGGTGATAGCTGATCTGTTCCAGCATATCGAACGTGTCCATGTCCCATGCCACCACCGTCGTGGGGGTGATCGTGTACAATACGTCCTCTATGATCGCGCATCGTGCTGAACCCTGGTAAGGACCATTGGTCAGATTGGTCTTTAAAGCAAGCCCCTCCTCGCTGACCTGTATGACGAGGACCTGCTCCTGGGTGTAATATGATCCCTCGTTCCAGTTCGTGACCGGGATCATCAGGAGATCGTACCTATCGTCAAATAGCACTGCTTTGTGGTCCCAGAGAGCCTCAGACCAAGAGTCGAGAGGGGCTGAGTATGTGTCGACCTCGTTAGGAGAGGCCGGGTCGCTCACATCGAAGAGGGATACCTTGAGCGTCCAGTTCTCCAATCCTATGCCTAGGAGCCTGTGATCGGAACAGGGGTGCAGATATGTCGAGAAACCGGGGACCACCAGCTCGCCAAGCACTATGGGCGAGGTATGGTCGGATAGATCGATGACGAACAGTGGATCAGTGCGCAGGAACGTCACTAGGTACAGGGTATCGCCCATGAACCTGGCCGATTGAATTGACTCCCCTGGAGCGATCCCGGTCAAGGAACCGACCGTCTTCAATTCCTGGTCCAGAACATATACACGATTGTCTGGGTTGGTCCAACCGCTGCAGGTAGCGATACGCAGCATCCCTTCATATTCGTCCAATGAGAACTGGTTCAACGGGAACCCGTTCACCTGCCCCTTGGCCTGAGGCGTGACCTTCGATCCGTCCAGGTGAAGTCGGAACACGGTGGTGACGGTTTCGTCCACTGAACCCAGTTGGCTGTCAGATGACGAATATTCATATTCCACATACGTCAGATAGATATTGTCCTGGGAGACGTATATCACGCCAGAGTAACCGGTGATGATCGAGGTGAAGTTGTTCTCCTTGGTGTTCAGGTCCAAGGACAGGACGTTCAGGTATGCCTCTACTTCTTTGGCCAAGGGATCGAAGCGGATGCAATCGATAGGTATGTCCGCAACTTCCCCGTCGATCCCGATCTGAGGGATGGATACCTCCCCGGTCATCCATATGTTCTCCTGAGCGAGCAAGTAGAGGTTCTCCCCGATCAACCTGCTTCCAGAGTAGTACCCACTGATCGAATGCCTGGACATGATATCGGGGGCATATGGGTCCGATATATCGATAAGGCAGCAGACGGTCGATGGCCCCCCGTTATTCCAGGGAATGCCCAGTATTGGAGATGAGATCGTTACCAGACCGAACTCGCTGATGATCACGGCTAAAATGTCATCATATGTGAACAACCCCAGAACAGAACCGTATGAATCGCCCTTCCCGCAAAGTTCGGTGAAGTTCAATTCTGACATGTTCGTCATGTCATGCGATGGATAAGCCTTGACCAGGGCGACACTGTCATAATTGGTGAGGAACAGTATCTCCCCATTAGTCTTGACCGAGTCCATCTCGTCTACACCAGACACTTGGACATTGGTCTGCGAATGGTAGTTGTTAGTACTGCCTGCCTCATCGGTCAGCAGCGGGAATAGGTCACCGCGGCTCTCATGGCGCTCCGCCAGATATCTTCTCATCTGTGATTCGCTGACGAAGGTAGGTAGATCACCCTGAGGCCATTCTTCTTCCACCGGAGAGAATATCATCACCAGGCTTGCCATGATGATCACGAGAACGATGGTGAACGCCAAGAGACTCCTAACAACAGGGTGCTCGGGCATGTTCATATCATTCGTCTATCATTATTTGAACCCCGCCATATCGTTGACCTTGTGGTCAACGTCGATCCCGACGAGTTATAGACCAAGGTATAAGGCGTTTCTAGCGTTCTCCCATCCCGATGCAGCGTCATTATTTCGTTGCCAAGATGCCCGATGAACCAGGGGCCTTGCATAGGGCGGCCGAGATCGTCAAGCGGCACGGCGGGAACATCGACCGGATCCAATACGACAAGAGGATCGATCCCTATACTGTGTTCTTCGAGGCCCGCTGCTCCGACGAGGAGTACCTGGCCATGAGGACAGAGCTGGAGGCCATTGGCTACCTTCAGGGGCAAATGATCGTTCCCAGCTTTCTCAAGTTCCAGGTGATATTACCAAACAGCAGTGGCGCGTTGTTCGACTTTCTTAATTACACAACCGCCGCAAAGTGCAACATCGATCTGTTGGACTTCGATGATCGCGGCAAACACCCGGAGCGTCTGACCGTTTCTCTGACAGTGGAGAAGGCCCAGACGGTGGACCATCTCCTGGAGGACCTCAAGTCCCGCTATCCATTGGAGATATTGGAATATGATACCACTGGCCAGCACCTAGACGACACGGTGTTCTACATTCGCTTCGCCCAGGAGCTGCGGGGACTGCTCGGACGTGCTGAAGATGCGTTCCTGTTGAGGTTGCTGTCCGATATCAACCACGTAGCGCAGGAACTGATGAACATGGGCAAGGACCCTAAGCAGGTCTTCTCGGACGTCCTGCGTAGCGGGAAGGATCTTAAGAGGACGAGTGGGAAGAGCTTTTACGCCGACCTGCAGGAGCTGGACCTGGATGGAGCGAGATTGCTCTGTGTGCAGATGCCTTGCGGGGGGAACTCCTACCTGTTGTTGAAGGGAGCGGACGTGACCATCATCGATACCGGTTTCGGAATATACTTCCGTGATCTGGACCTGCTCATGGAAAGAGAGGGGTGGGGCGGCATGGGCATGGTACGTCAGGCGTTCATAACTCACGGGGATGCCGATCACTCCGGTTCCGCCGGACTGTTGAACGCAGAGGTCTGGATGCACCCTGATACGGTGGAAGTGATACGACAGTCCAATCGAGCCTACGGTTCGGAGAGCGAGGGGTCCGTACTGGCTGAGATCTACACCAAGCTGATCAACCTCTTCTCCGCCTTCTCCGTGAACGCGGAGCCTAGGACGTTCCACACCGAGACCTTAGGAAAAAGGGGCGACTTCACCATATTGGCCAGAACGAAGGTGGCCGACATGGAGTGCGAGGTCCTGGAAGGGTTCGGCGGGCACACACAGGGCCAGGTGTTCTATTTCCTTCCCGCCCAGCTCGTCGTTTTCACCGGTGATAGTCTGATCAACTTTGATAGCTTGACCGAAGAGCGCAAGGAGTTCGCCACACTGGCCAAGAACCTTATGACCACGGTGAACGTAGACAGCGTCAAGGCCTCAAAGGAACGCAAGGGTCTGCTGCGACTGATCGATGAGGTGGAATCGGCCAGGAACGATGGCCGAAAGTGCCTGGTCTGCAGTGGACACGGGGCGATCTCCGTGCTCGAGAACGGTCGATTGGTACAGTACGGGAACGTTCGAAGATATACCTCAGAATAAAAAGGAATGGGGAAAAATTGGAGTGTCGGTCAAGCCGCCCATAAAAGAGGATCCTATGGATCATCCCCTAAGAGTCCCCGACCACACCTGCCAAGCCAGAATGCTCTTGGCGAACAGGGACAGGATTATGTACCCCCTCTCCCCCACCAGATAATCGGCCCATTTACCCTTCCTACGGTACTGGAACACCATGTTCAATGGGAATATATTGAACGTGATGAACAGGGACACGATGATCAGATAGACGAAGGAGGGAATGGTGTCAGAGTACGGGGCTATAGCACCTACGAAATAGGCTATGATGACCACCCAGGGTATGACCCCAGCGATGCACCCCACGTAGAAAGGTAGCCAATCCACCTTTTCCCTATCCTGGTTCCTCATCTCCATGAGCATTCCGCAAAGGTTCATGACCATGCAGGAGAAGAAGATGAGCAGTAAGGCCCCGAAGTCGAAAATGCCGACCAGCAGGGCGATGATGACCAGCATCCAGGAGGCGCTGAACGAGTATTCGATCCACCTGGCATAGTTGATGTGGTTCTTCAGGTTCCTAACGTACCAAGGATAGAGCCAGGGGGATGCTAGGAGCCAATGGGCGATAGCCGAAATGAAAAGGAATGCGGCCACTGATGGACCGATCGGTAAACTGTATACCACGTCGGTCTTGGTCATCAAGGTCTCGGTCAGCTCGTCATAGAAAAGAAAATTCGAAGTGATGTTTATGGAGACGGAATTACTGACCAAAAGCATCAAAGTTGCCTGGATGAAATGGAACAACCCCATTAAGGCGTTGAAGTTCCTCAACTTCTTGAACCTGATATCTTCTGTATCAACATCTGCCAAAGAACCCCCTCCAATCAATAAAAAAAGAGTTTTATTGTATATAAATGACTTGCGGATGAATGTCGAGCCCTTTCAAAAATAATATTAATGTACTTCCTCCTCACAATGTCGATTGTTATGAAAGAGAACATTATGCGAGAGATCATTGAGACCAAGAAGTTCCTGTTCTACGGTGGAAAAGGTGGGGTAGGCAAGACCACCATGGCCGCGACCACTGCAACCTGGCTTGCCGATCACGGATACAAGACGCTGATCGTAGCGACTGACCCGACCATCAGCCTATCGGCCATTTATGGCCAGCATATCGGTGAGACGGAGATAACCAAGATCGGTACGGAACGCAATTTGTGCGGATTGAACATCAACCCCAAGAAGGCCATGGGAGTCTTCCAGACCAGGTTGGAGGGCATGATGCAGGGCTTCTCCACCATGTTCGGCAGTGAGCTGCTATCCACCCCGTGCACTGAGGAGATCGCCGCCTTCGACCAGTTCGTCAGCTTCTTCGAGGATACCGAACATGACAAGGTGGTCTTCGACACGGCACCTACAGGTCACACCCTAAGAGAGCTGTCCATGCCCTTCGACTGGTCGGGATACATCTCGAAACAGATCAAGAATCGCCGAGAGCTGTCGGAGGCTCTGGGCTTCGTTTACGATGAGCAGATGGTGGCCGATCTGGAGTTAGAGAAAGCCCGTTACGACCGTTCGATCAAAGGACTTTCGGACACCAGTATCTCCGCCGTCAACCTGGTGCTGCTGCCGGAAAAGCTGCCCATCGAGGAGACCGCCAGAGCCATCGAGGACCTCTCAGGTTTCGGCATCAATGTGCGCTCGCTCATCATCAACGAGGTCATCCCAAAGGAGGTTCTTCAGGGCAACTGGTTCTTAGAAAGGAGAAGGGCAACACAGGACAAGTACCTGAAAGAGATCGAGGAACGGTTCTCGTCCATAACCCGCAAGGAAGTGCCTCTTCTCGACACCGACGTTTATGGGATGGACATATTAAGAAGGGTGGGAAGAGGTCTGTATGGCGAATAAATTGAGGTTGACCATCTTCTCCGTTTCCTGCTGCCATCCCCAGTACGCGGCCTATGACAAGCAGTACGTGGATAGGTTGAAACAGGCCTTGCAGGAGACCGGATTGGAGGCGGACCTCAATTTGATCACTGCAACGGAAGCGCAATTGGGCATCCAACACTTTTACCTCGCAGAGATCCAGCCCTTGTTCAAGAAGTACGGTGCGGCCGTCGCGCCCGCTCTTTTCATCAACGAGCACCTGAAGCTCTACGGTGGAGTACCGACCTTGGAGAAGCTGAAAGAAGTGATGATGGAAGCTGCTAATGACCAGTCCCTGACCATGTGGTGAGCCATGCCGGAACTGCCGGAGGTGGAGACAGCCCGCCGGCAGTTGCATGAGGAACTGGTTGGCCAGCGGGTCGTGAAATCGGATGCATTAGACCTGAAGATGCTGGTGGGCGGTAACGCCAATGAGTTCAGTTCCCGCCTGGAGGGAAGGCGCATCGTAGGCACGGACCGCCATGGTAAGCATCTCTTCTTATTGCTTGATCACGGAGCCTTGCGCATACACTTGGGAATGAGCGGTAGCCTTCACCTGTTCAGATGCGGAGGGAAGACCTCCCATCAGAGGATGGTCCTGGACCTGGATCACGGTCGGGTCATTTTCGATGATCCCCGACGATTCGGACGCTTTCAGGTCGTGAAGAATGTCATGACGTTCGTATCGGAGAAGGGATTGGGACCAGATGCGCTCAGCATCGGAGAGGAGGAATTTTATCGTAGAATATGTAGGAGAAGGAAGGCCATCAAGGCCGTGCTGCTGGACCAGAAGGTGGTCGCGGGCATAGGGAACCTTTACGCCGATGAGGTGCTGTTACAAGAAAGGCTTGCACCTACAGCAGTGGCTTCTCAGATCCCACATGACCGTCTGATAGGAACATGGAGCAGAATGCGAACGGTGCTTGATACTGCCATCAAGGCAGGGACCGATTTTGATAGGTTTCCTGCTGATTATCTGCTTCGACAGAGAGATGGGGGAGAACCTTGCCCCAGATGCGGTCGGGAGCTTCGATCGGCAAAGGTCGGAGGCCGGACCACAATTTACTGCACCTTCTGTCTATTAAAATGAGCGAATTGAAGAAAATGGGTTTTTTATAGCATAAATATTATTGTAATGCTCGGTGTGGGAACGGACGGTCTGGTCACTATAGTGAATCTTTTACTTTGCCTGGTAATCCTGGCCATTGGTGTACTGGGTTACCGAAGGAGCAGGCATGCCCCACCATTGATATTGGCCCTGGTCTTCGGCATGTTCGGGTTGTCCCACGCCCTGGTGCTGACTGGAATCTGGAACCCGCGGTATTCATCCTTCGGGGGCTGGCCTATGGACTGGTGATCTATCTTCTCTACCGATACGTAGGGGTCTTGGACATCTTTTTACGGTTCTGATCGAGACCGTTGACCCCGCGCATACCGCATGTTTAATACCGGTCTAGCGGACTATTTCAATCGGTGATGTGGTTGTTGACGCCGTTCGAGGAGATAGCTAAGCTGGGCGATATCGCCAGAAGGCATGGAGCTGTTGCCGCCCCCCTAAGCGCACACGAAGTGGTGGTGGCTGACTGGGTCAGGTTCAAATGCCGCTACGGGTGTAAAGGGTACGCCAAACACCTCTCCTGCCCCCCGTACGCCCCTAACCCTGAGGAGACCCGCAGGATGTTAGCCGAGTACAATCACGCCTTGTTGCTCAGATTTGACGGAATACCGGGAAGGGAGAATGCCCGGCCGGAGGACGTGCCTGAGGATTTCCACCCTTGGTATAGAGATCTTATACTCTGGGTGAACCGGACGGTGCACCTCTTGGAGAAGACCGCCTTCTACGATGGGCACTACAAGGCCTTCAGTTTCGGGGCCTACCCCTGCATATATTGCGATCATTGTGTGGCCGAGGAGAGTGAAGGGTCGGTGGACGAGAGCGTGCGTCGAAAATGCCGGCATATGGACCTGGTCCGCCCGAGCATGGAGGCGGCCGGCATGGACGTCTTCGCCACCGCAAGGAAGGTGGGGTGGTCCTTGAGCACCATACCCTGCCAGGACATGCAGTATGGCAAGGTGGTCAGATTCGACCTCAGGTCCGTCGGCCTGGTGCTTCTGGAATGATGCCTCGAACGGCATAGGGGCTGCTGCTCAGCGTAAAATAGTAATGGATGGTAACGGTTGTTGTCTTGAGGACGCTAGTGACATGGCTGAAGAGAGCGATGGTCGGTCCGGGGACAGAAATGGATCTCTGCCCCAGGAAGTGGCTGCCGGACTGAGGGAAGCGGGAGGGCTGGAAGGTCTGCGGTCCGTCATGCCTGACGAAGCGACCTTGAAGTCCCTGGCCGAGCGGCATCAAGCTCTTTCCGATCCATTCCGGCTCTCCATCATATACTTTTTAAGAGGAAGTGAACTGTGCCCCTGCGTCCTGAAGGACATAACCGGACTGAGCGATTCCAAACTGTCCTACCACCTGAGCATCCTAGAAAAGGCGGGGATGATCGTCTGGCGGCAGAACAAGAACTGGCGGGTGTACAGTCTCACCGACCTGGGAAAGCGATCTGTACCTTGATCGCTCCTGGGCCGATCGAGTTCATTCACGAACAACATTTAACATGCGGGCGTTCCAATCGGCACCCCAATGACGTGCCTGATGCCCGTTCTCATTCCCCGGTAAGTGAGACCCTTTCGGGTGCTTTCCCCAGGCCTCGTTTTTTGAAGCTGATGCCTCAGACCCCGTTGTTATGGAACTTCAGCACCACTATTACCCCGTTCAGTACGATGGCCACTGAGTTCCAGAGGATTATCGGCAGGTCTTGTAAGATGATCCCATAGGCTAGCCAAAGGGACATGCCTGCCATGAGGATGATGGGCATTACCAGGGACACGTCCTTCATGCTACCGGTGCGATACCCTTTAATTATCTGGGGAACGAAACCGATGGTCGTAATGAATCCTGCGGTAAGCCCCACCAAGACCGAGATGTCCATGACCGGTCATTCCTTTTCAAATAATCACCCTTTCGCCCCTTAGGGTCAGGTGCTGTCATCAACGCCTTGGCTATGGCATAGGACCGATCAACCACACTTGTGCTGCATTGGCATTCTTCCACCTTGAGGCTGAAGGCCCTGGAGAAATCCAACACATCGCGATGGAATTCGTCTTTGTTCCCGAGTCCTGTGCACATCATGGTCACTGTTCCGTAGTTCATATACTGAGAGACATACCTGACCCCTTCCAGATCGTCCGGGTTCTGAAGCACCATTATGTCAACAAAGTAATGCCTCCAATCAGAGGCCCACATAGGGTTCAGGAAGAACGCACCGTGATTCGATCTTAATATCTGCATGTAAGGGTCCACGCCACCCGCGGCCACCCCCATGCAATCGTCCACCACTTGGTCGCTGGCATTGAGCAAGATGATCGAAACGAAGGTTCAATCAGGGTCGAGATTGCACCGACCTAAACCATTTCCTTTTTTTAATATAAAGGTCCCAGTGCATGGACAAAACCGTGGAGCGGACCCAAAGCGCGTTCGTTTCGACTCCTACGGTAAAGACCGGTGCAATAAAGCCCTTGATTGAGAAAAAAATTTGAGGTGACTGTATATGCATGATGGCGGGCCCGTGGGGATTCGAACCCCAGTCTTCGGCTTCGAAGGCCAAAAGGATATCCAGACTACCCTACGGGCCCATCCGTTGCCGCATATGAGGATGGGGGAGATAATACTATTCCTCCCTTCCTAATGTAGGTTATTGACGTGCCGTTACGGAAAAATCGGTTCTCCCCGACCATTCTTTCTTTGGCAATCTTAATAATCTGCTTCCCTCTTCAGCGATTCATGAAACGGGTCACCATGGGCCACGGGGCTGGCGGGGAGATGATGCAGGAGCTCATCGCCAAGTCCATCGCACCGTTCCTCCCGAAGATCAAGACCGAGGTGTCCCTGGACTCCATGGACGACGCGGCCGTGGTGGACGACATCATATTCACTGCTGACGGGCACACCGTCAAACCCATCTTCTTCCCCGGAGGGGACATCGGTTCGCTGGCGGTAAGCGGAACTGTCAACGACATCGCGGTCATGGGCGGTAGGCCCCTGGCGTTGTCCATGTCAATGATCTTGGAGGAAGGATTGGAGATCGAGACCCTGGAACGGATCACGCGGAGCATCGGACGATATTCGGAGATATCCGGGGTGCCAGTGGTCACCGGTGATACCAAGGTCATGGAGAAAGGGGCCATAGACAAAATGGTGATATCGGCCGCTGCCGTGGGCAAGCGCCATCCGGCCATGGACCACAACCTGAAGGTCGCTTCCACTTACCGTAAAGTGGACTCTCGCTGGCTTACCGATGACAACGTGCGCGACGGTGATGTCATTCTGGTCTCGGGGACATTAGGGGACCACGGGATAGCCCTGCTCTCCTTCCGGGAGGGTTACGGCTTCGAGAGCCAGGTGCAGAGCGACTGCGCCCCTTTGAACCACATGATCGGAAAACTGCTGGAAGTGGGAGGCATCACCTCCATGAAGGACGCTACCAGGGGCGGTTTCGCCAACGCTATTAATGAATGGAGCTCCAAGTCCAAGGTCGATATCGAGCTGGTGGAGAAGGACATTCCCGTAGCGGAAGCGGTGAGGAATGCCAGCGAGATGCTTGGGTTGGACCCGCTAACTATCGGCAACGAGGGGAAGGTCATAATTGCCTGCGTGCCAGACATGGCCGATGCGATCTTAAAGGCCTTGCAGGCCGATGAGCATGGCAGGAACGCCGCCATCGTGGGGAGGGCGAGCAAGGATACAAAACATGTCATGATGCGTACCGAAGTAGGCGGACGTAGGATTTTGGAACCCCCGGTGGGAGACCCGGTCCCTCGGATCTGTTAGTTAGGTGAATGGATCGGGAAGATAGCCTATCTCATTCGAACTTCTGATTTTCTCAGATCGTCGCTTTTCTGGAGATAAACGACCGTTGGGGTGGAATAGCTTTTAACACTAAATAATTTTTAGATTCAAATATAATTAACCTTATATGGATACCATGTGAGTCTTTCATTAGAGATATCATGTCAGACTATTCCGCGCTGGCGCGCGAGATGAAGGAGACTCTGGGCCTGAAGCATGAACCAGTGGCCATCACGCTGATCAAGAAGGGCAGCGCCATGCCAGCAGATTACCCTGTTACCGAGAAGCCCGTGAGGCATTGCGGCACCATCATGAGGGCGCGTAAGGGAGAGATGCTCCTGGTCCCTACGGACAAGGAAGCTTGCCCAGTGGGCGCATCGGCATTGGGAATGGTGCCTGTCCCTGAGAAGGTAGCTTCCGGCGAGTTCCACCACAACATGGGCATGTACAAGGACCCGGCAGCGGCCAAGGCGACCCTGGAGGCCAGACCTTCCTTCCCGTTGGGAAGTGTCGTGGCCGTGGCCGCAGCACCGCTAGGCAAGGCCACGTTGGTACCGGACGTCATAGTGATCACCGCCCTGCCCGAACAGGCCTTCTGGCTTATCCCGGCATCCTCCACCTACGAGAAAGGCGGACGTGTGACCGTTGAGATGGCTGCGGTGCAGGCTAGCTGTGCCGATGCGACCATAGTGCCGATCGTGACTGGAAACACGAACATCTCTCTGGGCTGCTTCGGTTGCCGCAAGACGACCGACATCGGCGCGGATGAGATGCTAGTAGGCATACCGTTCTCGAAACTGGAAGCCACCGTGACCGCCTTGAAGGCCATGGGCGTCGAGACCATACCCAAGTCAAGGGCGAAGGCGTAAAGGACGTGGATGGTCATGGAAGAGAAGAACCAGCGTAAGCAATGGGATTCGACATACACCAACACGGACGATTTCTTCGGTTCTGAACCAAGCGGTCTAGGGTACAGAGCGGTGGAGATCTTCAGGAAGAACGGGTGCAAGAAAGTTCTGGAATTGGGATGTGGACAGGGGCGCGACACTTGGCTTTTTGCCAAGGAAGGATTCAAGGTGACCGCCCTGGATTACTCCGAGTCTGGAATCTGCCAGATGAGAGAGAAGGCCAAGGACCTGTGCCTGGACCCCAACGTTGATTGCGTGGTGCAGGATGTGCGTGCCGGCATACCGTTGCCGGACGCATCGGTGGACGCGGTGTACTCGCACATGCTGTTCACCATGGATCTGTGGGAGAAGGAGATTTCCTACATCCTAGAGGAGTGCCGTCGAGTGCTGAAGCCAGGGGGGTTGAACCTTTATTCAGTGCGTAACGACCATGATCCGCACTTCGGCAAAGGGCCGAACAAGGGTGAGGACATGTGGCAGAACCCCATGGGCTTCGTGGTGCACTTCTTTTCTGAAGAGAAGATAAGGAGACTGGCCGATGGCTACGAGATCGTTCATATCCAGGAGTTTGACGATCCGTCGCCTCCCTTCACCAAAAAGCTGTACGAGGTGTTGCTTAGGAAGTACTGATCACACCGCTCCAGCTATCAGATAGCAGATCACGAAGGCGAACAGTCCGACCATGGCCATCCTCAGCCCCTTCCACCAGGGGTTCCTCTCGCTCATGCGCCCCATGAAGAATCCGGTGACGAAGAGTATGGCGATGGCCAGGACCAGGGATGTCCCGGCTGCCGCCACCAGCGTATCCCCTCCCATGAACAGGAAGGGTGAGACGATGATCGCCGAGGCCATGAGTGGGGCCAGCGAGTTCAACACCGCGATGATGATGGCACTGGCTTTAGAAGCCTTGCCCAGATTGGTATCTTCCACCGGGCGCAGCATGGCCCGCCCGATCTCATCCAGGCGCCGGGCCTGCTCCAAGCTTTCCGCCTCGTAGACACTGGTGCCGGTGGATATGGACAGCGCTACGCAGCTGGTGATGATAGTGGAGATTACCAGCCCCCTCTCTGCATCGGCGGTCAACGCGGTACCGATTATGATTCCCAGCACCACGAACGTGGTGTCGAACATGGTATTGATAAAATATCTTCTTAGAGCGGGGCCGGTCTCCGGCAGGCTCATGGCCTGCTGGAACCAGGAGCCTCTGCGGTCGTTCTTGGCCACTGGATGATCACCATTTAGAGATTATGTAATGGGAGAGGCGGACTAAAGCCTTTTCGTATGCTGATGAACGCCCATCGATTGTACCCATCTAAAATGGGTTCAACATTATAATCCATTGATTTTTACAATTAATGATGATGATCAATCAAAACCTTATATAATCTTCAAAGAAATGCTTTTTATAATTCGCCCTGCGGAACTACTTTATTGGGGGGGGGGCGGGAGGAGATAATTGATGATGAACAATTTGAAAAAAATGATCGCTGTGGTTATCGCGTTCACCATGATGTCAGGAGCCTTTTTGGTTATGATCCCGGAAAGTGGACAGTCGTCACAGGTGAATTCAGAACCATATGCTGACCAGATACCGATCTATGCGGAGGAGGACATTAGGAACAATGGCATAGATGACATGGTGAATCCAGGGTTCGAACTTAGTATGGAGGCACCTATGGCGGATAACATACCCGTCGATACCTCCAACGATTACATTACCCAGAATATGTATTCTGGCAATTTATACATGGAGCAAATGACCAAACGCGGCGAGGGTGTTCACTGCGAAGTATGGGTCGCCGATAACCTAAATTTCAGCAGCCCTTCCGATCCTCGTAACTCCAAGGTCAACATAACTGATGATCAGGTCCTTTACATCATGGAGGAGTTCGACACTACCATCTACCCTGTCATGACAGACACGTTCATCGAGGCACCAGCTCTGAACGGGACAGATCCTGATATCTCCCTGTGGCAGTGGTTGTTCGATGACGACAACCTCACCGTTGAAGACATCAGCGATTCGCTTTACCCGACCAACGACACGGGCAAGATGATGATCATGATCTTCAACATCCGGGATGATAGCTACTATGACCCCGACTACACGGGAGGGTACATAGCCGGTTTCTACTGGAGCTTCATACGTGACCTGTACAACAGGAACGTCATGCACATCGATTGCTATGACTGGGTCAACAGGACCGGTGAACAGTCGGATGTCCCTGGCTCAGGACACTATTCCTACGTTTACGAGTCCACCGTAGCCCATGAGTACCAGCACCTCCTGCACACTGAGATGGACGGACAGGAGGAGAGCTGGATCAACGAAGGGCTTTCCATGATGTCCGAGTACCTTTGCGGTTACCCGCTGTCCACCAGCCACATGGCCTGGTTCATGGCTACCCCGGACAACTCCCTGACCATCTGGGGAGACCAGGGTGGCATCAACATACTGGCCGACTACGGCCAAGTGCTGATGTTCATGCTGTACATGTACGACCATTACGGTGGCACAGAGATGCTGCAGACCATCTTCACTAGCCAGCTTCAGGGCGTCAATAGCGTGAACGAGGCCTTGAGGGACATGGGCTACAATCGGATGAACTTTGACAGCGTCTTCAGGAACTGGAGATTGGCTAACCTTCTGTGGACCGATGAGATCGGCGCGGGATTGTACAACTACAAGAGCATCACCTGGGCGGAAGTTGGTCAGGAGTTAAAGATCATGTCCTGGGACGCCGATGGGGGAATGCAATCGGGCAGTGACTTTGGACAGACCTACACCAAGGAGGGAGACCCCACTGGTGTCTACATGCTTGATGCCTACGGTACCGACTACATCGACCTCTACGACATTGGAGGAATGGACGCCCTCTACCGAAAGCTGGTCTTCGATGGTGATGACACCGCCATTATACCTGAATGGGAACTGTATTACGGAATGGGTCCGTTATACTGGTATTCCCACACCGGTAATGAGCTCGACAACCTGCTGATCATGGATGTTGACCTGACGGCTGCTGCGGCCGAAGAAGGAGAATATCTCCACTGGTTGAACATTACCACAGAATGGGATATGGAGGATTACTGGGACTTCGGGTTCGTACAGGTATCCACCGATGATGGTCTTACCTGGACCTCCCTGAACGATACCGGCGATTACTGCACCGAGGAGGCCGACTCTAGCGCCATGCAGTCCATCGTCGATAATCTGCCTGGAATCACCTCATTCACCACGGAAGCGGTGGACCTGAGCTTCGACCTCTCGGCCTATGATGGTCAGAAGATCATGGTGGGATTCCGCTACATGACCGACTGGGGCACCTTCTACGATGGCTGGTATATCGATCAAGTATTGGTCGATGGTGCCGAAGTGCCCCTGGATGATCTTTACCCGGCGGCGGGACCTGAGGTCGACTTCATGTTGACCGTCTTCGCCCCTGGCAACGAGAACGTGGGTCCAATGGTCATGAACATCCCGGTGAGGGACGCGACTGAAGTGGCGCAGAGGCTCATGGGAGCGTTCATGCTCCACGACGAGATCATCATCTTGATCTCGCCGACCGATGGTCTCGTCGATTATGAGTTCGGTGAAATCTACCGTGGAAACATGATGTTCCGATAGGTTCAAGCCACAAACAAACCTTTTTCCCTTTTTCTTTTTATAATCCCTGAACCATGACCGTTGCTGAAGGGCCCATGGTCTAGCGGTCATGACGACTCCCTTACACGGAGTAGGTCGCCGGTTCGAATCCGGCTGGGCCCATTCAATTCCCTTTTTTTAGTTCTAATCCGCGTTTTCAATCGATTATTCGTATATATACGAATGATTATTATGCTGAGGGAACATGGCTGACGAGCAGGTGGATAAAAAACCGTGCCTATGGCACGCGACCGACGGCCGTTGCGCAAATTGCAAGGCAAGGCGGTATCGACTTGATGCTCTGGGCATGAAGAACGAATACGGCGAATGCAGCGGTCAGAAGGATTACTCCACTTGCGAGTTCTACAAAGCGAAGCCTGTGCCCAAGTGAATGTATAACGAGGAGATCGAAGCGTGGTGGACATCGACCTGGGCGGTATGCTGAAAGGATTGAGGTCCCTGAACGTCGAAGATTGCAGGGCAGCGCTCGAGGAGACCATGGAACTGCTGACCTCGGGTCTTGCCGACAGGGGATTGCTACAGCCACTGATCGCCCTGACCGCCTCAGAGGACGACCAAGTGCGCCGGGACGCCTCCTGGTGCTTAGGAAAGCTGGCCTTGATGAAGCTGGGAGACCCTCGTTCGATAGAGGCGCTGGTGCCTTTGGCGATGGACCAGGACATGGAGGTGCGGGAGAACGCCGCCTGGGCCCTGGGAGAACTGACCGGATTGGGCATCGGGGATACCATCACCATAGAGGCGCTCAATATCCTGCTCACAGACCCGGAGAAGCAGGTGCAGGGCATGGCCGCATGGGCCCTGGGACGCATGGCCGATAAGATGAGGGTGACCTCACCTTCCTCCGTACCCCTGTTGAAGATAATGCTTCAAGATAAGAGCGAGTTCCTGCGCAAGGGAGCTGAGTGGTCCTTGGAGCGTATTGAAAGATTACGGCCGCATTGAGATCTCTAACGGCCGATCGGCATTTCAGCGACACGGTTAAATCATAGCGCCCCTAATTCGCTAGAGAATGCCCATTGATCGTATCCTCAAGGTAGGACTGGTCCAGATGGCCATGTCCTCGGACGTTGAAGCGAACCTGTACAAAGCGATCAGCATGTCCAAGGAGGCGGTCGATCGTGGTGCACGGGTGGTCTGCCTGCCGGAGCTGTTCACCACCTTGTACTTTCCTAGAGAGGAGGATCCCGAAGGCAAGGCGGACAGGAGCGCCGTGCTGAACACCATACCCGGTATGGTGACCGAAGAGCTGTCCAGATTGGCCCGGGATACGGGAGCGATCGTCATAGGCGGTTCCATCTATGAGGCGGTGGACGAGGGGCTGTTCAACACCGCCACCGTTTTCGAGAAGGACGGCCGTTATCTGGGTAAATATCGTAAGACCCACATCCCCCATGACGAGTACTTTTACGAACAGCACTACTTCGATGCCGGGGATACCGGGTTCCAGGTCTTCGAGACCTCGGTAGGACGCTTGTCGGTCCTCATCTGTTACGATCAGTGGTTCCCTGAGGCCGCCCGGTCCGTAGCTCTCATGGGGCGGAGATGATATTCTATCCCACGGCCATCGGCACGGTGCGGGGAATTGAACAGACCGAGGGCGATTGGCAGCAGGCCTGGGAGAACGTCATGCGGGGGCATGCCATCGCCAACTGTACACCGGTGTGCGCCGTCAACAGGGTCGGCATCGAGGGAGATTCGGAGTTCTTCGGCGGGTCCTTCATCTGCGATGCTTTCGGGAAGACCCTGGCCAGGGGAGGACGGGACGAAGAGATCGTTTTGGCCGATGTCGACATGGACCACGGCCGAAAGATCCGCGAAGGGTGGAGGTTCTTCAACAACCGCCGCCCGGAACATTACAGCCGCCTGGTGCAGAGGACCGGGCCTTGAGGTGATGGTTCAATGGAAACGCCCTGCTCGTTAGGATACTACATGCCGGCCGAATGGTCCAAACATGATGCCACCTGGCTCTCTTGGCCGAAGAATCCGCTGACCTTTCCCCCGGAGGTGCTGGGGGAGGTGGAAGAGGTCTTTGCTCATATGACCGCCGTCCTAAGCGGCGCTGAGCTGGTGAAGATACTGGTGAACGACGCCGAGGCCGAAGAGCATGCTTTTGAGAAGGTCGCCAAGGCCGGGGCGGACATGGGTAAGGTCAAGTTCCTGCGCATCAAGAGCGCTGACGTTTGGATCCGGGACTATGGCCCGACGTTCCTCCTCCACCGACAGACCGGGAAGAGAGTGGCGGTGGAGTGGGAGTTCAACGCCTGGGGGGGTAAATACGACGATCTGCTGTACGACAACGTGGCTGGAAAGGATGTCGTCGAAAGCTCCGGGGTGAGGTCCTTCGAACCAGGGATCGTCATGGAGGGCGGTGCCATCGACGTTAATGGTCAGGGCATGGTATTGACGACGGAGCAATGTCTGCTCAATAAGAACCGTAATCCTCATCTCGATCGTCAGCAGATCGAGGGATATCTGCATCGATACATTTCCGCGACGGATGTGGTCTGGCTATCGTCGGGCATTGAGGGAGACGATACCGATGGCCACGTGGACGACTTCGCCAGGTTCGCTAATAGCACGGCCGTTCTATGCGCCCATTCCGAGATAGGGGAGAACGCCCCGGTCCTATGCAGGAACTGGAATATACTGGAGCAATGGAAGGACCGTGCTGGACTGGAATTGCAACGGTTGCCCATGCCAGCGCCCCTTTACCTGGAAGAGGAGGAACGGAACCTTCCGGCCAGCTACGCCAACTTCTACATCGGGAACAAGGTGGTGCTGTTGCCGGTCTTCGACGACCCCCAGGACCGCAAGGCTATCGAGATCATGAGCTCCTTCTTTCCCGGACGGGAGATCGTGCCTATAATGGCCAGAGAACTAGTGTACGGCTACGGTGGCATTCACCGTGTGACCCAGCAGGAACCGGCGGAACGGGATTGAGGGGTAATCTCCTTTAGAAGGGAGCCGCCTTCCCACTCCCCCTGCCGGTTTAGCAGAAAGACCTGATCCGATATTCGCTGCAGTCCTCCGGCCTCGGTACCTCCCACGATGACGGTGAAGATACGGGAGCCTTGCCTCTCCTTCAGGCAGTTCCAGTCATGAAGACAGCCTCTGTCCTTGATCCGTGCGAGCCCATCGGTAATGAACAAGATGTCCGCTCCTTGCCATGAAGGCTCCTCCAGGCTCTTCATTCCATGACGCAGCGCGGCGTCGAAGTCCGTGCCTCCACCGAACGAGTGACACAGGAAGTCCAGCATTTGGGAGGACCCGTCCGGACCGGTCAGATCATAGCCTTGGACCTCCACGGAGAACAGCAGCGCCCTCAGCGATCGGCGGTCCTCGAGCAACCGGTGCGCCAATGCCAGTAATAGTGCCTTGGCCGCCAGTTCCGCCTCCCCGCTCATGGACCCGGAACTGTCCAGCAGAGCGACCACTGGCCCTCCTCTCTTCCTCTCACCGCCCAGGTGATCGTGCCCGCGGAGCTGGTATGTGAGCAACCTCTTTTCGCACATACGGGCATAAAAAAGCAGCTTCAATCTTTCGTCCCCAAGGTTGACCAGCTCCTGCGGCAGCATGCGTTGCAGATCGCCGGAGAATCGCAACGAATGGGTCTCGCTGCTGGAATGGGAAAAGCTGTAGGACATGTGCTCCTTCTCCCCGTTCATTCGCCCCAGCATCTCCTTCAATCGTTCCACGTCCCGATGTCGGCGCAGTATGAGGGCGTAACGCTCCAGATTGCCCAGGAAGGTACGGTGCAATGCTACCCGGTTAAGGTCCCAGCCCTGACCGGGCAACAGCTCCTCTAAGCGGACCAGGACCTCGGCATCCTGCCGCAGCTTCTCCACCAGAGGGGCGATGTTCCTGTCCAATGCCCGCACCAGCATTCGCATCACCAGCAGCAGGGCCTTTCTCTGCTCCGGGGATATGTCCCCATCCCTTTTTCCATCCACCGCGTTCAGAAGCCATTCCAGGGCTTCCTCCGTCCGGTGACGCTCCTCCGCCGGCAGTTCGCTCCAGTCCAGGCCATCCAATGCCCTCTCGGCCATGTTCAATACTTTGGGCAGCAGTTCCCGGAGGACGGTCGGCGCCAGTTCCGCATGCTCGTCGACCAATTTCCGGACGTCCTTCCAAGCCCGTCCTTGGAACAGGGACCTGAGGACCAGAGAAGGTAGGTCGTTCACCTCCAGCTGCGGCTCCTCGCCCAGCAGGTCCAAGGCCATCACCGTTGCCAAGAACTCCCGGTCCGCGAAAAGGAGGAGGTGAGGTTGTGATATGACCTCCGTGACACCCGCCTGGTTCATAAGATCGCGGGCGCGGAGGCTGGGCAGGAAGGTCAGAACATCACCCCTTCAGCTCGGACTCCACTTCCCGCAATGATCGTTCGATCTCAGCCATGCTCTCCAAGCGCCTGTCCTGTCTCGCCAAAATATCTCGGCGGTCCCTTTGGCTCAGCCATATGTTCGAGCGCAGACTTTCGTGCAACCCATTTCTCTCCATCTCGTGCGCTCCCCTCACCTTATCGTAAGAGGAGCGTAGCTCCTGCCACTCCCTGGCATAGAGACGCTGTTCCGCTCCCCCTCTCAGACATGTCACCTTCCAGCCGCGTACGTTCTCCAGCACGTGCATCAGCTCTGGCAGCTCGAACTTACGATACGATGGGTTAACGCCTTGCGCCTCCCTTGCATAGGGGTCCATGAACAGATGCTTTGGGAATCCCTCCCCGTGCCTGCACAGCTCCTTGGCGCTCATGAAGGTGGAACCGCAATCGTAGCAGCATACCGGCCGGGGGAACTGGACCTCGGATGCGGAGAGCTGTTTGGCCTTGGCCAGGAGCGATAGGAGCTCATCACTGCTGCTCTGCAGACGCCTGAGGTCCACGCCACCGCTGCCGGTGAGGTCGATGAGCAGGGAACGCAGACCTTCCTTCTGCTCCGGGCGGTCCCATAGCATGTGCTGCAGCAGAGGTAGGAACGTTAGGTCCAGGTCTTTTCGCCCCATGGCGGCGGCGGCCGTCTTGAGCACCAGCAGCGTCTTGTTCCATCGACGGTCGGAGACGTAAACTCCCTGGGAACGGAAGTGCTTGCGCAGGCTCAGATACGCCTGAAGAACCTCTCGGTCCACAACGACCTGGGAGACGTCCTCCTTGATGACGGATATCTCCTCCATACTGATGCTGGTCCCCTTTCCGTCACCGTGGGTGGAAGTAAGGACCTTCAGGAAGTTCTCCTCGTCCTGCACTGTGGTTATGAAGAAACGATACAAGAAGCGGTCATAGAGTGCCGCCAGCCCCTCCTCCTCGTCCGGGAGCTCGTTGGACGCCCCATATACTGATAGGACTGGTACCTCCACCACTTCATTGCCGTTGTGGAACATCCTCTCGTTCAAGATGGTCAGCAAACTGTTCAGGATGGAGGAGTTGGCCTTGAATATCTCGTCCAAGAAAGCGATGTTGGCCTGCGGCAGATATCCCTCGGTCCGCCTTCTGAACTCGTCCTTCTGCAACGAGCTTAACGATAACGGTCCGAACACCTCCTCTGGAGAGGTGAAGCGGGTGAGAAGATAGTAGTAGAACGACCCTCCCTGCAAACGCTCGCACATGACCTTGGCCATCTGGCTCTTGGCCGTTCCGGGGGGGCCGATGAAAAGCACGTGCTCCCCTGAGAGCATAGCTAGCAATGCGCCTGCGATCTCCTCCTCCCTTTCCACGAAGATCGATCGCATCTCTTGCATGAGATCGGACAACTTCGCGGATATGTTCGGGGGCGCAACGGGAGCATTATCTTTCTGGACAGATGCGTCGGTCATACTGAGCACCAAAGAATGGAACAGAAGAGTGTGGAAGCAGGATTTATAAAATCGTTGCGTCGCGGGCGATAGCGATAATAGTGGGAAACTCCGATTACTTCTGGAGGCACGTATGGAGCTTGGATTAGGTATCGACACCGGGGGGACATTCACCGACGCGGCCATGGTGGACCTGCAGGAGCGTCGACTCCTGGCCTGGACCAAGAGCCCCACAACGCCGCATGACCTGTCCGAGGGCATCGTAGAATCCGTATCCACGTTGCTGAGGAAGCACCGCTACGACCCCCGCCAGATCAAGCTGGTCGGTCTCTCTACAACTCTGGCCACCAATTCCATACTGGAGAGACGGGGTGGGAAGGTCGGCCTGATAGGCATCGGCTGGGACCATGATGACCCGGACAGCTTCGGGGCGGACCATTGCGCTTTCATCGGGGGAGGTCACGACAGCAAGGGACGAGAACTGAGCTCCCTGGACATGGATGACCTTAAAAGCAGAGTGCTGGCCATGAAAGATGAGGTGGATGCGTTCGTGGTATCCTCCATGTTCAGCGTGTACCAGCCATCGCATGAGGACCGAGCCAGGACCTTGATCGGAGAGCTTACGAAGGCACCGGTGGTGGCCGCATACGAGCTCAGCGGAGAGCTGGGGGTGTTGGAGAGGAGCGTCACCGCGGTGCTCAACGCCAGATTGCTCCCGGTCATAGCCGACTTCCTGGACAAGATCGAGATGGCGCTCAAAGGACTGCATGTTACCGCCAAGATCATGGTGCTAAAGGGAGATGGCAGCGTCATGCCCGTGAGCGCCGCTCGGCAAAGGCCGGTGGAAACAGTGCTGTCGGGCCCGGCGGCCAGCCTGTTAGGGGGAGCCCGGCTTTCAGGGTTGGACAACTGTTTAGTGGTGGACATGGGAGGCACGTCCACGGATATCGCCTATTTCGACGAGGGATTCCCACGCATCAATCGCGACGGTGCCAAAGTGGCAGGCTGGCGGACCAAGGTCAGGTCCATCGACGCCACCACGGTGGCGCTGGGAGGTGATTCGGAGATCGTTTCGAACATACAGGGGGATGTACGCATAGGTCCGAGAAGGGTCCTGCCCTTGGCCTTGGCCGGGGAGTTGTCGTCGAAGCTCCCCCGGATGATAATGGAGCGTAGAAGCGTCAATTTCCTGGTCACCGTCCGGAGCGGAGAATCTTTGACCGGGGAGGGATCACAGGTCTACGAGGTGGTCAAGGACCTGGGGCTTTGTGACCACGGTGAGGTGAGCGCGTCCTTGCCGGACCAGTACCTGGTCAAGGACACCATCGACAAACTGGTACGTAGCGGGCACCTGATGACCACCGGCCTCACGCCCACGGACATATTCAACCTTGAAGAGCTGTACAGGATCGGGGATGTGGGATCGTCAAGGGCTGGAGTGGAGCACTATCTGGAAGGGACGAGAATGACCGTCGAGGCTTACTGCGCCCGGCTGATGCATCGCCTGGTGGGAAGGGTGGCGGAGGAGATCGTCCGTAAAATGTTGGTGGAAGAGGTTGGGGACCTGCCGGTCGATCAGAACGTCGATAGGCTAGTACAATTGCTGGCCGGGGAGCGTTCACCGGGATCGTTCCGGGTCAGTGTCAAATTGGACCGCCCCATCGTCGGCATAGGAGGTCCAGCGAGATTGCTCATGCCCTCACTGCGTGATATGCTAGGAGCGGAAGTGGTAATCCCCGAAGGAAGCCAGGCAGGAAATGCAGTGGGCGCGGTCTGCAGCAGGATATCGGAGACGCTGACACTGAGAATTCAACTGTTGGTCGACGGTAAATTTCAATTGCTGACCCCCTTTGGTACCACCCAGGACTTCCGTAGGCCTGAGGAGGCCATCGCCAGGGCCAAGGAGCTGGCGGGGCAGCATGTGTGGGGGAACGCCGACCGCGCCGGGGCCAAGGACATCGGCCTGAGCGTGGACGTGAAGGAGGTGCGCTTTAAGGACCAGAAGGGGATGGATCACATCAATTGGATCGAGGTCACCGCACGCGCCAGCGGGGAGCCGCGATGAGGGACATAATTAATTAAGCCGCGGTCAATCTATGAGTCATGGCGTCTTCCAAGGTCTACTTCACCGATATGCGCACTTGCCAGGGCAACAATCTTCTGGACAAGATGGAACGGTTGTTGCGCAAGGCGGGACTGGACCGCATGGACCTGGACGGGAAGATGGTGGCCATCAAGATCCACATGGGAGAACCGGGGAACCTAGCTTACATCCGACCGAACCTGGCCGCCGTCCTGGTGAGGATGGTGAAGGAGAAGGGCGGGAAACCCTTCCTCACCGACTGCAACACTCTCTATACGGGGAAAAGGGCCAACGCCGTGGACCATTTGAACAGCGCCCTGGAGAACGGCTTCAACAGAATAGCCATAGGATGCGACGTCATCATCGCCGACGGTCTGAAAGGCAATGAACATCGCGAGATCCTGATCGATAAGGAGCTGTGCCGAACGGCCAAGATAGGCAGCGCGATAGCCGAGGCGGACGTGGTCATCTCCCTCAGCCATTTCAAAGGTCATGAGCTCACCGGGTTCGGGGGAGCGATCAAGAACCTGGGCATGGGCAGCGGCAGCCGTTGCGGCAAGATGGAGATGCACGCCTCATCCAAGCCCACGGTGGAAAGGAAGCAGTGCGTGGGCTGCGGGCAGTGCGTCAAGAACTGTCCCGAGGATGCCATCGCCCTTGATGATAAGAAGAAGGCGGTCATCGACCATGAAAAATGTGTTGGCTGCGGGCAGTGCGTCGTCGTATGTCGCTACGGCGCGCCCACGGTGGAGTGGGAGGAATCATCGGAGATCGTCAACAAGAAGATCGCCGAGTACGCCTATGCCGTGATGCTCGGAAAACCAGGATTGCACATCAACGTCATCATGAACGTCTCGCCGAACTGTGATTGCTGGCCGTTCAACGACATGCCTATAGTGCCTGACATCGGCATGGCGGCCTCCAAGGACCCGGTTGCGTTGGACGTAGCATGCGTCCAAATGGTCAATGAGGCCACGGTGATCAAGGGCAGCGTCTTGGACGTTAAAGGGGTCAAGAAGGGAGACAAGTTCAAGGCCGCCCATCCCAGGACGGACTGGATGACCGGCATGGACCACGCTCAGGAGATCAAGCTCGGGCGGAAGCAGTACGAACTGGTTCGATTGAAATGATTGTAAAAGATTTTATTGGATAGCCCGTTCACCTGCCATGGTCGATTTCCAACCGTTTCGCCCCCTGATCCCTCGCCTGAACAGTGGCGAGGATATCATCGGACGCGTCTCCCCACCCTACGACGTCATCTCCCCATCGGAGCTGGCACGGCTTAAGGGACAACGCTTTAACGTTACCAACATCACTCTGGGCGGAATTGACGGAAATTATACTGAGGCCGGAAGACTTTTAGAATCCTGGCTGAAGGACGGAGCCTTGGCCCAGGACCGGAAGGACTGCTTCTACATCTATAAACAGACGTTCTGCCAAGGCGATCTCTGTTGGCAGAGGACCGGCATCATCGGCGTCATGGCTGCCAAAGGCTATGCCGAGGGGGTCGTGGCCCATGAGGAAACTTTCTCGAAGGTCAAAGAGGACCGGCTTAATCTGCTGCGGGGTACGGAAACACACTGCGAATCGATATTCGGCATCTTCGACGAGATATCGCTGAGGCTCAAGGACCGCATCGACGACCATGAGACCAAGGTATTGGAGTTCACAGACCCCCAGATGGTGCGCCACTGCCTCTTCCGGGTTTGCGATCCGGAAACGGTGATGGGCATCACTGAGGAGCTGAGCGAAAAGACCGTGCTCATCGCCGATGGACACCATCGGTTCGAAACTGCCTCGCACTATGCCCAGGAGAATGCCGGGGAGGCGAAGAAAGGATACGTCCTTACGACCCTGGTGCCCTCAAACGACCCCGGGCTGTTGGTCTATCCCACTCACCGGTTGGTCAAGGAACTTGCCGTGCCCACGGACCGCTTCCTGGAGTTCATACAGGCTCGTTTTGAGCTGCAGGAGGAGAACGATGTCGCCACGCTCCTCGGATCCTTGGAAGGAAGGATATCGTCCGACCTCGGACTGGTGTTGGATGGAAAGGCCTACCTGGCCTCACCAAAGGACCTCTCTTCCGACCCCATGTGGGAACTTGACTCCTACGTGTGTCAGGAAATGGTATTGAAAGGGGATGCCTGGCCCACCGAACCCGCAGTAGAGTACGAGCACGATACGGTCGAGGCGGAGAGAAAGACCGTCGACGGTTATCGTCTGGCGGTGCTGCTGCGCTCACCGTCGGTCAGCAAGATATGGGAGCTGGCCAGGCAGGACCGCCGCATGCCTAAGAAGTCCACTTACTTCTGGCCTAAGATGTGGTCCGGCTTCGTCTACTACCGCATGCGGTGATCAAAGCATCATACCGCAGCTGTCCTCGACCGCCTTCTGCCATTGCACGAAACGCTCCGGATGGGTCTTGAAGGCCGTCATGCACTCCTGGGAACAGAAATAGTAGGTGTTACCGTCGAACTCCAGTGCCAGGGACTTGTTGCCATTGACGCTGATGCCGCAGACCGGATCGCTATCCGTTCGGCGTGCTCTTCCAACCATGATCTGAGCGCCCATGCGATAGCAATTGACGGTGACGTTGGCTCCGACCCGGCGAAGTTTGGGCTCGTTCTTGTCATCTTCCACCTCGCTGATGATCATGATATCGGGGTTCATGCTGCGGGCTGTGATCACCGCGACCATGTTGGTAGGGTCCTTCATGGCCGCTATCAGCCCCTTGGCATGCATGATGTCGGCCTTGCTCAATACCTCTTCATCCTCGGCGTCCCCTCGGATGACCGGGACCCCTTCGTCAACTAGGTCCTGAACCTTGTCCATGTCCTTTTCGACCACTACGAAGCTCTCCTTACTGGCCTTCAATTTTTCGGCTACCTCCCGACCCACGTTCCCATAACCGCAGATGATAAAATGGTTCTTCATCCTGATCCTCCTTTCCGGTAAACCCAAAGCCGACCTCAGGTCTCTGCTGATCATCAGATTGAACACCGCCTGTAAGGTAGATATTCCAGCGGCGATGCCTCCTATGGCCAACATTACGGCCACCACCTTGCCTTCGGAGGTGATAGGTACGATATCACCAAAGCCGACCGTGGTGATGGTCATCGCGGTCAGATATAGCGCGTCAAAAGGCCTATCCCATAGGTCTTCTGTGAACAGGAAACCTACGAAGCCTCCGACTATGACCATCATAAGGGCGATAATGGAGTATAACAGGTTACGTCTCATCTGAAGACCAGTGGTGATATGAGCGGGGTTATCATCTATTAGATTATCGCTTGCGCCGATACCATATCAGTATAATAGCAGCCAAGGCGGCCACGGCCACCAGACCGAGCAGGGGAAAGACCCATGACGCCCCCGGCTCTTTTATTAGCGTCACATCACCGATGTCCATGTCCTGTCCAGGGAGAACCTGTATCTGTACTTCCTTCACCTGATATCCATTTTTCAAGAGGGCGATGGAATGGTTCCCAGGGGCGAGAAGGATCGAGAAGCGTCCATCATCATCCACCTCCAGCATTGTTACCGAACTCTCCCCGAATACGACTTGCACCCCTGTCAAACCGTTCCCCTCCTCGTCCACCGCTCTACCGTTCACCGTGGCGTTGGGGCCTTCTGTTCGGAAGGTCCATTGGAATTCGGTCATGCTGTTCCCGGCCAGGTCCTGACCGAGTACACGGACCTGATACTCAACATCGAAGGCCAGGACCATCGTCGATGTGAAGGTGCGGTCATCCCACTCCCCTGTTCGCGTGACGTTGTTCACCGACACCATCACCGATCCTTGGTCCATGTCCTCTGAGAAGGTGATGTTAATGTGGCTATCGTGATCGACGGCCTGACCCTGGGGCGCGTACCCTATCACACTGGGGGGGCTGAGGTCCGCAGTGATGTTCAGGCCGGGGATGCTCACCAGTGGGAATGGGTCCTGGCAACCGGAGGGTATCGAGTATGGCTGGTCCACGATTCCATCCTCGTTCTCATCTGGGAACACCCAGTCGGACCACAGGTTCCCTGTTCCGAAATACCAGCTATTGTTCAGGTCTCCGCAATAGGCCTGCACCCGGTTCACTGAGTATGTCCGTCCCGAATCGTTATTGAAGAGCATGGCGTTGGCATCAATGACGTTGCTCGATCCGCTGGTCAGATAGATGCCTTCGAAGGCGTTCCGTTCGAAGACGTTTCCGGTCACCCGGCTGTCTTCAACCTCCCGCATCTCCAATCCACACTGCTGATTGGTGACGAAGGTGTTCCCATGCAACAGGTTCCCTTCGCACAAAGGACCCAGGTAGAGCCCGTCCCACAAATTCGACTGGAACATGTTCTCTTGGATCTGCACATCATGGCATCTGAGGGCCACCGTACCGTTATAAGCGCCAGCAAGGAAACTATTGTTCAGGACCTGGGAATCGCTAACGTAGAGCATGTACATCCCCTCCCTGAGGGACCTGCTCACCACGTTATCCTTCACCATCAGGCCTGTGATCTCCTGGTCGGCAGTGGTGGCGGCTCTGATGCCCCACCCGCAATCAACTATGATGTTACCTCCGAGCGAGGCGTTCCGGACGCTGCCCGGGCCCAGGTTTATGCCGACGGGGGCGCTGCCCTCGCTCATCCCGGTTATGGTATTGTTCTGAACCAGCACGCCTTGGGTGGGCGAGATATAAACACCGCACGTTCCCCCGGTGATCTCATTATAGGTGATAGAGTTCAGGTCGGCACCGTTCTCCAACCTTACTCCATAGGTATTATTGACCAGAGAGCTGTGGGAGACGAGATTACCTTTAGCCTCAGGACCGAACCTTAAAGCGTATAGGCAATCGCTCACCTCGTTCTCCAGGAGCTGATTTAACGTCCCCCTCTCGACGAATATTCCGGAACCTCCGGCAATGTTGAGGACCAGATTGTCCTGGATGATGTTCTCATCGACCTGTGATCCACCCGTCAACAGTATTCCATCCCCAGATTGGTCCCTCACCTCGTTCCCTTGGACCAGGTTGCCGTTGCAGCCTTCGGTGATCGCGGTCAACGATATACCCGCATGGCTGTTCCCAAACGCCACATTGTCCTTCACCAATACCCCTTGGCTGTCCTCGACCAGCGTGCCGACGCCGTTCTCGGTGAAGGTGCTGTTGGAGACCTCACATGCGATCCTCTCGCAATGCTGAAGATAGACACCAGCGAGGTAATTGTTTAGGAACGAGGAACCGGACACCACCACGTTCTCGCAGTTGGCAACGGTGATGCCTCGGGCGTTGAACTCGGCGTGGAGGTTGACTATCGTTCCGTTGGAGACGTTGAAAAGCATGATGCCGGAACCACTGGCCTGAATGTTCAGCTTCTCGCTCTCCGCGGTGTAGGCGTCGGTGACCGAGCAATCGACTATGCGGAAGTGCTTGGTGGTGTTGGCCACGAAAATACCGTGGTGCTGGCCGGTGGCATTGACCTGGACATCGGTCAGCACGTACGGATCGGCCATGGTCCCGCTTCCGGTGAAGCCGGTGGCGAGGAATCCATCGTCGCCCTCGATCACCAGGGGAGTGCTCGTCTCCGCCCCCGTCGAGGACGGTGAGATGGCCAGCAGGAGCAGTAACACCATTAGAACGATTATCTTGGACCTGATCAACAAGTCCGTGCTTCCCCGGCCCACCATGGTGCTGCCCATGGAGATGACCGCTAATCAATATTTGTTGAGAATTGTGGAGCCACTGGAGGGAATTGAACCCTCGACCTACGCCTTACCAAGGCGTCGCTATACCTCTAAGCCACAGTGGCCTTGCTCGACCGAGAAAAGGATGGTCGTTCATAAACCTTTTGTTGCTGGAAGTAAACAAAATCCTTTTCATTCCAATTACACTAGAGGTGGATGATGAAGAAGGAGATGACGGCCTTCGACGTGGCGGCCATGACGTCGGAACTTCAGGGCATTTGCGGCGGGTTCCTTGACAAGGTATTTCATTGGGAAGGCCGCAACGTGCTCATTCGGATCAATGTTCAGAGCGAGGGCAAGAAGGAACTGTTCCTGAAGGACGGGAAATGGCTGCACTTGATGGCCGAACGTCCAGAGACCCCGGACACGCCTTCGGGATTCGCCGTGCATCTGAGAAAGGTGCTTAGCAATACCCGTATACTATCCATATCTCAACGGGAGTTCGATCGCATCGTCACCATGGACCTGGCCAGCAAGGAGGGTCATTACCAGGTGATCTTCGAACTGATAGGCGAAGGGAACCTGATCCTGGTCCACGAGGGAAAGATCATCAATGCTCTGGAACAAAAGAAGTGGCGGCACCGAGACGTGATCATTGGTGCGGAGTACGCCTACCCTCCTTCGCGTTTCGATCCTCGGAACGCTTCCATGGAGGATTACGAAAAGGCGGTTCTGGCTTCCAAGTCC